>NZ_JBHSSS010000019.1:0-153849 GCF_042659625.1 Nocardioides sp. GCM10027114
CCACGTCGACGACGGCACCTTCCTCTGGCGCAGTCCGTACGGACACGCCTACCTGCGTGACGAGACCGGAACCCGCGACGTCACCCCCGACCCCGCCGCCACCCGGCAGCGACTGATCGACGCCCATCGTGGGGTCGACCCGCCCGAGGAGTAGATGCCCCGCCCCACACCCCGCCAGGCAACGCTCGGCGGGGACACGGGCGTGTCACCACCCCGCATGCCAGAGGGTCTCGACGGGCTCGACCGGCGTACCTCACCGCCGTGCGTGGCTCGCGGGGTCTCGACGGGCTCGACCGGCGTACCTCATCGCCGTGCGTGGCTCGCGGGGTCTTGACGGTCTCGACGGGCTCGACCGGCGTACATCGCCGCCCTGCGCCGGCTGCGGGGGTCTCGACGGGCTCGACCGGCGTACATCGCCGCCCTGCGCCGGCTGCGGGGGTCTCGACGGGCTCGACCTCCGTTGGTCGCCGCCCTCCACACCTCGACGGGTCTCGGCGGGCTCGGCCGGCGCGCGGCTGCCGGATGGCGGTATGGGTTCGGGTGGGGCGGCGTGTCGCGGATACCCTTGCGCGGTGACTCCCGAGCAGCTCTCCGCCACGATCGTCGACGTCCTGACGACCCTGTCCGACGAGGGTGCCCTCACCCTGCCCGACGGGGTCCCGACGACGGTGACGGTGGAGCGTCCGCGCCAGCGGGAGCACGGCGACTACGCCACCAACGTGGCGTTGCAACTGGCCAAGAAGGCCGGCATGAACCCGCGCGAGCTGGCCACCCTGGTCCAGCAGCGTCTCGAGGCCGCCGACGGCATCGCCAAGGTCGACGTCGCCGGCCCGGGCTTCCTCAACATCTCCGTGGCCGCGGACGCGCAGGGCCAGGTCGCCCTGGACGTCGTCACGGCGGGGGAGACCTACGGCCGCAACGAGGCGCTGGCAGGGCAGCGGATCAACATCGAGTTCATCTCCGCGAACCCGACCGGGCCGCTGCACCTGGGCCACACCCGCTGGGCCGTCCTGGGTGACGCCATCGCCCGTGTGCTCTCCGCCGCGGGCGCCGAGGCCACCCGCGAGTTCTACATCAACGACCGCGGCAACCAGATGGACAAGTTCGCGGCCAGCATCGAGGCCGCCGCCCTCGGCCGCCCGGTGCCGGAGGACGGCTACCGAGGCGACTACATCGCCGACCTCGCCCGCGCCGTCGTCGCCGAGCAGCCCGGCATCCTCGACCTCCCCGACGAGGAGCGCCTCGTCGCGTTCCGCGAGGCCGGCTACGCCCTGCAGCTCAAGGAGCAGCAGGACCAGCTCGACTCCTTCAACACCCACTTCGACGTCTGGTTCTCCGAGCGGCAGCTCCACGACAACGGCAAGGTCGAGCACGCTCTGGAGGTCCTCGACAAGCAGGGCCACCTGTTCGAGCAGGACGGCGCGCTGTGGATGCGCACCACCGACTTCGGCGACGACAAGGACCGCGTGCTCCGCCGTACCAACGGCGAGCTCACCTACTTCGCCTCCGACACCGCCTACTACGTCGACAAGCGCGAGCGCGGCTTCGACGTGTGCATCTACCTGCTCGGCGCCGACCACCACGGGTACGTCGGGCGCCTCAAGGCGATGGCCGCCTGCGCGGGCGACGACCCGGCCGAGCACATCGAGGTCCCGATCGGCCAGCTGGTCAAGATCATGCGCGACGGCGAGGAGGTCCGGCTCTCGAAGCGTGCCGGCGAGATCGTCACCCTCGGCGAGCTGGTCGACCTGATCGGCGTCGACGCCCTGCGCTACTCCCTGGCGCGCTACCCCGCCGACAGCCCGCTGACCCTCGACGTCGCGGAGATCACCAAGGCCTCCAACGACAACCCCGTCTACTACGTGCAGTACGGCCACGCCCGCACCTGCCGGATGATGGAGAACGCCGCCGATCTCGGCATGTCCGTCGCCGACGCCCGCGACGGCTTCGACCCTGCGCTGCTCTCTCACGAGCTCGAGGGCCAGCTGCTGCGCGCGCTGGCGGAGTTCCCGCGGGTCGTCGCCAGCGCAGCCGAGCTGCGCGAGCCGCACCGGATCGCCCGCTACCTCGAGGCGACCACCTCGGTCTTCAACAAGTGGTACGACACCCGCGAGTGCCGGATGCTCCCGCAGGGCGACGAGCCCGTCGGCCCGGTCAACCTGACCCGCCTCGTGCTGGTCGCCGCCACCCGCACCGTCATCGCCAACGGCCTCGACCTGCTCGGCGTCTCCGCGCCCGAGCGCATGTGAGCGCGGACCGTTGCCTGCACACGAAGCCGGCTGGGCCCACGCCGACGGAGCCCTCAAGGGTCCGTCGTGGCTGCGCCAGCCCGCCGACCCCAACACCCTGGTCCAGCACCTGTGGTCCACGACCGCCGAGAAGGTCGACGGCCGGCTCACCGTCGGCGGTGTCGCGCTGACCGACCTGGTCGCCGAGCACGGCTCCCCGGCGTACGTCCTCGACGAGGCCGACTTCCGGGCCCGCGCCCGGGCCTTTCGCGACGCCTTCTCGGCGTACGACGTCTACTACGCCGGCAAGGCCTTCCTCTGCACCACCGTGGCCCGGTGGGTGGCGGAGGAGGGGCTCCACCTCGACGTGTGCACCGGCGGCGAGCTCGCCGTCGCCGAGCGGGCCGGCTTCGACCCCGCCCGGATCGGCTTCCACGGCAACAACAAGAGCGTCGCCGAGCTGCGCCGCGCCGTCGAGATCGGCGTGGGCCGGATCATCGTCGACTCCTTCCATGAGATCGACCGGCTGGCGGCCGTCACGGCCGACCTCGGCCGCACCGCCGGCGTGATGGTCCGGGTGACCGCGGGCGTCGAGGCCCACACCCACGAGTACATCGCCACCGCCCATGAGGACCAGAAGTTCGGCTTCTCGATCACCTCCGGCGACGCCCTCGACGCCGTACGCCGCGTGTCCGAGGCCCCTGGCCTCGAGCTGCTGGGCCTGCACTCCCACATCGGCTCGCAGATCTTCGACTCGTCCGGGTTCGAGGTCGCGGCCCGCCGGGTGCTCGCGCTGCACGCGCGGGTCTCGGAGGAGCTCGGCGTGACCATGCCGGAGATGGACCTCGGCGGCGGCTTCGGCATCGCCTACACCACCCAGGACGACCCGGCCGACCCCGCGCAGCTGGCCACCGAGCTCAGCAAGATCGTCGAGCACGAGTGCCGCGCGCTGGGCGTCGACCGCCCCCGGCTCTCCATCGAGCCCGGCCGCGCGATCGTCGGCCCGGCCATGTGCACCGTCTACGAGGTCGGCACGGTCAAGGAGGTCGCCCTCGACGGCGGCGCCCGCCGCACCTACGTCTCGGTTGACGGCGGCATGAGCGACAACCTCCGGACCGCCCTCTACGACGCCGACTACTCCTGCACCCTCGCCTCGCGCGCCTCCGAGGCCGCGCCGGTGCTGGCCCGGGTCGTGGGCAAGCACTGCGAGGCGGGCGACATCGTGGTCAGCGACGAGTTCCTGCCCGGTGACGTCGCGCCCGGCGACCTGGTGGCGGTGCCCGGCACCGGCGCCTACTGTCGCTCGATGGCGTCCAACTACAACCACGTGCCGCGGCCGCCGGTGATCGCGGTGCGGGACGGCGGGACACGGGTGGTGGTCCGGCGCGAGAGTGTGGATGACCTGTTGGCGACTGATGTGGGAGCACACGGTGAGTGAGAGCAAGGCGTTGCGGGTGGCCGTCCTCGGCTGCGGCTCGGTGGGGTCGCAGGTGGTGCGGCTGCTCGAGGAGCAGGCCGGCGACCTGGCGGCCCGGGTCGGCGCCCCGGTCGAGCTCGCGGGCGTGGCGGTTCGCCGCGTAGACGCCGCGCGCGAGGTCGAGGTGCCCGAGGGTCTGCTCACCACCGACGCCGAGGCCCTGGTCCGCAGCGACGACGTCGACCTGGTGGTCGAGGTCATCGGGGGCATCGAGCCCGCCCGCTCGCTGATCCTGGCCGCGCTCGAGCACGGCAAGTCGGTCGTGACGGCCAACAAGGCGCTCCTCGCCGACGACGGCCCGACGCTGTTCGAGGCGGCCGCGAAGGCCGGACGCGACCTCTACTACGAGGCCGCCGTCGCCGGGGCCATCCCGATCCTGCGCCCGCTGCGCGAGTCCCTGGCCGGCGACCGCGTCACCCGCGTGCTCGGCATCGTCAACGGCACGACCAACTTCATCCTCGACAAGATGGACACCTCCGGCGCCGGCTTCGCCGAGGCCCTCGAGGAGGCCCAGGAGCTCGGGTACGCCGAGGCGGACCCGACCGCCGACGTCGAGGGCTTCGATGCCGCCGCCAAGGCCGCGATCCTGGCCTCGCTGGCGTTCCACTCGCGGGTCACCGCGGCCGACGTCTACCGCGAGGGCATCTCCGAGGTCACCGCCGCCGACGTGCAGTCCGCCCGCGAGATGGACAGCGTCGTGAAGCTGCTGGCCATCTGCGAGCTGCGCACCACCCCCGAGGGCGACGAGGCCGTCGCGGTCCGGGTCCACCCGGCGATGATCCCGCGCAGCCACCCGCTGGCGTCGGTGCGCGAGGCCTACAACGCGGTCTTCGTCGAGTCCGAGGCCGCCGGGCAGCTGATGTTCTACGGTCCCGGCGCCGGAGGCTCGCCGACCGCGTCCGCCGTGCTCGGCGACCTCGTCACCGTCGCCCGCAACCGCCTCGCAGAGACCCGCGGCGCCGGCGAGTCGGCGTACGCCGACCGGGCGGTGCTGCCGATGGGGGAGACCGTCACCCGCTACCACGTTGCGATCGACGTCGACGACCGCGCGGGCGTGCTCGCGGCGGTGGCCACGGCGTTCGCCGACAACGACGTCTCGATCCAGACCGTCCACCAGGAGGGCCGCGACGAGGACGCCCAGCTCGTGGTCGTGTCGCACACCGCGACCGACGCCCGGCTCGCGGCGACCGTCGAGCACCTGCGGGGCAGGGACTTCGTCCGCGAGGTCACCTCGGTGATGCGCGTCGAGGGAGGCGCGGAATGAGCCACGACACCACCGCACGGCGGCAGTCGCTCACCCGCCAGTGGCGCGGAGTGATCGAGGAGTACCGCCCGCTGCTCGACATCCCCGAGGGCGTCCCCGCCGTCACCCTCCGCGAGGGCGGCACCCCGCTCGTGCCGTCCGGCTGGCTCTCCGAGCTCACCGGCGCCGAGGTGTGGCTGAAGGTCGAGGGCGACAACCCCACCGGCTCCTTCAAGGACCGCGGCATGACCACCGCCATCTCGGTCGCGGTGCACGAGGGCGCGAAGGCGGTCGTCTGCGCGTCCACCGGCAACACGTCGGCCTCGATGGCCGCCTACGCCGCGCGCGCCGGCCTCAAGCCGCTGGTGCTCGTCCCCGAGGGAAAGATCGCCGCCGGCAAGATGGCGCAGGCCATCCTCCACGGCGCGCAGATCATCATGGTGCGCGGCAACTTCGACCACTGCCTGGAGATGGCCAAGGGGCTCTCCGAGCGGTACCCCGTCGCCCTGGTCAACTCCGTCAACCCGGTGCGGCTGGAGGGCCAGAAGACCGCGGCGTTCGAGATCGTCGACTTCCTCGGCGACGCCCCCGACTTCCACCTGCTCCCGGTCGGCAACGCCGGCAACATCTCGGCGTACTGGCTGGGCTACACGCAGTACGCCGACCTCGGGCACGCCTCCCGGCGTCCGGTGATGCGCGGCTTCCAGGCGGAGGGTGCCTCCCCGCTGGTGACCGGCGAGCCGTTCCCCCACCCGGAGACCAAGGCGACCGCGATCCGCATCGGCAACCCGGCGTCGTGGAAGCTGGCCGTCGCCGCCCGCGACGAGTCGTGCGGCCGCTTCGCCGCCGTCACCGACGAGCAGATCCTGTCCGCGCAGCGCGACCTCGCCTCCCGCGACGGCGTCTTCGTCGAGCCCGCGTCGGCCGCGGGGGTGGCCGGGCTGCTGCAGGAGCTCGAGGCGGGGGAGTCCTACGCCGGCCGGTCGGTGGTCGTCACGGTCACGGGCCACGGGCTCAAGGACACCGCGACCGCCCTGGAGGGCTTCGGCGACCTCGTGGACAACGTCGTCGACGCCGACGTGGACGAGGCCGCCCGCGCGGCCGGGCTGCGCTGAGCCGTGGCGACCTTCGTCGACGGGCCCGTCCGGGTCACCGTGCCCGCGACCTCGGCCAACCTCGGCCCCGGCTTCGACTCGCTGGGCCTCGCGCTCGACCTGCGTGACGAGCTCAGCGCCGAGGTCTGCCGCACCGGCCTCGAGATCGAGGTGGAGGGCGCGGGCGAGGCGGACGTGGCCCGCGACGAGTCGCACCTCGTGGTGCGGGCGATGCGCGCGGCGTTCGAGGCCATGGACGCCGCCCCGACGGGGCTGCGGCTTCACTGCCGGAACCGCATCCCGCACGCGCGCGGCCTCGGCTCGTCCTCGGCCGCGATCGTCGGCGGCCTGGCGCTCGCCCGCGCGCTGGTCGCCGGCGGGAGCCTGCTGCTGGACGACGACGCGGTCTTCGACCTCGCGGTCCGGCTCGAGGGCCACCCCGACAACGTGGCCCCCGCGTTCTACGGCGGCTTCGTCATCTCCGGTTCCGAGGACGGCACGAGCTACGCCGTCGGCGCGCCCGTCGACCCCCGCGTGAGCGCCGTCGTCTTCGTGCCGCCCGTGGGCGTCAGCACCGAGAAGGCCCGCGGCCTGCTGCCGGAGTCCGTCCCGCACGCGCACGCCGCCGCCGATGCCGGCCGGGCCGCGCTGCTCGTCGCCGCGCTGGGCGGACAGCCCGAGCAGCTCTGGCGCGCCACCCGCGACTTCCTCCACCAGGACTACCGTCGACCGGCCATGCCGGACTCGCTGGCGCTGGTCGACGAGCTCCGCGGCGACGGAATCGCCGCCCTCGTCTCGGGCGCCGGCCCGACCGTGCTGGCGTTCACGGCCGGTGGTCAGGCGGGGCTCGACCTCCTGGCGCGGTGCCCGTCCGGGTGGGAGGCGCTGCCCCTGGCCGTCGACCACCGGGGCGCTCTGGTTCTCTGAGGGTCGACGCAGGCCACGCCGGGAACGTGCCCGATGCCACATCGCGTGGCCCTGGTGGTACCGTGGCCGACGTCAGCGGTCCCGTCGGACCCTCGACGCCGCACCCGTCCCGAGCAGGGACCGCGGTGCGAACCCCTTCCTCATCCCCGTGGGTCTCCCACGCAGCCGCTCGTCCTCCTGTGACGCCGGGCGGCGAGGAAACCATGACCAGCCGTGACCAGCCGTGACGGGGCGGCCGACGACCTCCCGCCGGCCCGGCACTGATGACGTGGGAAGGACCTCACGTGACCGAAACCATCGAACCCGCTGCCGAGGGCGCCAAGGCCGCCCCGAAGAAGCGCGGCGGGCTCAACGGCATGCTGCTCGCCGACCTCAAGGCCATGGCCGGCAGCATGGGCATCGCCGGCGCCGGCAGCATGAAGAAGGCGCAGCTGATCGAGGCGATCAAGGGTGCCCAGTCCGGCGGCCAGTCCTCGGGGGGCCAGTCCTCGGGGGGCCAGTCCTCGGGGGGCCAGTCCTCGGGGGGCCAGTCCTCGGGGGGCCAGACCGCGGGCAAGCAGGACCCTGGCAAGCAGGACTCCGACGACCGCGGCCGGGAGCAGCAGCGCGACCAGCGCCGGGACGAGCAGAAGGACGGGCGCAAGGACGAGCAGCGAGACCGCTCGGACCAGCAGGCCGGGAAGCAGGCCGACCGGCGCGCCCGCACCGAGCAGCGCCAGCAGCAGTCGGAGAAGCAGCAGGCCGACAAGCAGCAGGCCGACAAGCAGCAGGCCGACAAGCAGCAGGGCGACCGGCGCGACCGCGGCGACCAACGCGGGCAGCGTGACCAGCAGCGGGACACGCAGCGTGACAAGGGTGACCGTGGCGACCAGCGCCAGCAGCGGGACCAGCAGCAGGCCGACAAGCGGGACAGGTCCGACCAGTCCGACCAGGGCGACCAGAGCGGTCGCGACGACGAGGGCCGCAGCCGCAACCGGCGCCGCCGCGGGCGTGACCGCGACCGCAGCCGTGGCGGCCAGCGCAACGAGCCGGACACCACGATCCTCGAGGACGACGTCCTCGTGCCGGCGGCCGGCATCCTCGACGTGCTCGACAACTACGCGTTCGTGCGGACCAGCGGCTATCTGCCTGGCCCGGACGACGTCTACCTGTCGCTCACCATGGTCAAGAAGTACGGCCTGCGCCGCGGCGACGCCGTGGTCGGCCAGGTGCGCCAGCCCCGCGAGGGCGAGCGCAAGGAGAAGTTCAACCCGATGGTGCGCCTCGACAGCGTCAACGGGGCGGACCCCGAGGCCGCGCGGTCGCGGGTCGAGTTCAGCAAGCTGACCCCGCTCTACCCGAGCGAGCGGCTGCGCCTCGAGACCGAGCCGGGCAACCTCATCGGGCGGGTCATCGACATCGCCGCGCCGATCGGCAAGGGCCAGCGCGGCCTCATCGTCTCCCCGGCCAAGGCCGGCAAGACGATGATCATGCAGTCGATCGCCAACTCGATCACCACGAACAACCCCGAGTGCCACCTGATGGTGGTCCTGGTCGACGAGCGGCCCGAGGAGGTCACCGACTTCGAGCGCTCGGTCAAGGGCGAGGTGATCTCCTCGACGTTCGACCGTCCCGCGGCCGACCACACCATGGTCGCGGAGCTGGCGATCGAGCGGGCCAAGCGGCTCGTGGAGCTCGGCCACGACGTGGTCGTCCTGCTCGACGGCATCACGCGCCTCGGCCGCGCCTACAACCTCGCCGCCCCGGCGAGCGGGCGGATCCTGTCCGGCGGCGTCGACTCGGCGGCGCTCTACCCGCCGAAGCGCTTCTTCGGTGCTGCCCGCAACATCGAGAACGGCGGCTCCCTCACCATCCTCGCGACCGCGCTCATCGAGAGCGGCTCGAAGATGGACGAGGTGATCTTCGAGGAGTTCAAGGGCACCGGGAACATGGAGATCCGGCTGCGGCGCGACTTCGCCGACAAGCGGCTCTTCCCGGCCATCGACGCGGTGCAGTCCGGCACCCGCCGCGAGGAGCTGCTCATGAGCAAGGAGGAGCTCGCCATCGTCTGGAAGCTCCGGCGGGTCCTGTCCGGCCTCGACGGCCAGCAGGCCCTCGAGCTGCTGCTCGAGCGGCTGCGGAAGAGCCAGACGAACATCGAGTTCCTGATGCAGGTGCAGAAGTCGACGCCCACCCCGGGCTCCGACGACTGAGACCTCGACCGGTGAACCGGGCCGCACGCGCCGCGTGCGGCCCGGTTCACCTTTCTCGGGGGGCCGCGGCGGTTAGGCTGCGCCCACAGATCACATCCGGAAGGGGGAGTGGCGTGGCCAGGATCCTCGTCGCTGACGACGACGTCGACATCCGTGAGCTCGTGGAGTTCAAGCTGTCGACCATGGGACACGACATCGTCGCCGTGTCCGACGGCGCCGCTGCCATCGACGCCTGCAAGGCGCAGCGCCCCGACCTCGCCGTGCTCGACGTCATGATGCCGGGCGTCTCCGGCCTCGACGCCGTGCGGGTCATCCGCTCCGACCCGTCGCTCTCCGACCTGCCCGTCATCCTGCTCACGGCGCGCGCCCAGGAGTCGGACGTGGAGACCGGGTTCGACTCCGGCGCCGACGACTACATCACCAAGCCCTTCAGCCCGCGGGAGCTCGCCTCCCGCGTCGAGGCGCTCCTCACCCGCGACTGATGGATCTCGCGCCGCTCGGGCCCGGCACGTCGTGACCACCCCAGGCTCCCAGTCGGCTGCCCGCGTGGTGGCCTCCGCGTTCGCACCCGTGCGCGCCACGGCCGTGCTGCTCGTGGTCGTCGCCGTGGTCGGGCTGGGCTCGACCGTGTACGCCGTCGCCCGGCTGTCGCAGGACGTCCACCCCGCGCAGCAGGCACACCGGGCGGCGCTGCAGGACGTCACCGACATGGCGCTCGCTGCAGCGGCCTACGAACGCTCCGACGACCGAGCGCACCTCGTCGATCACCGCACCGCGCGCGAGCGCTGGGCCCGGCACGCCGGACTCGTCGAGGAGCTCGCGGTCAGCGACCGGGCGCTCGCCGCGGTCGTGGCGGCCGAGGTGGAGGAGACGCGTGCCTGGACCCGGGCGTCGCTGCGGCCGGGTGACCAGCCCCTCGACGACGTCCGGGCCGCCCACGACCGCACGGTGGCGGCGCTCGAGCGGGAGCTCGCCGGCGCCCGCGGTCTCGCCGTCACCGTGGGCGGCGTGACGCTGGTGCTGCTGGTGGTCGTGGCCACGTCGGGCGCCTGGCTCATGGGCCGGTCCCGCCGGCTGCTGCTCGCCGAGGTGGCGGGCCCGCTCGCCGAGCTCGAACGAGCGGCGCGACGGCTCGCGTCCTCCGGGGCCGGTGAGCGCGCCGAGCAGACCGGCAGTCGCGAGGTGCGGTCCGTGGCCGCGGCCCTGAACCAGCTGGCCGAGGCCGAGGACCTCGCCCGGGCGGTCGAGCTCCGCGTCCACCAGGAGCTGCGCTACCTCGACACCGCCCGGAGCGACTTCGTCGCCAACGTCTCCCACGAGCTGCGGACGCCGCTCGCCACCATCAGCGGCTACCTCGAGCTGATCAACGACGAGTTCGACGGCCGGGTCGCCCCTCACCACCAGAAGATGCTGGACGCGATGCGTCGCAATGTCGGACGTCTCCGGCTGCTCATCGAGGACCTGCTCACGCTGTCGCGAGCCGAGTCCGGGGTCGACGAGCTGGAGGAGGTCGACCTCGCCGCGATCGTCGTCGACGTCGTCACCGACCTTCGGATCCCGGCCGCCAACCGGGGCATCCGCATCGACCTCGGCCTGGTGGCGGGGGAGCGGCTCTCGCTCCTGGCCGACCGCCCCATGCTCCAGCGCGCGCTGCGCAATGTCGTCGGCAACGCGGTGAAGTTCACCCAGGGCAGCGGCGTGGTCGACGTCTCCGTGTCGCGTGACGCGGACGACCTGCTGGTGGTGGTGCGGGACCACGGCATCGGCATCCCCGCCGGCGAGCTCGACCGCCTCGGCACCCGCTTCTTCCGGGCGTCCAACGCAGTCGCCAAAGAGATCGCCGGGACCGGCCTGGGGGTCCGGATCGTCCAGGAGGTCGTCGACGAGCACCGGGGCGAGCTCCGCGTGCAGTCCGTCGAGGGTGAGGGCACCACCGTCACCGTGCGGCTGCCGCAGACCTCCGCAAGGCCGGTCCCTCACGGCCCGGTGGGCGTCACGGTCGCCCCGTCACTGGATCAGCGGTCCTGATTACCGGTCGGCTGGACCGGGGTGGCACAATTCATGGCTGGTTCCGGTTCACGTGGTCCGCAGGGCGCGGACGACGACCCGGCGACTGAGAGGACACCATGAAGAAGGACATCCACCCGGACTACGTCGTCACCGAGGTGACCTGCACCTGCGGCGCGACGTTCACCACCCGCAGCACCGCGACCTCCGGCAACATCCACGCCGACGTCTGCTCGCAGTGCCACCCGTTCTACACCGGCAAGCAGAAGATCCTCGACACCGGCGGCCGCGTCGCCCGCTTCGAGGCCCGCTACGCCAAGGCTGCCAAGAAGTAGCCCCGTCCAGGCGCCGGCCCCCCGCTACGGCGGGTGGCCGGCGCCTGTCGATTTCTGCACCTCACCCCAGGCCGATCCCGGCCGTCCATCCAGAGCACGCAGCAGGGAGGCGCGATGTTCGAGGCCGTCGAGGGGCTCGTCGCCGAGCACGCCGAGCTCGAGCAGCGCCTGGCCGCGCCCGAGACGCACGCCGACCCCCGGCTCGCCAAGCGCCTCAACCAGCGCTACGCCGAGCTGTCGTCGGTCATCGACGCGTGGCGGGAGTGGCAGCGGCTCGGCGACGACGTCGAGGCCGCGCGCGAGCTGGCGGCCGAGGACCCCGCCTTCGCCGAGGAGGTGGAGGCGCTGGCCGACCGGCGGGCCGTGACCGAGGAGCGGCTGCGCCGGCTGCTGGTGCCGCGCGACCCCGCCGACGCCAAGGACGCCCTCCTCGAGGTGAAGTCCGGCGAGGGCGGCGAGGAGTCGGCGCTCTTCGCCGGCGACCTCCTCCGCATGTACACCCGGTACGCCGAGCGGCGGGGCTGGAAGGTCGAGGTCCTCGACGCGACCGAGTCCGACCTGGGCGGCTACAAGTCGGTGACCGTCGCGGTCAAGGCGAAGGGCACGCCCGAGCCGGGGGAGGCGCCGTACGCCCTCCTCAAGTTCGAGGGCGGCGTCCACCGCGTGCAGCGGGTGCCCGTCACGGAGTCGCAGGGGCGCGTGCACACCAGCGCCGCCGGGGTCCTGGTGCTCCCGGAGGCCGAGCAGGTCGACGTCGTCATCGACGAGAACGACCTGCGCGTCGACGTCTTCCGCAGCAGCGGACCCGGCGGCCAGAGCGTCAACACGACCGACTCGGCCGTGCGCATCACCCACGTGCCGACGGGCATCGTCGTGAGCTGCCAGAACGAGAAGAGCCAGCTCCAGAACAAGGAGCAGGCGCTGCGCATCCTGCGGTCCCGGCTGCTCGCGGTCGCTCAGGAGGAGGCGGATGCCGAGGCCAGCGAGGCGCGGCGCAGCCAGGTGCGCACCGTCGACCGCTCGGAGCGCATCCGCACCTACAACTTCCCGGAGAACCGCATCTCCGACCACCGCACCGGCTACAAGTCCTACAACCTCGACCAGGTGCTCGACGGCGAGCTGCAGCCCGTCCTCGAGTCCTGCGTCGAGGCGGACCTGGCAGCGCGGCTGGCCGCCCTCGAGGCATGAGCGGCGCCGACGTCGACCGGCGCGCCCTCCTGGCGGAGGCCGCCGCGCGCCTGGGCTCCGGTGGCGTGGCCAGCCCCGAGCACGACGCCGCCGAGCTGCTGGCCCACGTGCTGGGCTGCCGCCGGGGCGACCTCGTGCTGCGGTCGGTCGTGCCGGGTGAGGTGGCGGAGCGCTTCCGCGCCCTGGTCGAGCGCCGGACGGGCCGGGAGCCGTTGCAGCACCTCCTCGGCACCGCCCACTTCCGCCACGTCGAGCTCGCGGTGGGGCCGGGGGTCTTCGTGCCGCGCCCCGAGACCGAGCTCCTCGCCGGCTGGGCGGTGGAGGCGGCGCTGTCGCTCGAGCGGCCGGTGGTCGTCGACCTGTGCACGGGGTCCGGGGCGATCGCCAAGGCGGTGGCCCACGAGGTGCCGCACGCCGAAATCCACGCCGTCGAGCTCGACGAGGTGGCCCACGGCTGGGCCACGCGCAACCTCGCGGGGACCGGGGTCGACCTGCGGCAGGGCGACATGGCCGAGGCCTTCGCCGACCTCGACGGCACCGTCGACGTGGTCGTCTGCAACCCGCCGTACATCCCGCTCGAGGCGTGGGAGTCGGTGGCCCCCGAGGCGCGCGACCACGACCCGTCCCTCGCGCTGTGGTCGGGGGACGACGGGCTGGACGCGATGCGGGTGCTCGAGGCGCGCGCCGCGCGGCTGCTGCGGCCCGGCGGAGTGCTCGGTGCGGAGCACGCCGACGAGCAGGGGGAGAGCGCCCCGGCGGTCTTCAGCGTCACCGGACGGTGGGGCGAGGTGCGCGACCACCGCGACCTGGCCGGGCGTCCGCGCTTCGTGACGGCGCGACTGGCAACATACCTGTCGTGAGCGAGCGATACCCGACGTCCACCGACGAGGAGCGCGAGGCAGCCGTCGCCGCGGCCAGCACGGCCGTGCAGCAGGGCAAGCTGGTCGTGCTGCCCACCGACACCGTCTACGGCATCGGCGCCGACGCCTTCGACCCGGCGGCCGTGCGCGCGCTGCTGGCCGCCAAGGGGCGCGGCCGCGAGATGCCGCCACCGGTCCTCGTCAGTGCCGCCACCACCCTCGACGCCATCGCCGTGGGTGTGCCGGGCTACGCCCGGGCGCTCGTGGAGGCCTTCTGGCCCGGGCCGCTGACGCTCGTCTGCACCCAGCAGGCCTCCCTCCAGTGGGACCTCGGCGACACCCGCGGCACGGTCGCGGTGCGGATGCCCGACCACCCGGTGGCACTGGCGCTGCTGGAGCGGACCGGCCCGCTGGCCGTGAGCTCCGCCAACCTCACCGGCAAGCCGGCGGCCGTGGACGCGGACCAGGCCGAGGAGATGCTGGGGGACAAGGTCGAGGTCATCGTCGACGCGGGGGAGGCGCCCGGCAAGGAGGCCTCGACGATCGTCGACGTGACCGGCACCCAGGGGCGTGTGCTGCGCCGCGGTGCCCTCTCGCTCGAGGAGATCAACGCCGTGCTGGAGCCGCTGGGCGCCACCCTGACGGACGACGCCTGAGGCGCGGGGTCGATGCGGGAGTACCTCGTCGTCTTCCTCGTCGCGGCCGCCGTGACCTACCTGCTCACGGTGGTCGCCCGCGAGATCGCGCTGCGGACCGGTGCCGTCGCCGCGGTCCGTGACCGCGACGTCCACGACGAGCCGATCCCCTACCTCGGCGGCCTGGCGATGCTGGGCGGGCTCTGGGCGGCGTTCCTGGTCGCGCGCGAACTGCCCTTCCTCTCCACCAACGGCGGGCCGTTCGTCTTCCGGGACGCCGGGATCGTGCTCATCGCCGGCACCATGATCTGCGCGGTGGGGGTGCTCGACGACCTGTTCGAGATCGATGCCCTGTCCAAGCTCGGCGGGCAGGTGCTCGCGGCCGGCTTCCTGATCTTCTCCGGCATCCAGTACACCTTCTTCCCCACGCAGGACGGTGGACAGTTCGCGCTCGACGCCGCGCAGGGGGCGCTGCTGACCGTGCTGATCGTGGTCGCCACCGTCAACGCCGTGAACTTCGTCGACGGCCTCGACGGGCTGGCGGCCGGCGTGGTCGGCATCGGCTCGCTGGCGTTCCTCGTGTTCTGCTACCAGCTCGCCAACCTCAACGGCGTCTCCCTGGCGATCACCGGGGCGCTGCTCAGCGCAGCGCTGGCCGGGGCCTGCGCCGGGTTCCTGCCCCACAACTTCAACCCGGCGAGGCTGTTCATGGGGGACAGCGGCTCGATGCTGATCGGGCTCGTGCTGTCGGCCAGCGCGGTGACCCTGTCGGGCCAGTTCTCCGGAGCGGAGCTCACGCAGGGCGCGTCCGGCTCGCAGGCCAGCCTGCTGCCCACCCTGCTCCCCGTCCTGCTGCCGGTCTCGATCCTCATCGTGCCCATGGCCGACCTGCTGCTGGCGGTGGTCCGGCGGACCCGCGCCGGGCGCTCGCCGTTCGCCCCGGACAAGCAGCACCTGCACCACCGGCTGCTCGAGATCGGGCACTCGCAGCGCAGGGCCGTCCTGATCATGTGGATGTGGGCGGGCCTGGTCGCGTTCGGCACCGTCGTGGCCAGCCTCTACACCGGCGGGCTGATGTGGGCCTCGCTGGCCGGCGCCGCGGTCCTCACGATCGTGCTGACGTTCGCGCTGCCCGTCGTCCACGCCCCGCACCTGCGCGCCCACGAGGACGTCTGACCGAGGGTGCCCCGACCCCCCGGTTTCCGGGCCTCCGGGGACTTTGTGATAGTTTTCACGAGCCCTCGGGAGACCTGCCCGGGGCCGACGCCCCGCCCTACCGATCCAGGACGGACGCCATGGTCCAGACCCCCCGACGCACCCGCGACAGCGGGGTGACCGTCCTCCTCGGAGGCTTCGTGGTCACCGTGGCGATCGGCGTCCTCGCCGCCGTCCTCGGCGGCGTCGTGGACGGGTCGACCGCGGCGTGGGGGGCGCTCGTCGGGGCGCTCGTCGTCGCCGTGGTCTGCGCCGGCGGCTCGTTGGTGGTCAACGTCGTCGCCGGCGTCCTGCCCACGGCGTCGCTGCTGTTCGCGCTGCTGACGTACACGCTGCAGGTGCTCGTGCTGCTGATGGTGTTCGTCGCGCTCGAGCGGTCCGACCTGCTCGGGGCGCGCCTGGACCGCGAGTGGCTTGGCGTGACCGCCGTCGTCGCCACCCTCGTGTGGCTGGTGACGCTGGTGCTGCTCTCGACGCGGCGCCGCATCCCCGCCTTCGACCTGCCGGCCCCGGAGGGGGCCACGGAGCCCCGTGAGGGGCGTCCGCACGGGGCCGAGGGGGGTGAACGATGACCCGCGGCGACTGCTATTGTCCGGGGCGCGATGAGTCAGCACAGTCCTCCGCCTGCGAGCGGGGACGACCGACCCAAGGGCGATCCGTGGCACGCGTTCGGTTACGTCGTGTCCGGAGTGGTCTTCTACGGCCTGCTCGGCTGGTTGGCGGACCGGTGGCTCGGAACCTCGTTCCTGGTGGCGCTGGGCATCGTGTTCGGTGCGGGGCTCGGCATCGTCATGACTTTTGCCCGCTTCAACCGTGCGGCTCCGCACGACGACTAGAGGAGAACTGGTGACCAACGCAGCCGTCGTGGTGCGCACCGCTGATGGAGAGGGCTTCACCCCGCCCGGCCCGGCAGACTTCGACCTGCCCCCCATCGGTGGCGGGGACGCCACGTTCATGATGTTCGGCCAGGAGTTCGTGCTCGGCGTGACCAAGCCGATGCTCCAGGTCGTGCTCGCGGGCATTCTGGTGTTCGCCTTCTTCTACCTGGCCGCCCGCAAGCGCGCCATGGTCCCGGGCCGGCTGCAGTACGTCGGCGAGGAGGCCTACGGCTTCGTCCGCAACAGCCTGGGCCGCGAGATCATCGGCGGCCACGACTTCGCGCGGTTCGTGCCCTACCTCTTCGCGCTCTTCTTCTTCCTGCTGATCAACAACCTGTTCGCGACGATCCCGTTCTTCCAGTTCCCGACGTTCTCGCGCTCGGGCATGGTCTACGGACTCGCGCTGATGAGCTGGGTCATCTACAACGCCGTCGGCATCAAGAAGCACGGCTTCGCCGGCTACTTCAAGTTGCAGTCGGTGCCCTCGGGCATCTCCGGGCCGATCCTCCTGCTGCTCGTGCCGCTGGAGTTCATGTCCAACATCGTGGTCCGCCCGGTCACGCTGGCCCTCCGTCTCTTCGCCAACATGTTCGCCGGCCACCTGCTGCTGATCCTCTTCGCGCTGGGTGGCGAGTACCTCCTCCTGGAGGGCGCGGCGCTGGTGAAGCCGGTCGGCATCCTCGCCTGGCTGCTGTTCATCGCGGTGGCCTTCCTGGAGGTGCTGATCCAGTTCCTGCAGGCCTACGTCTTCGTCCTCCTGAACGCCATGTACATCCAGGGCGCGCTCGCGGACGAGCACTGAGCAACACCCCTGAGTTCACCCCAGTAACACCCTTCGAAGAAGCAACAACCGAAAGGAAATCGCCGTGGACGGCAACCTCAACATGATCGGTTACGGCCTGGCTGCGATCGGCCCCGGTGTCGGTATCGGTCTGATCTTCGCCGCCTACATCAGCGGTGTCGCTCGCCAGCCGGAGGCCCAGAGCCGCCTGCAGTCGATCGCCATCCTGGGCTTCGCGCTCGCCGAGGCGCTGGCGATCATCGGTATCGCCCTCGCCTTCGTGCTCTGACGGGTCCCACCACTTCCTGACCCAGGACTCCGGAAGGACCTTCCATGCAGACACTTGACGCCCCGGTGGTGGTGAGGGCAGCCGAGGAGCTCAACCCGCTCCTGCCCCACGGCATCGAGATCATCCTCTCGCTCGTCGTCTTCGGGCTGCTCTTCCTCCTCGTGAGGAAGTACGTCGCCCCCGCGTTCGAGGAGACCTACGCCGCGCGTACTGCGGCTATCGAGGGTGGCCTGGCCGCGGCCGAGACCAAGCAGGCCGAGGCCGACGCCAAGCTGGCCGAGCTCGAGCAGCAGCTCGGTGAGGCCCGCCACGAGGCCGCTCGCATCCGCGAGGAGGCCCGCGAGCAGGGTGCCGCGATCATCGCGGAGATGCGCGAGCAGGCCCAGACCGAGGCCTCGCGCATCGTCGAGCACGGCAAGGCGCAGATCGAGGCGGAGCGGCAGCAGGCCGTGACGTCGCTGCGCAGCGAGGTCGGCGCCCTGGCGACGTCCCTCGCGAGCCGCATCGTCGGGGAGAGCCTGGAGGACGACGAGCGGTCCAACCGCGTCGTCGAGCGCTTCCTGGCCGACCTCGAGACGCTCGAGTCGTCGCAGACCGCCGGGAACGAGGCGCGCTGATGACGATGCGAGGCGCGTCGGCCGAGGCGCAGGGCGCCCTGGTCGACCAGCTCGAGCAGGGTCTCGGCTCCGCCGACGCCGCGAAGGTGGGCGACGACGTCCTCGGCCTCGCCGGCGTGGTGCGGTCCGAGGCCGGGCTGCGGCGCGTCGCGACCGACGTCTCGACCCCGTCGGAGGCCAAGGCCGGTCTGGTGCGCAACCTCTTCGAGGGCAAGGTCGAGCCGCTCGCGCTCGACCTGGCGGTGGAGGCGGTGCGTCGTCGCTGGACGGCCAGCCGCGACCTTGCCGACGCCCTGGAGCACCTCGGGGTCGTGGCGCTGGTCCATTCGGCCGGCAGCGGCGACGCCCGGCGGCTGGCCGACGAGCTCTTCGTCGTCGGCCAGCTCGTCAACGACAACGTGGAGCTGCGCTCCGCGCTGTCCGACCCGGCTCGCAGCGTCGACGACAAGCGCGGGCTCCTCCGCTCGCTGCTCGACGGCAAGGCGCTGCCCGCGACCGTCCGTCTGGTGGAGCAGGCACTGGCCGGCTCGCACCGCTCGACCGGGGTCGCCATCGCCGAGTACCAGAAGGTCGCGGCTGCGGTCTACGGCGAGCAGGTGGCGCGGGTCCGCGTCGCCCGCCCGCTGAACGACGGCGACCGCGAGCGCCTGCGCCAGGCACTGAGCCGCCAGTACGGCCGCGAGGTCCACCTCAACGTGGTGGTCGAGCCCGGGCTGGTCGGCGGCATGCGCGTCGAGATCGGTGACGACGTCATCGACGGCAGCGTGTCCGCGCGGCTCGACGAGGCCCGACGCAAGCTGGCCGGCTGACCCGGCCCCCAACCGAACATCCAGTAGTACGAGAGCCAAGAGAGTAGGCAGAGATGACGGAGCTTTCGATCCGTCCGGACGAGATCCGGGACGCGCTGCAGCGCTTCGTGTCCGAGTACCAGCCCGACGCCGCCAGCAAGGAAGAGGTCGGCACGGTCGCCCAGGCCGGTGACGGTATCGCCCGGGTCTCCGGTCTGCCGTCGGCCATGGCCAACGAGCTGCTGGAGTTCGAGGACGGCACGCTGGGCATCGCCCTGAACCTCGACACCCGCGAGATCGGTGTCGTGATCCTCGGTGACTTCGACAAGATCGAGGAGGGCCAGACGGTCCGCCGCACCGGCGAGATCCTCTCGGTCCCCGTCGGCGACGGCTTCATGGGCCGCGTCGTCGACCCGCTGGGCAACCCGATCGACGGCCTGGGCGACATCGAGACCGTCGGCCGCCGCGCCCTGGAGCTCCAGGCGCCGACCGTGACGCAGCGGAAGTCGGTCCACGAGCCGCTCGCCACCGGCATCAAGGCCATCGACGCGATGACCCCGATCGGTCGCGGCCAGCGCCAGCTGATCATCGGTGACCGCGCGACCGGCAAGACGACGATCGCGATCGACACGATCATCAACCAGAAGCAGAACTGGGACTCCGGCGACCCGACGAAGCAGGTCCGCTGCATCTACGTCGCCATCGGCCAGAAGGGCTCGACCATCGCCTCCGTGCGTGGCGCCCTCGAGGAGGCCGGCGCGCTGGAGTACACCACCATCGTCGCCGCCCCCGCGTCCGACAGCGCCGGCTTCAAGTACCTCGCTCCCTACACCGGCTCGGCCATCGGCCAGCACTGGATGTACGACGGCAAGCACGTCCTGATCGTCTTCGACGACCTGACGAAGCAGGCCGAGGCCTACCGCGCCGTGTCGCTGCTGCTGCGCCGCCCGCCGGGTCGTGAGGCCTACCCGGGTGACGTCTTCTACCTGCACAGCCGGCTCCTCGAGCGCTGCGCCAAGCTCTCGGACGAGATGGGCGCGGGCTCGATGACCGGTCTGCCGATCATCGAGACCAAGGCCAACGACGTCTCGGCGTTCATCCCGACCAACGTCATCTCGATCACCGACGGCCAGATCTTCCTGCAGTCGGACCTGTTCGCGTCCAACCAGCGCCCGGCCATCGACGTCGGTGTGTCGGTGTCCCGCGTGGGTGGCGCCGCGATGACCAAGGCGATGAAGGCCGTCACCGGCTCGCTGAAGGTCGACCTCGCGCAGTACCGCGCCATGGAGGCCTTCGCGATGTTCGCCTCCGACCTCGACGCGGCGTCGCGCCAGCAGCTCGACCGCGGCCAGCGGCTCATGGCCCTGCTGAAGCAGCCGGCCTACTCGCCGTACCCGCTCGACGAGATGACCGTCTCGCTGTGGCTCGGCACCACCGGCCGTCTCGACCGCGTCCCGGTCGGCGACGTCATCCGCTTCGAGCAGGAGTTCCTCGACTACCTGCGCCGCTCGCACGACGGCATCCTGTCGGCGATTCGCGAGTCGCTGAAGTTCGAGGACGAGACCGAGAAGTCGCTCGAGGGTGCCTACGACTCCTTCCTCGACCAGTTCGAGACGTCCGAGGGCGGCTCGATCAAGGTCGGCACCGAGCCCCAGGCCGAGGCGCTTGAGGACGAGGACCAGGAGCAGATCGTCAAGCAGAAGCGGGGCTGACGATGGCCGTATCGCTGCGTGAGTACCGCGCGCGGATCAGATCGACCGAGTCGATGAAGAAGATCACGCGCGCCATGGAGCTCATTGCTGCGTCCCGAATCATCAAGGCGCAGCAGCGGGCCCAGTCGGCCGCGCCCTACGCCCGCGAGCTGACCCGTGCCGTGTCCGCGGTGGCGACGTACTCCAACGTCGAGCACCCCATGACGCAGGAGTCGGAGGACCCCAAGCGGGCCGCCGTGCTCATCGTCACCAGCGACCGCGGCCTCGCGGGCGCCTACTCCTCGAGCGTCATCAAGGAGTACGAGCGCCTCGCGGAGAAGCTCCGGGACGAGGGCAAGGAGATCGACACCTACATCTGCGGGCGCAAGGGCGAGGCGTACTTCAAGTTCCGCAACCGGCGGATCATGAAGTCCTGGACGGGCTTCTCCGACCAGCCGTCGTACGACGTCGCCGCCGAGGTGGGTCAGACCCTGATCGACGCCTTCCTCGCGGACGCCCAGACCGATGAGGGCGGGGTGGACGAGGTCCACGTCGTCTACACCCGGTTCCGGTCGATGCTGGTGCAGGAGCCCACCGCGGTGCGGCTGCTGCCCCTGGAGGTCGTCGAGGGGGAGGAGCGACCCGCCTCGGACGAGGTGCTGCCGCTCTACGAGTTCGAGCCGTCCCCCCAGGAGGTGCTCGACCAGCTCCTGCCGCGCTACGTCCAGAGCCGGATCTTCTTCGCGTTCCTGCAGGCGGCGGCTTCCGAGCTCGCCGCCCGGCAGAAGGCGATGAAGTCCGCGACGGACAACGCGGAAGAGCTGATCAAGAAGTACACCCGAATCGCCAACCAGGCCCGCCAGGCCGGCATTACCCAGGAAATCAGCGAGATCGTCGGAGGCGTCAACGCGCTCGCCGACGCCACCTCCGGGAGTGAGTGAGAGACATGACTGCAACGGTTGAAGAGACCAAGGAGACCGGCGCTGCGGGTGTCGGTCGCATCGCCCGGGTGATCGGCCCGGTCGTCGACATCGAGTTCCCCGTTGACTCGATGCCGGAGATCTACAACAAGCTCGAGGTCGAGGTGACCCTGGCGGGCGAGACCACGGTCCTCCCGCTCGAGGTGGCCCAGCACATCGGTGAGGGCATGGTCCGCGCCATCTCGCTGAAGCCGACCGACGGCCTGGTCCGGGGCGCCTCGGTGCGCGACACCGGCAACCCGATTCAGGTCCCCGTCGGCAACGCGACCCTCGGCAAGGTCTTCAACGCCACCGGTGACGTGCTCAACCTCGAGGAGGGCGAGCGCTTCGAGGTCGACGAGCGGTGGGGTATCCACCGCAAGGCCCCGGCCTTCGACCAGCTGGAGTCGAAGACGCAGATGTTCGAGACCGGCATCAAGGTCATCGACCTCCTCACCCCGTACGTGCAGGGCGGCAAGATCGGCCTGTTCGGTGGTGCGGGCGTCGGCAAGACCGTGCTCATCCAGGAGATGATCGCGCGTGTCGCCAAGGACCACGGTGGTGTGTCGGTGTTCGCCGGCGTCGGCGAGCGCACCCGTGAGGGCAACGACCTGATCGTCGAGATGGAGGAGGCCGGCGTTCTCGGCCAGACCGCCCTCGTCTTCGGCCAGATGGACGAGCCGCCGGGCACCCGGCTGCGCGTCGCGCTGTCCGCGCTGACGATGGCGGAGTACTTCCGCGACGTCCAGAAGCAGGACGTGCTCCTCTTCATCGACAACATCTTCCGGTTCACCCAGGCCGGTTCCGAGGTGTCCACGCTGCTCGGCCGCATGCCGTCCGCCGTGGGATACCAGCCGAACCTCGCCGACGAGATGGGCGTGCTGCAGGAGCGGATCACCTCGACTCGCGGTCACTCGATCACCTCGATGCAGGCGATCTACGTGCCGGCGGACGACTACACCGACCCGGCTCCGGCGACCACGTTCGCGCACCTCGACGCGACCACCGAGCTGTCGCGTGAGATCGCGTCGCTGGGTATCTACCCGGCCGTGGACCCGCTGACCTCGACCTCCCGGATCCTCGACCCGCAGTACATCGGTCAGGAACACTACAACTGCGCGATCCGCGTCAAGCAGATCCTGCAGCG
The DNA here is from genome assembly GCF_042659625.1 of Nocardioides sp. GCM10027114. Taxonomy (NCBI): domain Bacteria; kingdom Bacillati; phylum Actinomycetota; class Actinomycetes; order Propionibacteriales; family Nocardioidaceae; genus Nocardioides; species Nocardioides sp. GCM10027114. The sequence continues at coordinate 22,552 of NZ_JBHSSS010000019.1, forward strand.
CAACAAGGAGCTCCAGGACATCATCGCGATCCTCGGTGTCGACGAGCTCTCCGAAGAGGACAAGATCATCGTGTCCCGGGCTCGCCGGATCCAGCGCTTCCTGTCGCAGAACACCTACGTGGCGAAGCAGTTCACCGGCATCGAGGGCTCGACGGTCCCGGTGTCCGACACCATCGAGGCGTTCAACAAGATCGCCGACGGTGAGTACGACCACGTGGCCGAGCAGGCGTTCTTCATGTGCGGCGGTCTGGACGACGTCGAGCAGAAGTGGGCCGAGATCCAGAAGAACCTCTGACCGGATCCGCCAAGGCGGCCCCGGCCGCCCGCGAAAGGACTGACTGATGAGTGACGCACGGCTCCAGGTGGAGCTCGTCGCTGCCGACCGGACGGTGTGGTCGGGCGAGGCCGCGCTGGTCATCGCCCGCACCACCGAGGGCGACGTCGGCATCCTGCCCGGCCACGCGCCGCTGCTCTCGCTGCTCGTGGACGGCGTCGTCGACGTCCGCACGGCCGACGACGAGACCTGGATCGCGGCGGTCGACGCCGGGTTCCTGTCCGTCGCGGGCAACCGGGTCTCGATCCTGGCCGAGCACGCCCAGATGTCCCACGACATCGACCTCGAGAAGGCACGCGCCGATCTCGAGCGGGCCGAGCAGGCCGGCGAGCAGACCGACGGCGCCGAGGCGGCGGTCACCGCCGCCTGGGCCCGCGCCCGGATCCGGGCGGTGGAGCAGGCCTGACCACGACCCTCCGGTGACGCCCCGCTAGGGTGTGCGCACCGCGTTGGACGTGCGCCCGTGCGGGGCGCCGGAGGGAGGGTGGATGCCGCTCTGGCAGTGGGTGCTGGACACCATCGGTGTCCTGTTCGCCCTCGTGCTGCTCTACGGCGTCGCCCTCGTCGTCCGGCGTCGCCTGCTCGCCCGCAACGGCGGCACCTTCGAGCTCAGCTACCGCGTCCGACCCGAACGGGTCGGGCGCGGTTGGCTTCTCGGGCTCGGTCGCTACTCGGGCGACGACCTCGAGTGGTTCCGCATCTTCTCCCTCTCTCCGCGGCCCAAGCGGGTCTGGCGCCGCGCCGACCTGAGCTACGGCGGCCGGCGCGACCCCGAGGGCGTCGAGCAGATGTCGCTCTACCCCGACCACGTCGTGGTCCTCTGCGCCACCCCGGGCGGCCCGCTCGAGCTGGCCATGGCGCCACCGTCGCTGACCGGCTTCCAGGCCTGGCTCGAGGCGGCCCCGCCGGGCGCGGCCGCCGAGCTGTGAGCGCGCCCGGCGGCGCCGGCCCGCTCGCCGTCGATCGGGCCCGCCGGGCCGTCGGTCTCGTCTTCATCCTCAACGGGTTCTGCTTCGCCGCGCTCGTCGCCCGGCTGCCCGACGTCCGGCGCGACCTCGACCTGACGAACAGCGCGCTGGGGCTGCTGCTGCTCGCGATCGCCCTCGGCTCGGTGCTGGCGCTGCCCTCGAGCGGCACCCTGATCCGTCGTACCAGCACCGTCGCCGTCGTCCGGGGTGGAGCCGTCCTGGTCGTCCTGGGCCTGCTGCTGGCGGCCTCCGCCGTGGTCGGCCCGGCCTCGGTGTGGCTGACGGCCGTCGGCTTCTTCGCCTACGGCGTCGGCACCAGCGTCTGGGACGTCGCGATGAACGTCGAGGCGGCGGCCGTCGAGCACGGGCTGGGCCGGACGGTCATGCCCCGGTTCCACGCGGGCTGGAGCATCGGCACGATCCTCGGCGCCGGAGTGGGCGTGGTCGTCACCAAGGTCGACGTCTGGCTGCCGCTCCACCTCGGCACGGTCTCGGTGGTCGCGCTGGTCCTCGTCACCCTCGGCGTGGCGGCCTTCCTCGGCGCCGACCCGGAGGCCGACGACGACGACACCGCACCGGTCGCCGGCGGCCGGTCCGCCTGGCGGGAGCCCCGCACCCTCGCGATCGGGCTCATGGTGCTCGCTTTCGCGGCCGCGGAGGGCACCGCCAACGACTGGCTGGCGCTGGCGCTCATCGACGGCTACGACGCCCCGCAGTGGGTCGGCGTGCTCGGCTTCGCCGGCTTCGTCACGGCGATGACCACCGGTCGGCTCGTCGGGCCGGTGCTGCTCGACCGGTTCGGGCGGGCGCCGGTGCTGTGGAGCACCTGCGCGGTCGCCGCCGCGGGGGTGCTGCTGGTGGTGCTCGGCGGCCACCCGGTCCTCGTGGGGCTCGGCGTGGTGGTGTGGGGCCTCGGTGCCTCGCTCGGCTTCCCGGTCGGCATGAGCGCGGCCGGCGACGACCGCCGGCGGGCGCCCGCCCGGGTCAGCGTGGTCGCGACCCTGGGCTACGCGGCGTTCCTGGCGGGACCGCCGCTGCTCGGCCGGCTAGCCGACGCAGTCGGAACGCGCGAGGCCCTGCTGGCGATCGCGGTGCTGATGGTGCCGGCCGCAGCGACTGTTGCGGCGGTCAGGCCTTCCGCTCCCCGCCCGGCACCCACAGGACGTCGCCCTGCTCCCGGTTCGCGTGGCGGGCGAGGATGAACAGCAGGTCCGAGAGCCGGTTGAGGTAGGTGATCGCCACCTTGTTCATGGTCTCGGCGTGCTCCTCCCACGCGGCCCAGGCGGCGCGCTCGGCGCGCCGGACGACGGTCCGGGCGACGTGGAGGTGGGCGGCGGCCACGGTGCCGCCACTGAGGATGAACGAGCTCAGCTTCGGCAGGTCCGCGTTGTAGTGGTCGCACCAGTGCTCGAGCCGGTCGACGTACTCCTGCTCGATGCGCAACGGCGGGTACTCCGGGTTCTCGACGACTGGGGTGCAGAAGTCGGCGCCGACGTCGAACAGGTCGTTCTGGATGGTCGTCAGCACCTGCACGACGTCCTCGTCGAGCCCGCCCGACGCGGCTGCGTGGGCGAGGGCGACGCCGATGGCGGCGTTGGCCTCGTCGACGTCGGCGTAGGCGCGCAGCCGGACGTCGGTCTTGGTGGTCGCACTCATGTCGCCGAGCCGCGTCCGGCCGTCGTCCCCGGTGCGGGTGTAGATGCGCGTCAGGTTGACCATGCGCGAAGCGTAGACGGGCACGCGAAGCAGGACTCGCCGGGGCGCAGGCAACCGATCGGGCGTGAGCAGCGTCATAGTGGGTAACAGGTGGGTGTCGCGTCGCCACGGCCGGTCGGGCCGGGTGGCGCGCCGAGCCGGGACCGGGCCCGGGGAGGGATGTGGCGGATGAGTCAGTCGACGGGCAAGGGGACGGCCGAGGAGGGCGGGCGCGCCGACGGCTGGGTCGCCGGCGGGGCCGAGCTCATGGTCGACGGATCGACCCTCGTGCTGTGCGGGGACCTCGACGTGCGCAGCACGCCGGAGGTGCGCACCGCGCTCTACGACCTCCTGGCGTCGTGCGAGGGCGACGTGGCGGTCGACCTCACCGGCGTGACCGCGATCGACCTCACCGCGCTCAAGGTGCTGGCGATGGCGACCAGGGAGGCCGGCCACGAGGGCCGCCACCTGGTGCTGCGGGGCTGTGGTCCGGCCGTCCGGCGCATGCTGCACCTGTCGCGGCTGATCCGCCTCGTCGAGGTCGACCGGGCGGCCGCCACCGCCTGAGGCCCGCCGCTGTTGGATACCCCACACGCCAACCGGTTACCTCCCGGTAGCCGGAGTCCTACGCTCGCCCCATGAGCGAGAAGGACCGCCCCTGGGTGATGCGGACGTACGCCGGCCACTCGACCGCCGCTGCCTCCAACGCGCTGTACCGCACCAACCTGGCCAAGGGTCAGACCGGCCTGTCGGTCGCGTTCGACCTGCCGACGCAGACGGGCTACGACCCGGACTCGTCGCTCGCGCGCGGCGAGGTTGGCAAGGTCGGTGTCCCGGTGCCGCACCTCGGCGAGATGCGCCGCCTGTTCGAGGACATCCCGCTGACGGGGATGAACACCTCGATGACGATCAACGCCACCGCGATGTGGCTGCTGGCGCTCTACCAGGTGGTGGCCGAGGAGCAGAACCCCGACCTCGCCCCGGAGGAGGTGGCCGCCCAGCTCGCGGGGACCACCCAGAACGACATCATCAAGGAGTACCTGTCGCGTGGGACCTACGTGTTCCCGCCGGAGCACTCGCTGCGGCTGATCTCGGACGTCATCTCCTACACGGTCAACCAGATCCCCAAGTGGAACCCGATCAACATCTGCAGCTACCACCTGCAGGAGGCCGGGGCGACGCCGACGCAGGAGCTCGCCTACGCGATGTGCACCGCGATCGCGGTGCTGGACGCTGTCAAGGCGTCGGGCCAGGTCGGGGAGGAGGACTTCGAGAAGGTCGTCGGCCGGATCTCGTTCTTCGTCAACGCCGGCGTCCGGTTCGTCGAGGAGATGTGCAAGATGCGCGCCTTCGTCGAGCTCTGGGACGAGCTGACCCGGGAGCGCTACGGCGTGAAGGACCCGAAGATGCGCCGGTTCCGCTACGGCGTGCAGGTCAACTCGCTGGGCCTGACCGAGGCGCAGCCGGAGAACAACGTGCAGCGCATCGTGCTCGAGATGCTCGGCGTCACCCTGTCAAAGGACGCGCGGGCGCGTGCGGTCCAGCTGCCGGCGTGGAACGAGGCCCTCGGCCTGCCGCGGCCCTGGGACCAGCAGTGGTCGCTGCGGCTGCAGCAGGTGCTGGCCTTCGAGTCCGACCTGCTGGAGTACGACGACATCTTCAGCGGCTCCCGCGTGGTCGAGGCCAAGGTGGCCGAGCTGGTCGCCGGCGCCAAGGCCGAGATGGACCGGGTGCAGGCCATGGGCGGTGCGATCGCCGCCGTCGAGTCGGGCTACATGAAGCAGCAGCTGGTCTCCGCCCACGCCGCGCGGCGCGCGCGCATCGAGTCCGGCGACGAGAAGATCGTCGGCGTCAACTGCTTCGAGTCCACCGAGCCCTCGCCGCTCACCGCCGACCTCGACGGCGCCATCCAGACCGCCGACCCCGAGGCGGAGGCCGCGGCGCACCGGTCGGTCGAGCAGTGGAAGGCGCAGCGTGACGAGGCCGCGGTCGCCGAGGCGCTGGCGCGCCTCGCCGCGGACGCGAAGACGAACGCCAACCTGATGACGGCCACGCTCGCCGCCGCCCGGGCCGGCGCGACCACGGGGGAGTGGGCCGGCACGCTGCGCGAGGTGTTCGGCGAGTTCCGCGCCCCCACCGGCGTCTCCGGCGCCGTCGGCGTCGCCGAGGCCGGCGCCGAGCTCGCCGAGGTGCGCGAGCGGGTCCGCGCCACCGGCGAGGAGCTCGGCGGGCGGCTGCGGCTGCTGGTCGGCAAGCCCGGGCTCGACGGCCACTCCAACGGCGCCGAGCAGGTCGCGGTCCGGGCGCGCGACGCCGGCTTCGAGGTCGTCTACCAGGGGATCCGGCTCACGCCGGAGCAGATCGTGGCCGGCGCCGTCGCCGAGGACGTGCACTGCGTCGGGCTCTCGATCCTGTCGGGCTCCCACATGGAGCTCGTGCCGGCGGTGCTGGACGGGCTGCGGGAGGCCGGTCTCGAGGACGTGCCGGTCATCGTCGGCGGGATCATCCCCGACAGCGACGGACGACGGCTGGTCGAGATGGGCGTGGCCGCGGTCTACACGCCCAAGGACTTCGGGCTGACCGGGATCATGGGCGGGATCGTCGACGTCATCCGGCGCGCCCACGGCCTGGAGACGACCGAGGCGGCCGGCGCCACGTCGGTCTGACCAGCCGGCCGGTCACCAGCCCCCTCACCAGCCCCAGGTGCCGGGCCCGCCCTTGAAGGGCCCGACCACCCGGCTGGTGATCCACCCGCCGTAGAACCGGCCCTCCTGAGGGCGCACGGTCTCGCCGTCGACGCGGCACTCGTCGACGGCGGCGGGCATCACGGCCACGTGGTCGCGCAGCGACTCGAACCCGCGCACCGGGTCGGCGTACGTCCAGGCGGCCCGCTCGGCGGTGGGGCCGTCGGGGGAGACCAGGTCGAAGTACGACGCCCGCCCCTTCCACTCGCAGTGGGTGGTGCCGGGGACCGGCTGCAGCACGCCCTCCTCGAAGGCCGAGGCGGGCAGGTAGTACGTCGGCGGGTGGCTTGTCTCGAGCACCCGGAGCGCCTCGCGGGTCCGGGCGACGGCGCGGCCGCCGAGGACCACCTCGACGAGCTCGTCGCTGCGGTCGATCCGGGGCGGGCGGGGGTAGTCCCAGACGGACTCCTGGCCGGGACCGGGCTGCTCGGGGGCGGTACGCGGGGCGGGCACGTCGTCGACGGTAACCGGGGGCCGGTCACTGGTGGACTCACTGGGCGGACGAGTGAGGTGAGGCATGCCTAACCAAGTGCTACCCTGCTGGACGTGGGCAAGAAGAAGGACCTGAAGCGGACCCCGGAGGGGTCTGCCCTGCCTGCGAAGGTCGCCAAGGCAGAGAAGGCGCTGAAGAAGGCGCGCAAGAAGGCCGCACGCGCCGAGAAGGCGCTCGAGAAGGCCCGCGCCGAGGCTCAGCGCGAGGCCCAGCGCGAGGCCCAGCGCGAGAGCCGGAGCGAGACCGGCGCGGCCGACAAGGCGGGTGCTTCGAGGCCTTGCCTGCCCAAGCCCGAGTGCTGCGTGTCGAAGGACCGCTGTCGCCGCTGCCCGATCCGGATGCTCAAGGAGGGCACGCTGCCCGAGGGCATGACCGTGAAGAAGCGGGTGCTGGTCACGACCGACGGCAAGAAGGTCACCAAGAAGCAGCTGCAGAAGGTTGCCTGAGGCCAGCCTGCCCTTGGGTGCCGGGCACCCCGGCGGCTGCCATAGTTCGGACATCACCGCTCCGCCCTCCGCGGTGGCGGACGTGACGAGAACGCGACGAGAAGGAGACCCGAGTGCCTGCCGCCCGCTTCGTCGAGCAGCTGAACGCCCAGATCGGCAACGAGCTCGCCGCCCACAACCAGTACCTCGCCTGCGCCGTCTACTTCGACGCGCAGACGATGCCGCGGATGGCCGCGTTCTTCTACGAGCAGGCGCTCGAGGAGCGCACGCACGCGATGATGATGGTCCAGTACCTGCTCGACACCGACGCCGACGTGGTGATCCCCGGCGTCGAGGCGCCGATCCCGTCTTTCGGCGACGTGGTCGCGCCGGTCGCGCTCGCGCTGGAGCAGGAGAAGCGCGTCACCGAGCAGGTCAACGGGCTGCTGCGAACCGCCCGCGAGGAGAACGACTTCGCCTCCGAGCAGTTCATGCAGTGGTTCATCAAGGAGCAGGTCGAGGAGGTCGCCACCATGACCGACCTGCTCGCCGTGGTCACCCGCTGCCGCGACGACCTCGAGGACATCGAGGAGTACGTCGCGCGTGAGCAGAACGGCGGCGACGCCGACCCGACGGCGCCGCGCCAGGCCGGCGCCTGACCCACCGGTCGCCGAGACCCGCGGCAACGACGTCCGGGTTGCGACAGACTCGCCCCATGAGCAGGACCATCGTCGTCGGCGCCGGGGTCGTCGGGCTGAGCTGCGCCGTGCGCCTGCTCGAGGCCGGGCACCGCGTCGACGTGCTCGCCCGCGACCTTCCACTGGAGACGACCTCGGCCGTCGCCGCCGCGATCTGGTACCCCTACCGGGCGCTGCCGCAGGACAAGGTGACCGCCTGGTCCGCCACGTCGTACGCGGTCTTCGACGCGCTCGCCGACACCGACCCGGAGTCGGGGGTGCGGATGCTCACCGGCACCGAGGTCTTCACCAGCCGGCAGCGGGAGCCGTGGTGGCGACGGGCGGTGCCTGCGCTGGACCGGGAGACCTCGCTGCCCGAGGGGTACGCCGACGGCTGGACGTTCGTGACGCCGGTGGTCGAGATGCCGGTCTACCTGCGGTGGCTGGTCGGTCGGCTCGAGGAGCTCGGCGGCACCATCACCCGGATGAACCTGCGCGAGCTGCCGTCCGGGGCGGACCTCGTCGTGAACTGCTCGGGGCTGGGGGCGCGGCTGCTCGGGTCGGACCGGTCGGTGGTGCCGGTGCGGGGGCAGGTCCTCTACGTCGAGCAGGTGGGGCTGGAGCGCTGGTGGCTGGACGCCGCCGGGCCGACCTACGTCGTGCCACGCAGCCACGACATCGTCGTCGGCGGCACCGACGTCGAGGGGGAGTGGAGCCGCACCCCGTCGCAGGAGGTGGCCGACGCGATCTGGCGGCGCGCAACCGCCCTGGTGCCGGAGCTGCGTGGTGCGCGGGTGCTGCGGCACAAGGTCGGACTGCGGCCGGTGCGGCCGGCGGTCCGGCTCGAGCGGTCCGGTGACGTCGTCCACTGCTACGGGCACGGCGGCGCCGGAGTCACGCTGAGCTGGGGCGTCGCGGAGGAGGTCGTCGCGCTCGCCGACTGCTGAGCCGACGGCAGCGCGTCGGCCGCTTGGGTCAGCTGCGGAGGTCCTGCTGGAGTCCGACCACGTCGTGCGACTCCTGCAGCCAGTCGCGGAGCTCGTCGTCCAGGTCAGCCGGGTCCCCGACCCGGACCTGGTGGGCCCGCCAGCGTGGGCCGTGGTCGGCGCGTCTCACGACACGCTCGCTGTCGAGCCACCGGTGGAGGGCGAAGTTCGCGACGAACCCGTCGTGCCGGGGCTCGAGCCCGGCGAAGCGGACCCGTGCCACCGCCACGAGCCGGGTGCGCTGCGGCAGGACCTGAACGTCGCCGAGCCCGTGCAGCATCGCGACGTATGCCCGCGCGAGGTCGAGGGCCTGCGGCGTCGAGCCGGCGAACAGCTCCTCGAGCGTGAACCTGCCGCAGGAGTGCCACATCCGCGGCGTCACCAACCGGGCCCCGCAGTCGGGGCAGGTCCACAGCCCGGCGAGCGGGTCTTCGTCGTGGGTCATGGCGGGTCCTCGGGCCAAGTGTCACTCGCGGGGGACGGGCTCCGGCAGCTCGGCCGGCGTCATGCGGCAGCCGTTGTGGGTGGGTCGGGGTCGTCCGGGTGGGGTGATGTCGTGGGTGCCGGTGTGGTCGCGGAGGAATTGTTGGCCGTGGGGTTCGGCCCAGAGCCAGACGCCGGTGTCGGGGGTGGTGTAGGTCCAGCCGGCGTGGGTCTTGAGGCGGTGGTGGCGGCGGCAGAGGGGTGCGAGGTTGCAGTCGCAGGTGGTGCCGCCGGATGCGTGGGGGATGGTGTGGTCGTGGTCGCAGCGGTGGGCGGGGCGGGTGCACCAGGGGAAGACGCAGGTGGGGGTGAGCAGGCTGGTGCGGGTCTTGAGGCGGTCGGGGATCTCGTAGGCGTCGACGGCTGCGTGGTCGGTGAGGTCGATGACGGGGACGACGGTGAGGTGGGTGTCGTCGCGGCCGCACCAGGTGCGGATCTGCTGCTCGAGGATGGGGCGGCCGGTGGTCTGGCAGCGGCCGACGGGGTCGTGTCCGGCGATGGCGTCGGCGGACAGGTGGACGTAGAGGGTGGTGTGCTTGCGGCGCCGCTTCGGGGTGGGGGTGCGGTCGAGGAGGGCGGCGGCGGTGTGGGGGTCGGCGAGGATGCCGGCGGCGCGGGCGCGGCGGACGTCGAGGGACTCGGGGACCAGCTGGTCGGCCTCGTCGAGGTCGGCGAGGTGGGCGGCGATCTCGGCCAGGGTCTGGTCGAGGTCGTGGAGGTCCTTCCAGTCGGCGCGGATGGTCATCTCGGCGATGCCGGTGTCGTTGATCGAGTCCTCGTGGAGGGTGGCGTGGCGGGAGTCGAGGGCCTCGAGCTGGGCGGCCTCGCGGTCCTCGGGGTGGAGCCGGAGCATGGCCTCGTCGAGGAGCCGGTCCAGGACGACCGGGCCGACGGTGTGGGCGATGGGGGCCAGGGCGGTGTCGAGGTGGGCGGCGACGTCGGCGGGCTGGCCGTAGACGGCCTGGGCGATGCGGCGGGCGCGCCAGGCCTCGACCTCACAGGCGCAGACGCGGGCCCAGACCTTGGGCAGCCGGTGGGCGAGCACGAGCGCGTCGCGGATCAGGGCGTCGCCGGCGGCGGTGGAGCGGCCGGTCGCGGCGGCGAACGGGGCGGCGGCGTCCCAGGCGATCGCGGGGATCATCGGGTCGGCGTAGTCGTCCTCGACCCAGACCTCGCCGGGGTCGGGATGGGCGTGCGCCCAGGCCAGCGCGAGCTGGAGCAGCTCGGCTTCGGCGGCGGTCTCGGCGGCCCGGACCTGCCGCACCCGCGCGAACATCGCGGTGGGGGTGGGGTGGTCGTCGGGCTCCATGAACGAAGTGTAGTCGAACACCTGTTCGAGAACAAGGGGATCATGTGGACCTACTTGGCGGATCCCCCTGGTCGCCAGCCAGGGTCAACGTTGGGATGAGGGAAGACGCCCAACCTCCACGTGGGACCGCCCGCACATGCCGAGGCGGCACGGACCAACTGACATGCTGAGGCACGTGGACAAGGGCTCAGTCGACTGGCCAAGGCGCTTCCCCCGGCTGTTCGAGGATTCGTACGTGGACTACGCAGCCGCTCGGATCTCGTACGTCGTGGGCGCGGCTCCAGAGGCTCTTGTCACTCGCCTCCACATCGTGGCCGTGACCGAGCGGGCCGAGGTCGTGGTGTGCCGGAGCGCGGAGGGCGAACGCTTCCTTCCGGGAGGAAGGCGAGAACCAGGCGAGTCGCTCCTCGAACTCGCAAGGAGGGAACTCGTCGAGGAGGCAGGCGCTGCCCTTTCGGGAACGTTGCTCCACTTCTCCTCGCACCGGGCGGACAGCGAACGAAACGAGCCCTACCGCTCGCATTTCCCACACCCACGCACGTACTGGGGCTACGCAGTCGGGCACGTGCGGGTTGCGGGCACGCCATCCAATCCACCTGACGGCGAGAACGTCGTGGAGGTGCTTGCTCTTCCGCCCGTCCAGGCGGCCGACTACCTCGCAAAGAACGACCCGCTGCATGCCGACGTCCTTCGGCATGCAGACGCATTGGGCCTGATCCACCGGCTCTAGCGGGGCGGAGCAGAGTCCGGATCTCTGGGAGAGCCCCGACCCGGTCGTTGTCGTCCATCCGTCCCTGTTGCCCGCAGCGATCGAGCAGTGGCCCTCGAGTGAGGCGGCCGCTCAGGCGCTGACGCTCCGCCTGACGTCCATCGGGGTGTGACCGGTCCACTGGTGGAACGCGCGGTGGAAGGAGTTGGGGTCGTCGTATCCCAGGAGGAAGGCGATCTCGACGATTGGCAGGGCCGAGGTGGTCAGGTAGTGGTGGGCCAGGTTCTCGCGAACGTCGGCGAGGAGGCCGGCGAAGGTCGCGTCCTCGGCCGTCAGCCGGCGCTGCAGGGTCCGGGTGCTCATCCCGAGCTCGCGGGCCACGCCGGACGCCGTACCAGCGCCAGCCGGCAGCAGCTCTACCAGCGCGGCGCGGACCCTCCCGCCGGTGGTCGCGTTCGCATCCAGCTCGGCCAGCCGCTGCCGCAGCTCGGGCGCGAAGAACTCCCACATGCGCGCGTTCGCCGTCAGGAAGGGCCGCCGGGCATCCATCGACGAGAACCGGACACGCGTGGCCGCGCCCTGACGCACCCGACAGTCCAGCCACGCCTCCCACGCGGCGACGCCCCGTGAGCCCCGCGGCACCTCGACCTCGAGCGGCACGACCCGGGTGCGCGTGCCGAGCCGGGCCAGGGCCACCCAGAACAACACCTCCACGCCGGCGAGCACCTCGGGCGGCGGCTCGGTCGCCGGCCACACGATGCCCAGGTCGAGCCCGTCCTCGCGGTGGTCGACGTCGAGACGCAGCGGCCAGCAGAGCCGCTTGTGCACGGCGATGCGGTCCGCGGCGGTGCGCAGGTCCGGGCTGCACATGGCCGCGAAGATCGGCGCGTCGAACGACTCCAGGCTGAGTGCGTCGGCGATGGCGACGGCGAGGTCGGCTCCGGTCACGAGCTCGTCCAGCGCGGTGAACAACGCGTAGTAGTCCGACGGCGGGAGCGTCACCTCGGTGTGTGTGAGCAGGTCCCCGGGCAGCCCCGCGGCACGCAGCACGTCCGCCGGCGCGACCCCGAGGTCGGCCAGCAGGACCCGGGCGCCCGGTCCGAGCCGGAACGGGGGGTGGGCCATCAGTCCCGGACCGGCTCGGTGACGTCGAGCGTCAGGCCGGTTTCCCGCTCGCACACCTCCCAGAGCCGGGCGATCGCCTCGTCGGCACCTCGCCGCACCAGCGGCTTGCGGACCGGGCGGCCGGTGGAACCGAGCAGCGGGCCGTACATCTCGCCGCCGGACGCCGACGGGTCGGTCGCGGCCCGGAGCTGGCTGAGGGCACCCCGCTCGGTCGTCATCCCGGTCGTGCGTGCGAGGAACACCGACGAGGTCCCGATGAGCCCGCCGCCGCCGTGCTGCTGGGTGGTGGTCTGGAGATCGGAGTTGGTCAGGCCGGGGTGGGCGACCAGGGCTGCGGCGTCGACCCCGGCGCGCTCGAACTGCCGCTGCAGTCCCTGGGCGAGGTGGCGCATCGCGAGCTTGGTGTTGCCGTACTGCCGCCACGCGTCGTAGCCCGTGCGCTGGTGCGGGTCGTCGACGTCGAGGGCCCGTCCGGTGTGCTGGGCCACGGACGACAGCGTCACGACACGGGCGCCGGGTGTGCTCACGACCCGCGGGAGCAGGAGGGAGAGGAGCGCCCAGTGGCCGAGCACGTTCACGCCGAGCTGGCGCTCGAAGCCATCCTCGGTGGTGCCCTCCGGCATCGCCATCAGGCCGGCGTTCAGCATCAGGATGTCGAGCCGGTCGTGCCCGGCCAGGATCTTGTCAGCGGCCTTGCGCACCGAGGCGAGGGAGCCCAGGTCGAGCTCGACGACCTCGAGCGCCGCGTCTGGGTGGGCGGCCAGGATCTCGTCGCGGGCGGCGGCGGCCTTCTCCTGGTTGCGGGCGGCCATGACGACGTGGGCGCCGCGCCCGGCCAGGGCCATTGCCGAGGCGAGACCGAGACCGCCGTTCGCGCCGGTGACGACGGCGACGCGGTCGGTGAGGTCGGGGATGTCCTGTAGGGACCAGCTCATGGGAAGGGCCTTCGGGTGGGAGGAACGGGCTGTCGAGCACGACGCTACGTCGGCGCGCACGACACCTCACTCGCAGATCGCGCCAATCGGCCGGCGATCTGCGCCAGGTGATGTCGGGCGGGAAGGCGTCTGGACCAGTTGTGACGTACGTAACCCTGTCCGACGCACGTCGTTCACGGGGCAAGGGAGGCCCGGGGTTCCAGAAGGAGAACCATGTCGAAGACCTGGCAAGTCGGATCGGCCCTGCTGCTCGGAGCAGTGCTCGCCGCGGGAGCGGCGCCGGCTGCGGCTTCGCCCAACGAGGCGAAGGCCGAGAAGAAGAGCAGCGGAGCGATCGAGCCCGGCCAGCAGCGGGGCGCGAAGGTGCTCAAGGTCGGCTGGTGGTGGTCGCTCCACGAGCCGCCGCCGGACACCGGCGTCGTCGCGCCGACCTTCCCGGGCTCGCCGAACATCCCGCAGGGCACCTTCCCGGTGGCGGCGGTCAACGGTGACGCCGAGAAGGTCGCGGCGATCGAGCTGGTGCTGCGCGCCGACACCGGTGCCAAGGTGAAGAAGCTCGACCTCGTGCTGCGCGAGAGCGCCGAGCCGGGCACGAACGCCCACGCCGACGCCGCCCGCATCCTCGCCTGCCCGATCACCGAGGTGTTCTGGGCCGACGGCGCGGGATCGGCGTGGAAGGACAAGCCGACCTACGACTGCGAGACCGCCTCGGCGGTCGGCAAGCGCGACGAGAACGGCCTGTGGCGCTTCGACCTCTCGGAGATCGCCCAGGGCTGGCTGGCCGAGGACAACGCCAACTCCAGGGCGGTCGTCCTGGTCGAGGACGTCGAGGCGCCCGAGTCGTTCCAGGTCGTGTTCGACGGCGTCAAGGAGAAGGGCATCGGTCTCCGGCTGCAGGCGACTCCGCCGGCAGCCGTGGAGGAGCCGGGGGCTCCCGGCGGCACGGACTCCGACAGCGGCTCATCCGGGTCGCCCGCCTCCGTCGGTGGGGGCGGAGGCGTCGGCGGGGGACTGTCCGTGCCGTCGGGCGGGGGTGCACCGCTGGACGCCGGCGGCGACCTCACCGCCGCGGACGACCTCGGCGGGGGCGGGGAGCTGACTGCCGCCGGCGAGGCGGAGACGACCTCGACCGCGGCCGCGACCACCCCGGTCGCCGCCATGCCCGCGTGGTACTCCGGCATCCCCAAGGCCGGTCTGCTGCTGCTGCCGCTGGGCCTCGTCCTGGCGTACGTGATCATGCTGGCGCTCGGCCCCGCCGGTCGTCCGGTCGTCGCGACCGGACGCCACGGCGTCAGCCGCGCGCTCGACCGGCTCCGGTTCGCCGGCCGCGACATGGGGCGCGGCCGGTGAGCCGCCGGGCAGGGGCGCGCCGCGTCACCGCGTTGGGCTTCGCGCTCGCGCTGCTGGTGACCGCCGGCTGCGGCCAGAAGGCCGGCGTCAACACGATGTACGCCGGTCCCGGCGGCACCGCCGCCCAGGCGGGCCAGCTCGCCGGCGGTGACGGCTTCGGCGGTGCCGGTGCCGGTGCCAGCGGCGACCTCGGCGGACTCGGCGGGGGCGGCGGCGCCTCCGATGGCGGATCGCTCGGCAAGAGCGGCGGCAGCCTCGGCGGCAACGGCACCACCGGTGGCGACCCGCAGAACCCTGGCGGTCAGAGCCTTCCCCCGGGCACCGCGCCGCCGCCCGGTCAGGGTGACACCACCGGCGTCACGGCGGACACCATCAAGATCGGCGTGCACGCGCCGGTCACCGGTGCCTCCGCCCTGTCGCAGGGCACGTTCGAGCGGGCCGTCGGCACCTACTTCGCCGCCGTCAACCGCGCCGGTGGCATCAACGGCCGCAAGGTCGAGGTCATCTTCGAGGACGACGGGTTCGACCCCAACCGGGCCCGCAGCGTCTGCAAGAAGCTCGCCGAGCAGGACGAGGTGTTCCTGCTGATCGGCGGCGCCGGCGCGGACCAGATCGACGCCTGCGCCCGGTACGCCGCGGCCATCGGTGTGCCCTACCTGTCGGCCGGGGTGCACGAGACCCGGCCCGGCCTCGGTCCGCTCGCCAACCTGTCGACGTACTTCGCGCTGTCGCTGACCTACGAGCAGCAGGTGCCGCTCCTCGCCAAGCTGGTCAAGTCGCAGTTCGGTGGCCAGAACGTCGCCGTCGTCGTGGCCGACAACGACAGCCTCGACAACTTCTTCGCGAAGGCGGCCTCGGCGGTCAAGGGCGTGGCGGGCGACAACCTGGTCCTCAGCCGGCGGATCCCCAAGAACACCGCGGCCGAGGCTGCGTCGGTGGGGACGAACATCTGCCAGAGCGGTGCAAAGGTCGTTCTCTGGAACGCCAGCCCGAGCTCGCTCATCAACGTGTCCAAGGCGATGGCCTGCCAGGTCACGTTCATCGGTCCGGGCCTCACCAACGGCCTCAACATCGTGGCCACGGGCGCCTGTCCGGCGGTCGACGGCGCCCTCTTCTACTCCCCGTTCCCGGGGATGGACGTGATGCGCCAGGACAAGGCCTTCGTGAGCGCCTACCAGTCCAAGAACAACGCCAGCCCCGACGACATCGGCGCGGCCATCTACGGCATGGAGAAGCTCGTCGGCACGATGCTCCAGGCGACCGGCAAGGACCTGAGCCGGGAGTCGTTCATGGCCACGATCGCCAGGGTCAAGACGTTCGACAGCGGGGTCTACCCGCCGACTAGCTTCACCAGCCGGTTCGGTGGCACCGCGATGCACCTGCTGCAGGCCGACTGCGGGAAGCGCGAGTACGTCACGGTCCGCAGGAACGAACGGCCGTGACCAGCCTCTCCACCGTCCTCACGATCAGCCTGGCCGACGAGCTCGGTGTCGCCTTCGTCATCGGAATCCTCCAGGGGAGCGTCTACGCCCTGGTGGCCCTCGGCATCGTGCTCGTCTTCCGGGCCTCGGGCGCGTTCAACTTCGCGCAGACCGAGTTCGGCACCACCGGGCTCTTCGCGGCCTACGCCGCCAAGGTGCTCATGGGCTGGAGCTATCCGGCGGCCATCGCCTTCGGGTTGGCGGTGGCGGTCGCGATGGGCCTGCTCACCGAGCGGCTCGTGGTCCATCCGCTGCGGAACTCCTCGCGGGTCACTGTGCTCGTCGGCACCGCGGGGGTGGCGCTCGCGGCCGTCGGCTTCCAGTTCTGGCAGTTCAACGAGACGCTGATCATGACGATGCCCCGCATCAACGACGCGTTCTTCCTCGTGCCGCCGTTCGGGGCGCCGGTCACGGTGCAGCAGCTGATCACGCTCGGCGTGCTGATCGTGGCCTCGGTCCTGCTGGCGATCTTCTTCCGGTCGCCCTGGGGGCTCGCGGTCCAGGCATCGCAGCAGGAGTCGACGGCCGCCGAGCTGGTGGGCATCAACGTCCGTCAGGTCTCGATGCTGATCTGGGCCATCGCCGCGCTGCTGGGTGGCCTCGCCGGGATCCTCTCCGGGCCCTTCACCACCTTCACGGCCGGCTTCCTGACCTTCGGCACCGGCCGGGCACTGCTGCCGGGCTTCATGGCCGCCGTCCTCGCCGGCATGCGCAGCATGCCGGGGGCGGTGGCGGGCGGGCTCACCGTCGGGGTGATCGAGCAGCTCGGGACGCTCACGATCCTCTCCGAGGTCCCCGGGCCCCGCGCCATGCTGCTCTTCGGCTTCCTGCTCGTGGTGCTGCTGATCAAGCCGCAGGGCATCTTCGTCCCGAAGGCGGCGACGGCATGACGACCACCGCAGACCGCTCCGCCGCCCCACGGGACCCGGCCCGCAAGCCCCCGGACGACGCCGCCGACCGCACGATCGTGATGCCACCGGTGCCCGCAACCCTGCCCGAGGACGACCCGACCGAGGTCAACTCCGCCCTCGAGGGCGAGCACGCGGAGTTCCGGCCCACCACCGGGGGCTGGGTCGCGCGCGGCCTGGTGTGGGCGTTCCTGGCCTGGGTGGTGCTGGCCTTCCCCGTGAACTTCCTGTCGCCCTTCGAGGTGGGTGTCGCCGACATCGACACCGCCTCGCTGGCGGCGATCTACGCCATCGGCGGGCTCTCGCTCAACGTGCTGCTCGGCTACTGCGGCCAGATCTCGTTCGGCCACCAGGCGTTCGTCGGCATCGGCGCCTTCGCCTCGGCGTACATCGTCAGCGACCTGCAGCTCAGCTTCTGGCTCGCGATCGCGGTGGCAGCGCTGTTCGGCGGGGTGCAGGCCGCCCTGCTCGGCGCGGTGTCGCTGCGGCTGACGGGCCTCTACTTCGCGCTGGTCACGCTGGCGTACGGCACCTTCGCCCAGGAGACGCTCTTCGGCATCGCAACGATCACCGGCGGCGAGGGCGGCAAGCCCGCACCCCGGCCGGAGCTGTTCACGAGCGGCTACCGCTACTACTTCGTCTGCCTCGGCTTCCTCGCCCTGGTGCTGTGGCTCGACTGGCGGCTGACCTCGTCCCGGGCCGGCCGCGCGATGGCGGCGCTCAGGGAGAACCCCCGAGTCGCATCGTCGTACGGCATCGACGTCCGGGCCTACATCCTCGTCGCGTTCACGGTCTCCGGCATCTTCGCGGGAATCGCCGGGTCGCTCATGGCCCACCACGACGAGGTGATCGTCGGCAGCTCGTTCGACTTCCGGCTCGCACTGCTCTTCATCCTGATGACCGTCGTCGGCGGCCTGCGCAACCGGGTCGGCGTCGTGATCGGGTCGGTCTTCTTCGCACTGCTCGAGGAGGGCGCGCTGGTGGACATGTTCCGGCTCGAGGGCTTCTTCGAAGGCTTCCTCGACCTGCCCACCGAGTTCGTCGCGCTCGTGGTCGGCCCGATCCTGCTCGTGCTGACGCTCACGCTCTACCCCGGCGGCATCGGCCAGCAGGTCGCCCCGATCCGCGGCTGGCTGGCCGGGCGACGCTTCGACCGGCACGCCGGTGCCACCCAGGAAGTGGAGGTGTCCGATGTCCGTGCTTGAGATCGACCGGGTCAGCATCCGGTTCGGCGGCATCCAGGCGCTGCGCGAGGTCAACCTGCGCGCGGGCGAGTGGGAGATCGTCGGGATCATCGGCCCCAACGGCGCCGGCAAGACCACGCTCTTCAACTGCATCACGGGCTTCTACCAGGCCACCTCCGGCCGGATCCGGTTCCGTGGCCGCGACATCACCTCGATGCCGGTCCACAAGCGCACCGCTCTCGGGGTGGGCCGCACCTTCCAGAACGTCGGCCTCGTCAAGAACGCCACCGTTGCCGAGAACCTTGCCACCGCCCAGCACCTCCAGGTCACCTACGACCCGTGGGCCGGCATCGTCGGCACCCCCGCGAGCTTCGCGGAGGAGCGGCGGGTCCGGGAGCGCGGCGAGCTGATCCTCGACCTCCTCCAGCTGCGCGACGTCGCCGGGGCGCGCGTCGCGGACCTGCCCTACGGCGTGCTCAAGCGGGTGGAGATCGCGGCCGTCCTCGCCACCGACCCGGACCTGCTGCTGCTCGACGAGCCCGGCTCCGGCATGGGGCCCGAGGAGGCCCACGCGCTCGGTGACACGCTGCTCGACCTGCGTCGCGAGTTCGGGCTCACGATCGTGATGATCGACCACCACGTGCCGCTGGTGACCCGCGTCTCCGACTACGTCTACTGCCTCAACTTCGGCGAGGTGCTCGCCGAGGGCGCCCCCGACGACGTACGCCGTCACCCCGAGGTGGTGCGCGCCTACCTGGGCGAGGACCCCGACCCGGCGCCGGCTGACCCGACCAGGCCGCCGACCAGCCCGCCGACCAGCCCGCCGGCCACCCCGCTGCCGGCGGCCGACGAGGCGCCGACCCTCACCGACCTGGAGCCCGTCCGATGAGCACGCCGCTGCTGCAGGTCCGCGACCTCGTCGTGGGCTACGGCCCCCACCCCGTCCTGCACGGGGTGGACTTCGAGGTGGAGCAGGGCGAGGTCTGCGTGCTGCTCGGCCTCAACGGCGCGGGCAAGACCACCACCGTCTCCACCATCGCGGGGCTGCTGCGCCCGCAGTCCGGGAGCGTGCTGCTCGACGGCAAGTCGCTCGGCCGCAAGTCGCCGTCGGCCCGGGTCCGGCAGGGCATCTCGCTGAGCCCGGAGGGCCGCCGGGTGTTCCCACGGCTGACCGTCCGGCAGAACCTCCGGCTCGGGGCATGGAGCCGGCGGCGGTCGCCGCGCAAGGTCCGCAAGCAGCTGGAGCTGGTGCTCGACTACTTCCCGCGGCTCGCCGAGCGCGAGGACCAGGACGCGGGGACGCTCTCGGGAGGCGAGCAGCAGATGCTCGCAGTGGGCCGCGCGCTCATGTCCGACCCCCGCCTCCTCGTCATCGACGAGGCGTCGCTGGGCCTGAGCCCGACCCTGGCGCGCACGGTCTGGGAGGTCACCTCCCGGATCAAGGCCGACGGCACCACCGTGCTGATGGTGGAGCAGAACGCCGGCGCCCTGCCCTTTGCCGATCGCGCGCTGATCATGGAGAAGGGCACGCTCGTCCACACCGCGGTGGGCGAGGAGATCCGCAACGTCAACCTCCGCGAGGCCTACCTCGGGGTGTGAGGAGCCACCATGTCCAACCTCTCCCTGTCTGCCCTCCCGGGCGGTCCCAACCTCGGCCGGCTCGGCGGCCAGATCGGCGTGCTGCTCTGCGTCGTCGGGTTCCTCGTCATGTTCTTCGGCTGGAACGGCGCCGCGAGCACCAACTTCGTGCCGGCCCAGTTCCCGTTCCTGATCTCGGGCGGCCTCGTCGGCCTGGGCGTGGTCGTGCTGGGCTCGGCGCTGCTCCTGGTCCAGAACCAGCGGGCCGACATGGCGCGGCTCGAGGCCGCGATGGAGCGGGTCGCCCTTGCCGTGGAGCGGCAGTCGCAGGGCGGCCAGCCGGGCATGGTGCCCGGCGCGATGCCCGGCGCCATGCCCGGCGCGATGCCCGGCATGATGGCGGCCCCGGGCGGGCTCGGCGGGTACGTCGTCGCCGGCGGCTCGTCGTACCACCTGCCCGACTGCACCCTGCCCGAGGCGCGGACCGAGGCCCACATGGTGCCGCTCACCGACGTGCCGGGAAGCGGGCTCGAGCCCTGCCGCGTGTGCCGGCCGCCCCAGTTCGGTCGGCTGGTCGAGGGCGCGATCGCCCCGGGTCGCTAGCCCGGAAGGGCCGTCAGGACCCGTCCGGGCGGCTCCAGCGGCGCCGCCCCGCGACGAGCAGCGGCACCCCGACGGCCAGCGCGACGAGGGTGCCGCCCAGCGGTCCCCACTCGGGGTCGAGCGCCTGCCCGACGAGGGCGCCGACGACGACCGCGACCAGCAGCACCGAGGCGAGCAGGACGTTGCGGAAGAGCTCCTGCATGAACAGCGCGGAGAAGGACGCCTCCGACGGGCGGCCGGCCGAGTCGAGCGGCACCACCTGCACGACGGCGTCGGCGTTCACCGGGCCGTAGACGTGCGGGAAGGTCTCGCCGGTGTCCCCGGCCCCGTCCGGGGCCTCCTCGACGACGGGGGAGGTGAGCCGGTCGGTGTCGATGACGAGCAGCACCATCGGCTCCTCGACATCGGCGTAGAAGCGGTCGCGGACGCCCTGCCACTGGTCGCCGCGGCTGGCGTGGATGAAGCCCTCCTCCGCCAGCGTCCGGCCCCGGGTGGACACGGTGTAGGCGCCGGCGCGGCGCGCGGCCTCCCAGTCGGAGCGCAGGGCGAGGTGGAAGATCCGCATGCTTGCTCGCTCAGGGCTCAGAAGAGCCGGTGCTCGGAGTCGTCGAGGCCGCGGAGCGCGTCGTAGTCGACGACCGCGCAGGCGATGCCGCGGTCGGTGGCGAGGACGCGCGCCTGGGGCTTGATCTCCTGGGCGGCGAAGATGCCGCGGACGGGCGCGAGCAGCGGGTCGCGGTTGAGCAGCTCGAGGTAGCGGGTGAGCTGCTCGACGCCGTCGATCTCACCGCGGCGCTTGATCTCCACCGCCACCGACAGCCCCTCGGCGTCGCGGCACATCAGATCGACCGGCCCGATCGCGGTGGGGTACTCGCGGCGGACGAGCGTCAGGCCGTCACCGAGGTGGGCGGGGTGCTCGGCCAGCAGCTCCTGGAGGTGCTTCTCGACGCCGTCCTTCTGCAGCCCCGGGTCGACGCCGAGGTCGTGGGACGACTCGTGCACGACCTCCTCGATGAGGATGCGCAGGGTGTCGTCGGTCTTCGGGCTCGTGACCGTCCACTCGACGTGGCCGTCGTCGTTCTTGCCCTCGCGCACCGTGCAGGGCGGTGACATCCAGTTCAGCGGCTTGTAGGAGCCGCCGTCGCTGTGGACCAGCACCGACCCGTCGGCCTTGATCATCAGCACGCGGGTGGCCATCGGCAGGTGGGCCGTCAGCCGTCCGGCGTAGTCGACCTGGCAGCGGGCTACGACGAGTCTCACGGGGCGCGAATCTACCGTGGCCGTCGGCCCGGGCCGAGCCCCGGGGACCGCGCGCTGCCCGCGGGAGCCGGCTCCCCGGCGTGGGCCCCGGGGCGCCGGGCGAGGGGTGACAAATCCGACAGCCGGCGCGTGTCGCCGCTCTGGCAGGATGCCCCGCATGACCAGCAGCGAACGTGTTTTCAGGACCGTCGGCGTCATCGGCCTCGGCACCATGGGTGCGGGCATCGCCGAGGTCTTCGCCCGCAACGGGTTCAGCGTCATCGGCGTCGAGCAGAACGACGAGGGCGTGGCCCGCGGCCGGGCGCACCTCGAGCACTCGACGGCCCGCGCGGTGAAGCGCGGAAAGATGACCGAGGCCGACCAGGGCGAGCTGCTGGGGCGGATCACGCTCACGACGTCGATGAAGGACCTCGCCGAGGCCGACTTCGTCGTCGAGGCCGTCGTGGAGTCGCTGGAGGTCAAGAAGGAGATCTTCCGGCAGCTCGACGAGATCGTCGCGCCGGACGCGATCCTGGCGACCAACACGTCCTCGCTGTCGGTCACCGAGATCTCCACGGCGAACACCCGTCCCGGCCGGGTCATCGGCGTCCACTTCTTCAACCCGGCGCCGGTCCAGAACCTCGTCGAGATCATCCGCACGGTCGTCACCGAGCCCCACGTGCTCGAGGACGTGAAGGGGCTCGTCGCCGCCCTCGGCAAGAACCCCGTCGTCTGCGGCGACAAGGCCGGCTTCATCGCCAACACGCTGCTGTTCGGCTACCTCAACCACGCCGTCGCGATGTACGAGGGCAGGTACGCCACGCGTGAGGACATCGACGCCGCCATGCGCTTCGGCTGCGGCTACCCGATGGGCCCGCTGGCGCTGCTCGACCTGATCGGCCTCGACACGGCGTACGAGATCCTCGAGACGATGTACCGCCAGGGCCGCGACCGGCTCCACGCGCCGGCGCCGATCCTCAAGCAGATGGTCACCGCGGGCATGCTCGGCCGCAAGAGCGGCCGCGGCTTCTACACCTACGAGGAGCCCGACAGCCCGGTCGTCGTCCCCGACCACGAGACCCCGTCGGCCGACGCGGCGCCGCAGCTGCGGCACGACATCCGGCAGGTCGGCGTCGTCGGCACGGGCACGATGGCCACCGGCATCGTGGAGGTCTTCGCCAAGGCCGGGTACGACGTCCTCTTCGTCGGGCGCTCGCAGGACAAGGTCGACGGCGTCCGCTCGGCCATCGAGCGCTCGCTCGACAAGGCGATCCAGCGCGGCAAGCTCGAGGAGTCCGCCCGGGCCGAGGTGCTCGGCCGGCTCACCGGGACCACCTCGCTCGACGACCTCGCGACCGTCGACATCGTGGTCGAGGCGATTGCCGAGGACCTGCGGATCAAGAAGACCCTCTTCGAGAACCTCGACGACATCTGCAAGCCGGGCGCGATCCTGGCCACGACCACGTCGTCGCTGCCGGTGATCGAGTGCGCGAAGGCGACGAAGCGTCCCCAGGACGTCATCGGCATGCACTTCTTCAACCCGGCGCCGGTCATGAAGCTGGTCGAGGTGGTCTCGACGGTCGTCACCGACGACGCTGTCAAGGAGACCACCCGGGCGCTGTGCGCCAAGGTCGGCAAGGTCGCGGTCTCGTGCGGCGACCGGGCCGGCTTCATCGTCAACGCGCTGCTGTTCCCCTACCTCAACGACGCGGTCAAGATGCTCGAGGCGCACTACGCGACGGCCGACGACATCGACACGGCGATGAAGCAGGGCTGTGCCCTGCCGATGGGGCCGTTCGAGCTGCTCGACGTGGTCGGCAACGACGTCTCGCTGGCGATCCAGCGCGAGCTCTACCTCGAGTTCCGCGAGCCCGGCTTCGCCCCGGCGCCGCTGCTCGAGCACCTCGTCACCGCCGGCTACCTCGGCCGCAAGACGAAGCGCGGCTTCCGCGACTACAGCGCCCGCTGACGGCCGGTCGGCCCCGGCCACCAGGATCCGGGCCGCCCGAGGAGGGCGGCCCGGACCTTGCCCGCGCGCCGTAGGCTGAGGCCATGGAGCTGCTCGTCATCCTCGTCTTCCTGGCCGGGATCCTGGCCGCCGTGGGAATGGCCAGCAAGAGCAACCAGCGCAAGGCGCTGGAGCGCAAGGAGTCCGAGCTGGCGCCGGTCCGCAAGCTGGCGTTCGAGGACATCACGGCGCTCGGCGAGGAGCTCCAGGCGCTCGACCTCGAGCTGACCGGCCACCAGCTCGACGAGGGCCAGAACAGCGACTACCAGCGCGCGCTCGACGCCTACGAGGCGGCCAAGACCGCGGGTGACGCGATCACCGAGCCCGAGCACATCCGGCACGTCACCGAGATCATCGAGGACGGGCGCTACGCCATCGCGTGCGTCCGCGCGCGGGTGGCGGGCGAACCGCTGCCGACCCGTCGCCCGCCGTGCTTCTTCGACCCGCGCCACGGGTTGTCCGTCGTGGACGTCCCGTGGACCCCGCCCGGCGGCACCCAGCGCGACGTCCCCGCGTGCGCGCTGGACGCCGAACGGGTGCGGGCCGGGGCCGAGCCCGACGCCCGCATGGTGATGGTCGGCGCCCAGCGGGTGCCGTACTGGGCGGGTGGCAAGGCCTACCAGCCCTACGCGCGTGGCTACTTCGGCGCCTTCACCCCGATGGACTGGATGTTCGCCGGCCTGCTGTTCGGCGGCCTCGGCGGGTTCAACATGCTCGGCGAGATCGGCGAGGGGATCGGCGGCGCCATCGAGGGGATCGGCGACGGCATCGGCGACATGTTCGACGGCTTCGACTTCTGACACGCCCGAACGATTCGGGCGGGTGGGCGGTCGATAGCCTCGGCCCATGCCTGCCCCGCCCCGCGCCGACGGCCTGCACACCACGAGCTACGGAGACAGCGGCCCGCTCGTGGTGTTCTGCCACGGCCTCTTCGGGCAGGGGAAGAACTGGACCGGCATCGCCAAGGAGCTCGCCGCGGACCACCGGGTGCTCCTGGTCGACATGCCGCACCACGGCAGGTCGGCGTGGAGCGACAGCTTCGACTACCTCGACGCCGCCGACCAGGTCGCCGGGCTGTTCTCCGAGGACGACCCCGTGGCCCTGGTCGGCCACTCGATGGGCGGGAAGATCGCGATGCTCGCCGCGCTGCGCCACCCGGCGCGGGTGGAGCGGCTCTGCGTCGTCGACGTCTCGCCCGTCCGCTACGAGCACACCGCCGAGTTCGTGCGCTTCATCGACGGCATGAAGGCGCTCGACCTCGACTCCCTCGAGCAGCGGCACGAGGCTTCGAGCCACCTCGAGGAGTGGGTGCCCGACCGGACCATCCGGAGCTTCCTGCTGCAGAACCTGCGCCGCCACGAGGACGACTGGTCCTGGCAGATCAACCTCGAGGTCCTCGGTCGGGACCTGCTGGAGATCGGCGACTGGCCCGACGACCGGCTGCCCGGGGACGCGTCGTACGACGGCCCGGTGCTGTGGATGGCCGGCCAGAACTCGCCGTACGTCCGCGACGAGTACGCCGAGCCGATGGACCGCTGGTTCCCGCGCAACCGCAGGGTCACGATCAAGGACGCCGGCCACTGGGTGCACTCGGAGCAGCCCGAGGTCTTCGTCGAGGTGCTGCGCCGCTTCCTGACCTGACCGCCGGCGTCTGCCGGGTCCGGCGGGGTCAGTCGGCGCCGGCGGCCTGCCGGGCCCGGTAGGCCGCGACGGCGGCCCGGTTGGTGCAGGTGGTGCTGCAGAACCGGCGGGACCGGTTGCGGGAGAGGTCGAGGACGATGCCGTCGCAGTCGTCGTCGGCGCAGGTGCCGAGCCGCGACATCTCGTCGAGGCGGATGACGTCGATCATCGCCATGGCGGTCTCGACGACGATCCGGGTCGGCAGCGGGTCGCCGGGGGAGACGGCGTGGAGGTGCCAGTCCCAGTGGTCGTGGCGCACCAGCTGGGGGAGTGCGCCCGCGCTCGCGAGCATCGCGTTGACGATCTCCACCGCGCGGTCCCGGTCGCTGCTGAGCAGCTCGCGCAGCTCGTCGCGCAGCGCCCGTACGGCCTCGAGCTCGGCCTCGTCCCCGTCGCGCCGGCCGCTGTACTCGTAGCGCACGTAGAAGTCGTCGAGCTCCTCGACCGTCGTCATCGTGTCTGGCTCGAGCCCGCTGTTGGCCAGCTCGACCGCGGCCTGGAGCGACGTGGCGGTGTCATGCGTGAAGATCACATTGACAGATTACACGTCGCGGGCCTAGTGTCACGTGCCATGACGACGATGACCAATGACATGCCCCTGGGTGGGGCGGTGACGACGCCGGCGCCGAACCGGACCGCGAGTGGGCTGGCGTTCGCGTTGGTCTCGGCGCTCACGTTCGGCCTCTCGGGCGCGCTGGCGCGCCCGCTGCTCGACGCCGGGTGGAGCTCGGGCGCCGTGGTGCTGGTCCGCGTCGGCCTCGCCGCCGTGCTGGTGGTGCCGTTCGGCCTCGCCGCACTGCGCGGCCGCTGGCACCTGCTGCAGCGCTCCTCGGGCCTCGTGGTCATGTACGGCCTGCTCGCCGTGGCCGGGGCGCAGTTCGCCTACTTCTCGGCCATCCAGTACATGCAGGTCGGCCCGGCGCTGATGATCGAGTACACCG
The DNA here is from genome assembly GCF_042659625.1 of Nocardioides sp. GCM10027114. Lineage (NCBI taxonomy): Bacteria > Bacillati > Actinomycetota > Actinomycetes > Propionibacteriales > Nocardioidaceae > Nocardioides > Nocardioides sp. GCM10027114. The sequence continues at coordinate 48,407 of NZ_JBHSSS010000019.1, forward strand.
CGCCGGCCGCGGTCGTGATCTGGATGTGGCTGCGCCACCACCAGCGCCCCGGCCCGCTCACCCTCGTGGGCGCGCTGATTGCCGCCGCCGGCCTCGCCCTCGTGCTCGACGTCTTCTCGGGTGCCGAGCTGAGCGTCGTCGGCGCGCTGTGGGCGCTCGGCGCGATGGTGGGGGCCGCCGCCTACTTCGTGATCTCCGCCGACGAGCGCAACGGTCTCCCGCCGCTGACGCTCGCCGCGGGCGGCCTGGTCACCGGTGCTGCCGCGCTGGGCGCGCTCGGCGTCGTCGGCGTGCTGCCGATGCGGGCCACGACGGCCTCGGTCGCGTACGCCGGGCAGACGGTCGCCTGGTGGGTGCCGCTGGTGCTGCTGGGTGTGCTCACCGCCGCCGTCGCCTACACCACCGGCATCGCCGCCGGCCGCCGGCTCGGGTCGCGGGTGGCGTCGTTCGTCGCCCTCTCCGAGGTCGTCGCCGCCGTGGTGTGGGCGTGGCTGCTGCTCGGCGAGCTGCCCCGGCCGGTGCAGCTGCTCGGCGGCGCGCTGATCCTCGCCGGCGCGGTGGCGGTCAAGGCCGGCGAGCGCACCGTCACCCGGCGCGAGCCGACGCCGGCCTGACGGTCAGGGCCCGGTCGTCACCGGGCATCCTGCCGCTTGACCACGATCTCGCGGGTCAGCATCAGGATCGCCGCCGCCGTGGGGATGGCGAGCAGGGCTCCGACGACGCCGAGGAGCGCGGCGCCGACCAGCGCCGCGATGACCGTCACGGCGCCGGGCACGTCGACGGAGCGCGACATCACCCGCGGGTAGATGACGTAGTTCTCGACCTGCTGGTAGACGACGTAGAAGACGATGCAGGCGAGGCCGATCGTGGGGTCCTCGGCGAAGCCGATCGCCGACACGAGGACCGCGGCGATGGTCGCTCCCACCATCGGGATCACCGAGAGCAGTGCGACGACGAAGGCCAGCGCGACGGCGTACTCGGCGAGGCCGACGACGAGCAGGAACACCAGCGACGACAGGCCGGCGATCACGGCGATGACGAAGGCGCCCGACACGTAGCCGCCGACGCTGGCGATGACCCGGTCGCCCAGTCGCTCCACCCGGGCGCGCCGCGAGGCGGGCGCCAGCCGGTAGACGGCGTGCTTGGTGGCCTCCAGCGAGGACAGGAAGTACAGCGTCAGGACGGTGACGATGAAGGCGTTGGCCACCGCGGACAGGACCGCGAGGCCGACGCCGACGACGCCGCCGAAGACCCGGGAGGCGTAGTCGCCCTGCTCGATGTAGTCGCGGGCCCGCTCGAGGAGGCCGAAGCGCTCGTCGAGCTCCTGCACGGTCGGGTTCGCCTGGAGCCGGTCGAACCACTCGGGGGCGTTCTCGGTGATACCGGTGACCTGGTCGCTGATCACCGGCACGATCGCGAGCACGAACAGGCCCACGGCCGCGAGCACACCGACGGTGACCGCGAGGACGGCCCACGCCCGCCGCAGGCCGCGCCGGACCAGGAGCTCGACCACGGGGTTGAGGCCCGCCGCGAGGAACATGGCCACGACCACGAGGATCAGCACCGAGCTGATGCTCAGCAGCTGGCTGCCGAGCCAGTAGGCCAGCAGGGCGCCCGCGCCGCCGAAGAAGCCGATGTAGAAGGGGGAGTGCCGGGAGAACGGCTGGCCCGGCTCCCCGAGGTCGTGGTGGGAATCGCCGGCGGCGGGGGAGGCCGGCGGGGCCGACGGGTGCTCGCCCTCGCGGGCGGCCTCCGCCGGAGCCCCGTCCGGCGCCTCGCCCTCCCGGGCGTCGTCCTCGGTGGGAGCCGGGCCGCTGCTCAACTCTCGTCCTCGCCGAAACCGGCGACGACGTCACGAAGCGACGCGAGCTGGGCCGAGATGGCGTCGCGGCGCTTGGTCATCCGCTCGACCTCGGCCTTGACCGCCGCGAGCTCGCGCTCGGCCTCGGCCTGGCCGGAGGTGGTGATCGAGGACGCCTGGGACCGCGCCGAGGCCACGACCTGCTCGGCCTCGCGACGGGCGCGGGTCAGCAGGGCCTCGGCCTCCGACTGCGCCTGCTGGCGCTGCGTGGCGGCCTGGTTGGCAGCCTCGCGGGCCCGGTCCTCGGCTGCCGCCGCGCGCTGCTCGGCCTCCTCGACGAGGCGCTTGGTCTCCGCCATCGCCGTGGCGTGGTGGTCGGTGGCCTCCTTGGCGAGGCGCTCCTTCTCCACCGCCAGCGTGCGGCGGGCCTCCTGGACCTCGCGGTCCGCGGCCGCGCGCAGCTGCTCGGACTCGCGCTTGGCGCCGGTGCGCAGGTCGTTGGTCTCCTGCTGGGCGGCCAGCCGCAGCTGGTCGGCCTCGCGGCGCGCGGAGGCGAGGAGGTCCTCGGCCTCGGCACGGGCGAGGTTGCGCTCCTGCTCGGCGTCGGCGAGCAGGCGGGCCCGGGTCTCGTCGAGCTCCTTGAGCTGGACGAGACGCATGTCCTCGGCCTCGGCGGCCGCCTCGGCCCGCAGCGAGTCGGCGTCCCGCCGGGCACGCTCGCGGATCTCCGCGGCGTCCCGCTCGGCGGCGGCGCGCACGTCGCCGGCCTCCTCCTCGGCGAGGCGCAGCATGGCGCTCGCGCGCCCGCCCAGCCCGGCGTACGACGGGGTCTGCTGCTCGGCGAGCTCCTTGCGGGTCGCCTCGAGCTGGGACTCCAGGTCGGCGACGCGCTTGCCGGAGCTCTCGGCGCTCGACCGCATCTCGGTCAGCTCGGCGGCCAGCTGGCGCAGCCGGCTGTCGACGGCCTCCTTGTCGTAGCCGCCGCGACGCACGGTGGGCAGACCCTGCGTCGCGCCGGTGGTGGAGGAGCCGCCGGCGCTGATGCCGCGCGGCGCCGGCGAGGCGGTCGCCGCCGGCCGGGCCGGTGCGGGCGCGGCGGCCGGGGGCCGGATGGCGGTCGCGGTGGCTGCCTTGGGCGCATTCCCGCTCTTCGCGGGGGCCGCCCCCTCCTTCACGGTGGGGAGAACCTGCGTCTTGTCGGAGTCGGCCGGCGTCGCGGTCGCCTCCTGGCCCTCGTCGGGCTCCTCGTCGAAGATGGACAGACCCTGCTGGTCGCTCATGCTGCGCTACCTCTCCCGGATTCGTTGGTGCGGCGTCGATGGGTGGCGTGGGGGACCCCCGTTGCGCGCGGTGGCGCGTCGCGGCGTCGGCCACCAGTCTCGCCTACGGCCCGGACGCAGAGCACCCCGGCTCGCGGAAATGATCACGCGAACCGGGGTGTCCCGGGCAGGTGGCTCCAAGGGGCCGGAGCGGTGGGCGGTCAGACCCCGCGGAAGCGGTTGATCGCGTCGAGGTGCTGGTCGCGCATCTCCTGGTTGCGGACGCCCAGACCCTCCTCGGGGGCCAGGCACAGCACGCCGACCTTGCCCTGGTGGAGGTTGTGGTGGACGTCCAGCGCCGCCTGGCCGACGTCGTCGAGGCCGTAGGTCCTCGACAGGGTCGGGTGGATCTTCCCCTTGGCGATCAGGCGGTTGGCCTCCCACGACTCGCGGTAGTTGGCGAAGTGCGAGGAGATGATGCGCTTGAGGTTCATCCACAGGTAGCGGTTGTCGTACTCGTGCATGTACCCGCTCGTGGAGGCGCAGGTGGTGATCGTGCCGCCCTTGCGGGTGACGTAGACCGACGCGCCGAACGTCTCGCGACCGGGGTGCTCGAAGACGATGTCGATGTCCTCGCCGCCGGTGAGCTCGCGGATCTTCTTGCCGAAGCGCTTCCACTCGGCCGGGTTCTGCTCGGTGCCCTCGTCGTTCCAGAACCGGTAGCCCTCGGCGTTGCGGTTGATGATGAGCTCGGCGCCCATGCTGCGGCAGATGTCGGCCTTCTCCTCGCTGGAGACGACGCAGATCGGCGTGGCGCCGCCGTTGAGGGCGTACTGCGTGGCGAAGCCGCCGAGGCCGCCGGAGGCGCCCCAGATCAGGACGTTGTCGCCCTGCTTCATGTCGCCGCCGTTCTTGCTGACCAGCTGGCGGTACGCCGTGCAGTTGACGAGGCCGGGGGAGGCGGCCTCCTCCCAGGTCAGGTGGTCGGGCTTGGGCATGAGCTGGTTGGCCTTGACCAGCGCGATCTGCGCCAGGCCGCCGAAGTTGGTCTCGAAGCCCCAGATCCGCTGCTCGGGGTCGAGCATGGTGTCGGAGTGGCCGTCGGGGTGCTCGAGCTCGACCGAGAGGCAGTGGGCGACCACCTCGGCGCCCGGCTGCCAGGAGTGCACGCCGGGGCCGGTCTTGAGCACGACGCCGGCGAGGTCGGAGCCGACGATGTGGTACGGCAGGTCGTGGCGCTTGGCCAGCGGGGACATCCGGCCGTAGCGCTCGAGGAACCCGAACGTGGAGACCGGCTCGAAGATCGAGGTCCACACGGTGTTGTAGTTGATCGCCGAGGCCATCACCGCGACGTAGGCCTCCCCCGGGCCGAGCTCGGGCAGCGGCACGTCGTCGACGTGCAGCGACTTGCGGGGGTCCTTGTCCCGGGTGGCGATGCCCTCGAACATGTCGACCTCGTCCTTGTGCACCGTCACGGCGCGGTAGGAGTCGGGGAGCGCCAGGTTGGCGAAGTCGTCCGCTGTGGTGGCCTCGCCGTTGGACTGGGCGAGGATCGCGTCGAGGATGTTCTGCACGTCAGCTCCTTGAGCTCGGGGGCGTGGCGGGCCTGAGGCTACTGGTCGGTAACCCTTGTGGCGAGGGATTCGGGATGTGACCCATCCAACTCGAACGGGTCCCTTCCCGGGGGGCGTGTCAGCTGGCGGTCGGCCGGTCTGCGGGTCAGTGGGCGGCGGCCGGCTCGACGAGCTCGACCAGGACCCCGCCGGCGTCCTTGGGGTGGACGAAGTTGATGCGCGAGTCGGACGTGCCGCGGCGCGGGGCGTCGTACAGCAACCGGACGCCGCGCTCGCGCAGCACCGCGCTGACCGCGTCGAGGTCGGCGACGCGGTAGGCGAGCTGCTGCATGCCAGGCCCGGAACGGTCGAGGAACTTCGCGATCGTCGACTCGGGGGAGAGCGGGGCGAGCAGCTGGATGTGGCTGCCGGAGTCACCCACGGCCATCATCGCCTCGCGGACGCCCTGCTCCTCGTTGGTCTCCTCGTGGGCAAGGCGCATGCCGAAGGTGTCGCGGTAGAACGCGACGGCCTCGTCGAGGTCGGGCACCGCGATCCCCACGTGGTCGATGGCGGTGAACAGGTTCTGGGGCACGTCGGCCAGGGGACCGGCAGTCGGAGAGGCGCTCATGGCGCACATCGTGGCCCGACGCCCCTGGTGTCGCGAGCGGGTGTGAGGTTTTCCTCACCTCACCGAAGCGGGTCGACCCCCTGACCGGATGGCGGTCCGGGTGGGTATCGTCGCCAGTGAGAGCCCGACCACATCTCGGACACATCCCGGCACCGCCGGCGGCGCGCAGCCGAGGGTCGCGGCCGGTCGCTACGCAACAGCAGGAGGCACTCCCATGTCAGCACGCACTGGCGGATCCGTGATCGTCGCGGGGGCCCGCACCCCGATCGGGCGCCTGCTCGGCTCCCTCAAGGACCACACCGCCGCCGACCTCGGCGGGATCGCGATCAAGGGGGCGCTGGAGAAGGCCGGGGTCTCCGGCGACCAGGTCGACTACCTGATCATGGGCCAGGTCATCCAGGCCGGCGCCGGCCAGAACCCCGCCCGCATGGCGGGCGTCAAGGCCGGCATCCCCATGTCCGTCCCGTCGATCACCATCAACAAGGTCTGCCTGTCGGGCATCAACGCCATCGCGCTGGCCGACCAGCTGATCCGCGCCGGCGAGCACGACATCGTCGTGGCCGGCGGCATGGAGTCCATGACCCAGGCCCCCCACTTCCTGCCGAAGTCCCGCGAGGGCGCCAAGTTCGGCGACGTGAAGCTCGTCGACTCGATGGCCTACGACGCGCTCTTCGACCAGTTCACCTCCCAGGCGATGGGCCTGCTGACCGAGGAGTGCAACGCCGCGGCTGCGAACCTCACCCGCGAGGAGCAGGACGAGTTCGCCGCGCAGTCCCACCAGAAGGCAGCCGCCGCCTGGAAGAACGGCGTCTTCGACGACGAGGTCGTGCCCGTCGAGATCCCGCAGCGCAAGGGCGACCCGATCGTGTTCGCCCAGGACGAGGGCGTGCGCGGCGACACCTCCGCCGAGTCGCTCGGCAAGCTGCGCCCGGCCTTCAGCAAGGACGGCACCATCACCGCCGGCTCCTCCTCGCAGATCTCCGACGGAGCCGCCGCGGTCGTCGTCATGAGCAAGGCCAAGGCCGAGGAGCTCGGCCTCACCTGGATCGCCGAGATCGGCGCCCACGGCCAGGTCGCCGGCCCCGACTCCACGCTGCAGCTGCAGCCCGCCGCGGCCACCGCGAAGGCATGCGCGAAGGAGGGCATCGACCCGGCCGACCTCGACCTCGTCGAGTTCAACGAGGCCTTCGCCGCGGTCGGGATCTCCTCGGCCCGCGAGCTCGGCCTCGACGAGTCCAAGGTCAACGTCAACGGCGGCGCGATCGCGCTCGGCCACCCGGTCGGCATGTCCGGCACCCGCATCACGCTCCACCTCGCGCTCGAGCTGCAGCGCCGGGGTGGCGGCGTCGGCGCCGCGGCGCTGTGCGGTGGCGGCGGCCAGGGCGACGCCCTCGTCATCCGCGTCCCGAAGGCGTGAGCCGCCGCTCGACGGGCGACGTCGGCACGCTGGTCGCGCGGGCTCGCGAGGGCGACGCCCGCGCGGTCGCGCGGCTGATCTCGCTGGTCGAGGACGCGTCGCCGCTGCTGCGCGAGGTGATGGCGGCGCTCACGCCGTACGCCGGCCACGCGCAGGTCGTCGGCATCACCGGCTCGCCCGGCGTCGGCAAGTCCACGTCGACGTCGGCGCTGGTCACCGAGCTGCGGCGGGCCGGCAAGCGGGTCGGCGTGCTCGCGGTCGACCCGTCCTCGCCGTTCTCCGGCGGTGCGCTGCTCGGTGACCGGGTCCGGATGCAGGACCACGCCCTGGACAAGGACGTCTACATCCGGTCGATGGCGTCGCGCGGCCACCTCGGCGGGCTGTCCTGGTCGACGCCGCAGGCGCTGCGCGTCCTCGACGCCGCCGGCTGCGACGTGATCCTCGTCGAGACGGTCGGGGTCGGGCAGAGCGAGGTCGAGATCGCCGGCCTCGCCGACACCACCCTCGTGCTGCTCGCCCCCGGGATGGGCGACGGCATCCAGGCGGCCAAGGCCGGCATCCTCGAGATCGGCGACGTCTACGTCGTCAACAAGGCCGACCGCGAGGGCGCCGACCAGCTCCGGCGCGACCTGCGCTCGATGCTCGCCCTCGCGGAGCGGCAGGAGGGCGCGTGGCGGCCGCCGATCGTCAAGACCGTCGCGGCGCGGCCCGAGGGGGTCGACGAGGTCGTCGCCGAGATCGACAAGCACCACGCCTGGCTCGCGGAGTCCGGCGAGCTGCAGGCACGGCGTACCCGCCGGGCCCGCGACGAGATCGAGGCGATCGCCGTGACCGCTCTGCGGGCGCGCTGGGGCGACGTCCACGGCCGGTCCGAGCTCGACGACCTCGCGGCCGCCGTGGTGGCCGGCAAGGCCGACCCCTACTCCGCGGCCGACGAGCTGCTCGCCACCTTCACCGACTGACAGCCGACGACCGACACCGGGGCGTCGGCCGCCACACTCCGGCGCGCCACCGTCCGTTCATCCCTGGCGGACATGCTCGCCGCATGCGCGTCGCAGTCGTCAGCGAGTCCTTCCTGCCGCAGGTCAACGGGGTGTCCAACACGGTGCGCCACGTCGTCGACCACCTCGTCCGGCTGGGCCACGAGCCGCTCGTGGTCGCGCCGGCGCCCGGCCCCACGTCGTACGGCGACGTGCCGGTTGTCCGGGCCCGGTCGCTGGGGCTGCCGGGCTACAAGTCGTTCCCGGTGGCCATCCCCGACGGGACCGTCGAGCGGGCGCTCGCACGCTTCCGGCCCGACGTCGTCCACCTCGCCTCGCCGATCGTGCTGGGTGCGATCGGCCTCCGCGTGGCTCGGCGGCAGGGCGTGCCGGTGCTCGCGGTCTACCAGACGGACGTGGCCGGCTTCGCCCGCCACTACGGCCTGCGCGCCGACGCCGTCGTCGACCGCTGGGTCGGCCGGCTGCACCGCCGCTGCCAGCGCACGCTCGTCCCCTCCAGCACCTCGATGTCCCAGCTCTCCGCGCTGGGCGTGCCGGACCTGCACGTCTGGCGGCGCGGTGTCTCGCTCGGCCTCTTCGGTCCCGGGCGTCGCGACGGCGCGCTCCACCGCACGTGGTCGCGCGGGGGTCGCGACGTGGTCGTCGGGTACGTGGGCCGACTCGCACCCGAGAAGCAGGTACGCCGCCTCGTGGAGCTGTCGTCACTGCCCGGCACCCGGCTGGTCGTGGTCGGCGACGGGCCGGAGCGGCCGTGGCTCGAGCGGCACCTGCCCGGCGCGGTGTTCACCGGGATGCTCGGCGGCGAGGAGCTCGCCACGGCGTTCGCCTCGCTCGACGCGTTCGTGCACCCGGGGGAGTCCGAGACGTTCTGCCAGACCGTCCAGGAGGCGCAGGCCAGTGGCGTCCCGGTCGTGGCGGCGGCCGCGGGCGGCCCGCTCGACCTCATCGAGCAGGGTGTGACCGGAATGCTCTTCGACCCCGCCGACCCGGCGGGCATGTTCGCGGCCGTGGCGACCCTGGTCGAGGACGCCGGGTTCCGTGAGCAGATCGCGCAGGTGGCCCGGCACCGCGTCGCGCGGCGCAGCTGGGAGCACGTGGTCGAGGAGCTCGTCGAGCGCCACTACCGCCCGCTGCTCGGCCTCGCCGGCGGTCCGGTGGCCGCGTGACGGCCCGGGTCGCGCAGCTGGCCAACTTCATCGGCCCCGCGTCGGGCGGGATGAAGACGGCCGTCGACCGGCTCGGTCGCGGCTACGTGGAGGCCGGCGCCGAGCGGCTGCTCGTGGTGCCGGGGCCGCGGGACGAGGTGAGCCAGACCGCCCACGGCCGGGTCGTCCAGCTCCGCGCGCCCCGGGTCGGCGGCGGCTACCGGCTCATCGTCGAGCCGTGGCGGGTGGCCGACGTGCTCGAGGAGTTCGGGCCGACCTCGCTCGAGGTCTCGGACAAGTCGACGATGCTGCCGGTCGCCCGGTGGGCCCGCCGGCAGGGAGTCACCGCGATCCTGTTCTCCCACGAGCGGCTCGACGCGATGATCTCGCTGCGTACCGGCTGGGAGACCGGCGTGGGCGCTCCGGTCGCGCTGCTCAACCGCGTGCTCGTCCGCCAGTTCGACCACGTCGTCGTGACCTCCCGCTTCGCCCAGCGCGAGCTCGCGGCGGTCGCCGCCGCGGCGGGCACCAGCCTGCACCGCGTCCCGCTCGGTGTGGACCTCGAGACGTTCCGCCCACCCCTGCGGGAGCGGCGGGCCGGACGCTCGGACGACGGCGTGCTCCGCCTGGTCCACGTCGGGCGGCTCTCCCGCGAGAAGAGCCCCCACCTGGCTGTTGCCGCCGCCGTCGACCTGCACCGTCGCGGCGTACCCGTCCGGCTCGACGTGTACGGCACCGGGCCCCACCGCGACGAGCTCGAGGAGGTCGCCGGCGACGCGCCGGTCGTCTTCCACGGCCACGTCGCCGGCCGCGACGAGCTCGCCGCGCGGATCGGCCGGGCCCACGTCGCGCTGTCGGTCTGCCCGGGCGAGACCTTCGGGCTCGCTGTTCTGGAGGCCCTCGCTTGCGGCACCCCCGTCGTCACCGCGTCGTACGGCGGCGCCCGCGAGCTGGTCGACCACCGGTGCGGCGCGTGGGGCGAACCCGACGCGGCGTCGCTCGGCGACGCGGTGCTCGATCTCGCGGCGCGACCGGAGCGGGCGACCCGCGCCGCGGCACGGGCGCGGGCCGAGCAGTTCTGCTGGTCGGCCACGGTCGCCGGGATGGCCGCACTCCACGGCATCGGCGACGCCGCGGTCGGCGGGACCGGGGTCAGCCCGGCAGCACCGGCACCGGCCGCGCGGCCGGCCTGACCCCGCGGCGTCGCCTTGCGCGGCACCGCCACGTGAACGTCCGGTCAACAACGGACGGACCGGCGGCGCGGCCGTTCCGTCGGCGTTCACGCGACCTTCAGGCCGACACCGCCGGGCGGTCGGGCGGGCCGCCGACGGTGGTCCCGACGACCGACACGAAGGGGGATCACCGTGCCTGCCCAGCCAGCACAGCAGCCCGTCCGGACCCGACCGATGACCGTGATCGGCACCGGCTACCTCGGCGCCACCCACGCGATCTGCATGGCGGTGCTCGGCCACCGGGTGCTCGCGCTCGACACCCACGCCGAGAAGCTCGAGGCGCTCGCAGCGGGGAACGTGCCCTTCCACGAGCCCGGGCTGCCGGAGCTCCTCCGCAAGGCACTCGACTCGGGCCGGCTGCGGTTCAGCGACGACCTGGCGGAGGCGGCGGCCTTCGGCGACGTGCACTTCGTCTGCACCGGGACCCCGCAGCTGCCGGGCTCCCGTGGCGCCGACCTGAGTCAGGTCGAGGCGGTCGTGCGCGGCCTCGCGCCGCACCTGGACCGGCCCGCGCTCGTGGTGGGCAAGTCGACCGTGCCGGTCGGCACCGCCGCGCGGATGCGTGCCGTGCTGCAGCGGCTCGCGCCCGCCGGCCGCGGCGCCGAGCTCGCGTGGAACCCCGAGTTCCTGCGCGAGGGCCGCGCGATCGAGGACACCCTGCAGCCGTCGCGGCTCGTGCTCGGCGTGACCTCGGCGAGGGTCGAGGAGACGCTGCGCGACGTGTTCCGCCCCGTCATCGATGCCGGCGTCCCCGTCGTCACCACCGACCTCGCGACCGCCGAGCTGGTGAAGGTCGCCGCCAACTCCTTCCTTGCCACCAAGATCTCGTTCGTCAACGCGATGGCCGAGGTCTGCGAGTCGACCGGCGCCGACGTGCTCGACCTGGTCGAGGCGCTGGCACACGACGACCGGATCGGCGGCAAGTTCTTGCGCCCCGGGCTGGGCTTCGGGGGCGGCTGCCTGCCCAAGGACATCCGCGCCTTCGCGCACCGCGCCGAGGAGATCGGCTGCGGCGACGCTGTCTCGTTCCTCCACGACGTGGACGCCATCAACGCCCGCCGCCGGCTCCGGGTCGTGGACCTGGTCCGCGAGCAGGCCGGCGGGCACCTCATGGGCGCGCGGGTCTGCGTGCTGGGGGCGGCGTTCAAGCCGTCCTCCGACGACGTGCGCGACGCCCCGGCGCTCGACGTGGCGCGGCGGCTGCACGAGGAGGGGGCGACCGTCACCGTGTTCGACCCGCAGGCCATCGAGAACGCCCGGCGGACCCACCCGGAGCTGTCGTACGCCGGTAGCGTGCTCGAGGCGGCGACCGGCGCGGACGTGGTGGCCGTGCTGACCGAGTGGGACCACTTCCGGGCGGTCGACCCGGCCTGGCTCGGGCGCGCCGTGCGCGTGCGCGCCGTGGTGGACGGCCGGCACGCGCTGGACGCGGGGGCGTGGCGCGCCGCCGGCTGGCGCTACGCGGCGCCGGGCAGGCCGACCGTGGCCCCGCGGGAGCTCGCGGCGCTGGCCTGAGCCACGTCGACCCGGTTGGTGCGGGCGCGCCTGCGCGGCCAGGTGGTCCAGACCTGATTGACTGGTCTGGACCTGTCTCTCGGGGGCGAAAGAGTGGAGTTGTCTCGGGCATGAACCGCAAGAAGGTGGTCCTCACCCTGCTGGTGCTGTTCCTCGGGTTCTGGATGTTCTCCGACCCGAAGGGCTTCGCGGTGGCGGCCAAGGCGCTGGGCGCGGGGTCGTGGGCGCTGCTGACCGACGTGTTCAACGGTCTGATCCGGTTCGCCCGGGAGCTCGCCTGACCGGCCGGGAGGCCCGGCAGCGCGAGCCCCTCGCCCCGCCGCAGGCCGACCCCGGGGTGCTGCTGCCGCGGCCCCGCGACCCCGACATCGGCAAGCACCTTCTCCACGAGGAGGGCGAGGTCGTCGTCGACGTCGTACACCACCACTGGGTGGCCTACACCGTGCCGCTGCTGGAGTCGGCGGCGGCAGTGCTGCTGCTGGGCGCGACGGCGGCGGTGCCGGTCGAGATCTCCAGCGTGCCGTTCTTCCTCGCGCTCGGGCTGTTCGCCCACGCCGCCTGGGGTGCCGCGCGCGAGCGGCGCGACCGCTTCGTCATCACGAACATGCGCGTCTTCCGGATCCACGGGGTGCTGTCGCAGCGGTTGGCGACGATGCCGCTGCACCGGATCCTGGACATCACTGTCGTCAAGCCGTTCCACGGTCGGCTCCTGGGCTTCGGGCACTTCGTCTTCGAGTCCGCCGCCCAGGAGCAGGGGCTGCGCGAGATCCGCTACGTCGGCCGCCCGAACGAGCGCGACCTCGCGATCCAGCGAGTGGTGCAGCGCTCGGGACTGCGTGGCCCGCGCACCGGGCGCTGACCGGCTGCAGGGGTGCGGGGCCGCTAGGGTCCCTGCGTGACCCTTCCGTTCGACCCGATCGACGAGGCGGCCCGGCAGTGGGGCAGGCGCTGGTCGGGAGTCCCCGGGATGCACGCCGTGACCTCGCTGATGCGCGTGCAGCAGCTCGTCATCGGTCAGCTCGACGCGATCCTCCGGCCCCACGGGCTGACATTCGCGCGCTACGAGGCGCTGGTGCTGCTGGTGTTCTCCTCCCGCGGATCGCTGCCGCTGGGGAAGATGGGGGAGCGGCTCCAGGTCCACCCGACCTCGGTCACCTCGATCGTGCAGCGGCTCGAGGCCGCCGGACTCGTCGTACGCCGCCCTCACCCGGAGGACGGTCGTGCCGTCCTTGCCGAGATCACCGACGCTGGGCGAGAGGTCGTCGAGGCCGCGACCGCCGACCTCGTCGAGGCTGAGTTCGCCCTCGGGGCACTGGGGGAGGAGCAGCTGCGCGACCTGTCGGCACTGCTCAAGCCCGTACGCCGGGCCGCCGGCGACTTCTGACTGGGGGTCCCTCTGGGCGGCCGTGTGCCGGGCACGCTCCTGCTCAGGACGCGAGGGCTGATGGCCGCGTACGGCAACCGCACTCACGTGCCGCAGATGTAGGGCACGGTTCCCCCGACGGCGCGAAGGCCGAGCCGTTCCAGAATGGGTCGGCTGTTCTCCGAAGCATCGACCTGCAGTGTCGAGTAGCCGCGCTCCAGGGCGATGCCTGCGCGTCGCGACACCAGGGCGCGGTAGATGCCGCGTCCTCGGTAGCGGGCAAGCGTGCCTCCGCCCCACAGACCCGCCACTCGGGTGCCCGCGAGGGGCGCCAACCAGGCTGCGCTGACAGCCAGCTCCCCGTCCTCGACGAGGAGGATCTCAACGGGTGCCGTGCCCGCGAGTCTTGCTTCCAAGTCGTCTGCCAGCCAGGACCAGTCTTGTGCCCACACTTCGCTTTCCAGGGCTGCGATGCGTTCCAGGTCGTCCCGGGATGTGACGGCCCTGAGCGTGAGGTCCGCGGGCACGTCCGCACCACCGGCCAGAGCGGAGGCATCGCCAAGCAGGAGGGTCTCGTGTGGCTCGGGCCTGGCTCCATGCCTTTCCAGCAGCGGTCGGAGGTCGCCGCGATCGTGGTCGAACGTCTTCCACTCGAAGCGGCGGTTGAGGTCGGCGTAGAAGGCGAAGGTTCGCGCGACCAACGCCTCGAGCTCCCCTGATGTCTGGGAAGACGGGTCCCGGGTGAACATCGCGAAGCCTCCGCGCGTAGTCAGGCATCGCGTCAGGGGTCCGTCCTGGTCACCGACCCAACCTTCGGGCAGACGGGTCGGAAACGAACCTCGGACCTCGCGGTCGTACACGTCCAGGAGTTCGCCGATCGTCATTCGATCAGCCTTTCACGCCCGTTCGGAACCGGAAGCGCGGAGGCGGAGCTCGCCTTGGGGGAGGACCAGCTCAGCGAGCGTGGCAAGACCCCGTGGCCGCGGTGGTTGAGGTGCGAGCGCAGCGAGCCTCGAAACCCGGAAGTGAAGGCAGGGCGGCGACCACAGGTCGGTCGAGCCCGACGAGACCCCCGGAAGCGGGCTGGTGACATGCCCATATCCCCGCCGGGGCTGGTGCGGCGGGGTGTGGGGCGGGGCAGCTACCGCTCGGGTGGTGTGCCGGGGCGGTGGGCGTCGATCAGCCGCTGCCGACACGCGGCGGGGTCGGGGGTGACGTCGCGGGTTCCGGTCTCGTCACGCAGGTAGGCGTGGCCGTGGGGTGAGCGCCAGAGGAAGACGCCGTCGTCGACGTGGGTGTACGACCAGCCGCCGTGTGTCTTCAAGCGATGGTGCTTGCGGCAGAGCGCGGCCAGGTTGCACCGACAGGTCGGGCCACCTCGTTCCCCGTGGGGGATGACGTGGTCGTGGTCGCAGGCCCGTGCTTTGCGGGTGCACCAGGGGAAGACGCAGTGGTGGTCGCGGTCGTCGACCAGGTCGGCCAGCCGGTCCGGCACCTCGTAGGCGCCGACGGGTGCGCAGCCGGTCGGGTCGACCACCGGCTTCACCGTGATGGCCACGTCGGGCGCCTGCAGCCAGCTCTCGATCTGGTCGGTGGTGATCGGGCATGCCATCCCCTCGACGCGGCCGAGCGGACCGGTGCCGGTGATCGCGTCCTCGGACACGTGGATGACCAGGGTGATCTTGCGGCGGCGGGTGGGGCGGCGGTGCAACCGGCGCGGCCCGTCGGTCTTGGACTCACCCTCACCGCTGTCGCTGGTGAGGTCGAGGGTCTGGGCGCCGCGGGCGAGCTCGCCGACCGCCTTGGACCGGCGGACGTCGAGGGACTCGTCGGAGCCGAGCTGGCGGAGCTGCGAAGCGAGGTCGGCCACGGCGTGCTCGAGGTCGAGGGCGTCGGCGGCGTCGAGGACGCCGTGGACATCGACGGTGCCGTCGAGGGTGGCGGAGTCGAGGTGGATCTCGAAGGAGCGGTGGTCGGCCGCTCTGCCGAAGCGTTCCTGGGCCAGGTCGGGATCGTGGCGGGCGATCGCCTCGTCGATGAGGTCCTTCACCTTGGTCAGACCGATCTTGTGGGCCACGTGGGCGACGTGCCGGTCCACGAACTCGGCCGCGGCCCGGTTGAGGGCAATGGTGTGGCGGGCGATGTGGCGGGCCCGCCACGCCGGCAGGTCACCGTGCACCACCCGGCGGTAGAGCCGCGGGAGCCGGTAGCGCAGCTCGACCGCCTCACCCAGAAACGCCCGACCCGCGTCGGTCGACATCCCCAGACTGGCTGCCCACTCGGCGACGCAGAACTCCGTGATGAGCGGGCACCCCTCACCCGCGATCGGGACCGCGGTGTCCGCGCCGTCGAGCTCGAACCCGGCTGCCTCGACCAGCGACTCGACGGGGTGCTGGACTGCCCACTCCACGCCCGCCACCAGTAGCTCGGCCTCCGCGACCTGGGCCGCGCGGCGGCGGTCCCGGGCGAAGGCCAGCACCTCGACCGGGGACTCGCCCGGAGAGGTGGAGACCGTGGTCGCTGTCATGGCTCTACTCAAGCACCGACCACCGACACTCCAAGCCCGAAAAGCCCGTGGTTGAGCCCGATTCCACAAACCCGAAAGTAAAGAAATTCTCGAACCGCAACCACAGCGGTCGACCCCCAGCAACCGGGAGCCCGGAACCAGCCGCAAGCAGGACCGCAACCCAAGCGGCGGGTGACCACGCATCCCGATCAAGGCGGCCGGGCACGAACCAGCCGCGAGCCGACAAGGGGTCTCGACGAGCTCGACCACCGTGTGGTCACCGCCCTGCGTCACTCACCGGGTCTCGACGGGCTCGACCGGCGTACGTCGCCGCCGTGCGTCACTCGCCGGGTCTCGACGGGCTCGACCGGCGTACGTCGCCGCCGTGCGTCACTCGCCGGGTCTCGACGGGCTCGACCGGCGTACGTCGCCGCCGTGCGTCACTCGCCGGGTCTCGACGGGCTCGACCACCGTGTGGTCGCCGCCCTGCGTCACTCACCGGGTCTCGACGGGCTCGACCACCGTGTGGTCGCCGCCCTGCGTCACTCACCGGGTCTCGACGGGCTCGACCACCGTGTGGCCGCCGGCCTGGACTCGTGACGGCTGCGGGATTGGCGCATTTAGTAGGACGTCCTACTATCTGTGACATGGCCGACACCGCACGCTCCCGCTGGCAGTTCCGCTACGAGGCCTCGCGCGTCCGCGACGCCGACTTCACGACCCTGAGCGGGCTCGAGGTCGAGCCCGCCTACGGCACCGACGACTCGGAGTGGCCGGGCGAGTTCCCGTTCACCCGCGGGCTCTACCCAACCGGCTACCGGGGCCGGACCTGGACGATCCGCCAGTTCGCCGGCTTCGGCAACGCGCAGCAGACCAACGAGCGCTACAAGATGATCCTCGGCCGCGGTGGCGGCGGTCTCTCGGTCGCGTTCGACATGCCGACCCTGATGGGTCGTGACTCCGATGACCCGAAGTCGCTGGGCGAGGTCGGCCACTGCGGTGTCGCGGTCGACAGCGTCGCCGACATGGACGTGCTCTTCGACGAGATCCCGCTGGGCGACGTCACCACCTCGATGACGATCAGCGGCCCCGCCGTGCCGGTCTTCTGCATGTACCTCGTCGCAGCCGAGCGGCAGGGCGTCGACATCGGCACCCTCAACGGCACGCTGCAGACCGACATCTTCAAGGAGTACATCGCGCAGAAGGAGTGGCTCTTCGGCCCCGAGCCCCACCTGCGCCTCATCGGCGACCTGATGGAGTACTGCGCGGAGAAGATCCCGGCGTACAAGCCGCTGTCGGTCTCCGGCTACCACATCCGCGAGGCGGGCTCGACCGCCGCGCAGGAGCTTGCGTTCACCCTCGCCGACGGCTTCGGCTACGTCGAGCTCGGCCTCTCGCGCGGTCTGGACGTCGACGTCTTCGCCCCTGGCCTGTCGTTCTTCTTCGACGCCCACGTCGACTTCTTCGAGGAGATCGCCAAGTTCCGGGCTGCCCGCCGGATCTGGGCGCGCTGGATGCGCGACGTCTACGGGGCGAAGACCGAGAAGGCGCAGTGGCTGCGGTTCCACACCCAGACGGCCGGCGTCTCGCTGACCGCGCAGCAGCCCTACAACAATGTCGTCCGGACCGGCATCGAGGCGCTCGCCGCGGTGCTGGGCGGCACCAACTCGCTCCACACCAACGCCCTCGACGAGACCCTGGCGCTGCCCAGCGAGCAGGCCGCCGAGATCGCGCTGCGCACCCAGCAGGTGATCATGGAGGAGACCGGCGTCGTCAACGTCGCCGACCCGCTCGGCGGCTCGTGGTACGTCGAGGCGCTCACCGACAAGATCGAGGCCGAGGCCAACGCGATCTTCGACCGGATCCTCGCGATGGGCGGCTCGTCGCTGACCCACACCGACACCGAGGCGCTCGCCGAGACGATGCGCCGCTCGAGCGGCTCGACGGGGGAGAAGGCCGAGTGGCCGATCACCCGGGGCATCCTTCGCGGCATCGAGGAGGGCTGGTTCATGTCCGAGATCGCCGAGGCCGCGTTCCAGTACCAGACCGCGCTCGAGAAGGGCGACAAGAAGATCGTCGGCGTCAACTGCCACGAGGACTCCGTCACCCACGACCTCGAGATCCTCCGGGTCTCCCACGAGGTCGAGGTCGAGCAGGTCGCCGAACTGAAGAAGCGGCGCCAGGCCCGCGACGACGCCGCCGCCAGGGCCGCGGTGGCTCGCATGGTCGAGGTCGCCCGCACCGACGAGAACATGATCGAGTCGATGCTCGAGGCGGTCCGCGCCGAGGCCACGCTGGGCGAGATCTGTGACGCCCTGCGCGCCGAGTGGGGCGAGTACCGCGAGCCGGCCCGCTTCTGACACGGATCTTCGGGGGCCTCGCCGACCCGCCCGGGACTCATCGCTGACCCGCCCGGAGGTTTCGGGCGGGTCAGCGCTTCCTAGGATGGGGCCCATGACGCAGCAGCCGTTCTCGCGCCCCGGTGCCTTCGACCTGTCCGCGCTCAAGCGGCCCGCCCCGCAGGGCGGCGGCTCCCCGGCCGGGGGCGCCGCCGGTGCTCCCCGCGCCGCGGCGGGTGGCGGGGGAGCGGCCGCGGGTGGTGCGACCGGCTCGCCGTACGCCGTCACGCTGGACGAGCAGAACTTCCAGACCACGCTCGAGAAGTCGATGACTGCGCCGGTGCTGCTGGTGTTCTACTCGCGCAGCCGGATGCCGGAGAGCGGCCAGCTCGCCGACGACCTCGTGACGCTGTCGGCCGAGTTCGAGGGCAAGTTCCTGGCCGGCCTGGTCGACATCGACGCCGTCCCGCAGATCGCGCAGGCGATGCAGATCCCGTCGATCCCGCTCGTGGTCGCGGTCCTCGACGGCCGGCCGATGCCGCTGCTGCAGGACGCCGCGCCGCTCGACCAGCTGCGCACCATGCTCGAGCAGGTCATGCAGCAGCTGACCGCGCAGGGCGTCACCGGCCGCCACCAGCCCCGCAACGACGCCCCGGCGCCCGACGCCGAGGGCGAGGAGCCGCAGGCCGACCCGCGCTACGCCGCCGCGCAGGACGCGCTCGGCGAGGGCGACATCGACCGGGCGGTCGCGGAGTACCAGAAGCTCGTGGACGCCAACCCCGCCGACGCCGAGGCGGCCGCCGGCCTGGCCATGGCCAAGGTGCTGCAGCGCACCCAGGGCGTCGACCTGCAGCAGGCCCGCGAGGCCGCCGCGGCCTCGCCCGACGACGTCGACGCCCAGACCCTCTGCGCCGACCTCGACATGCTCGGCGGCCACGTCGACGACGCCTTCAACCGGCTCATCGACCTCGTCCGCCGCAGCTCCGGTGCCGACCGCGACCGGGCGCGCGAGCACCTGATCGGCCTCTTCGGCGCCGTCGGCAACGACGACCCGCGGGTGCTGCGCGGCCGTCAGAACCTCGCGTCCGCGCTGTTCTGATTCCCTGCCGGACCGGGTGACCCGGTCAGGCTGCCGGGCCCCTGCGGCGTACGTCGTCGACGGCGGTCATCGCGTCGCGCAGCTCGGCGAGCCAGTCCTCCTCGTGCTGACCGACGAGCCGCACGCACCACGCCAGCGCCTCGGAGCGTGACCGGGCGACCCCGGCCTCGACGAGGGTGTCGAGCACCCGCCGCTGCGGCTGCTTGAGCCGCGTCATGACGGGCGCCGACACGTGGGTCCAGAGCTCACGCCGGTCGCCGAGCACGACGCCCCATGACACCTTGCGTCCGTAGCGGTGCTGCCCCTCGCGGGCGACCTCCATGCGCTGCGCGCGGGTGTCCTCGCGGATGCCCGACGCGCGCCCGGCGCGCTTCTCCTCGACGACCGCATCCGGGTCGTCCTCACCGTGCTCCACGTCGGGGAGCACGAGCATGACCGTGATCTCGTCGCGGTCGATCGTCACCTCGGGCGCCGAGGCCTGCCACTCCTGGGGGAGCCGGCCGGCGAACCAGCCGGCGACCTTGGCCCGGTCCTCATCTGTAATCATGTAATCAGTGTTGCACCGCTTTCAAGCGACAGGGCTCCCTCGACCTGGACCTCGTCCCGGACCTCGGCCTCGTCTGCTCGCAGCTGCTGCTTCGCGACCGCGGATCGCCCGGCCTCCAGCCGGGCGACGGGGACCCGGAACGGCGAGCAGGACACGTAGTCGAGCCCCACCTCGTCGAAGAAGTGGATCGAGGCCGGGTCGCCACCGTGCTCGCCGCAGATCCCCAGGTGCAGGTGGGGGTTCGCCCTGCGCCCTGACAGGGCAGCCGTCCGCACCAGCGAGCCCACGCCGGCCGTGTCGAGGCTCTCGAACGGGGACACCGGGAAGACCCCGCGCTCGAGGTACTCGGAGAAGAACGACGCCTCCACGTCGTCGCGCGAGAACCCCCAGGTCATCTGGGTCAGGTCGTTGGTGCCGAACGAGAAGAACTCCGCCGAGCGGGCGATCTGGTCGGCCGTCAGCGCGGCGCGAGGCAGCTCGATCATCGTCCCGACCTTGTAGTCGACCCGGTCGCCGCGCTCGGTCGCGACGTCCTCGGCCACCCGGTCGATCTCGCCCCGCACGAGGTCCAGCTCCCGGACCGTGGCAACCAGCGGGATCATGATCTCCGGCCGCGGGTCGCCGCCCGCGTGCTTCCGGTCCGCTGCCGCCTCCAGGATCGCCCGGGCCTGCATCGTGAAGAGCCCGGGGATGACGATGCCGAGCCGGACGCCGCGCAGGCCAAGCATCGGGTTCTGCTCGTGGAGCCGGCGTACGGCGTCGAGGAGCTTGCGCTGCCTCCGCTTGCGGTGGCCCCTGGTGTCGGCGATCGCCATGGCGACGGACAGCTCGGTGTAGTCGGGGAGGAACTCGTGCAGCGGCGGGTCGATCAGCCGGATCGTCACCGGCAGGCCGTCCATCGCCTCCAGGATGTCGGTGAAGTCCTGGCGCTGCAGCGGGAGGAGGGCGTCGAGTGCGTCCTTCACCCCCTGCTCGTCGTCGGCCACGATGAGGTTCTCCACCAGCTCACGCCGCTCGCCGAGGAACATGTGCTCGGTCCGGCACAGGCCGATCCCGGCGGCCCCGAACCGCCGCGCCCGGGCCGCGTCCGCGGCCGTGTCGGCGTTCGTGCGAACCCCCAGCCGGCGGGTGGAGTCGGCGTGCGCCACGAGCCGGGCCACGGCCCCGACCAACGGGTCGTCGACGTCGTCCCCCTCGAAGTGGCGCACCACGAGGGAGTCGACGACCGGTACGGCGCCGTCGAAGACCTCGCCGGTGGTGCCGTCGATCGAGATCACGTCGCCCTCGTGCACGGTCTTGCCGCCGCGGACCTCGAACTTGCCCTCCTTGGTGTCGACGTCGAGCGTCTCGGCCCCGCAGACGCAGGTGCGGCCCATGCCGCGCGCCACGACAGCGGCGTGCGAGGTCTTGCCGCCCCGGCTGGTGAGGATGCCCTTGGCGACGACCATGCCGTGCAGGTCCTCCGGGCTGGTCTCCTTGCGGACGAGGATGACGGCCTCGCCGCGCTCCGCCCACTCGACCGCGGTCGCCCAGTCGAAGACCGCGCGACCGACGGCCGCGCCGGGGGACGCGTTCATCCCGCGCGCGAGCAGGGTGCGCTCCGCGCGCTCGTCGAAGCGCGGGAACATCAGCTGCGCGAGCTGCCCGCCGGTGACGCGCCGCAGCGCCTCGTCGAGGTCGATGAGCCCCTCGTCGACCATGTGCGAGGCGATCCGGAACGCCGCCTCCGGGGTCCGCTTGCCGACGCGGGTCTGCAGCATCCAGAGCTTCCCGCGCTCGATGGTGAACTCGATGTCGCACATGTCGCGGTAGTGCGCCTCGAGCGTGCTCATGATCTCGAGCAGCTCGTCGTGCGACTTCTTGTCGATCGTCTCGAGGTCGGCGAGGGCGACGGTGTTGCGCAGGCCCGCCACCACGTCCTCGCCTTGCGCGTTCTGCAGGTAGTCGCCGTACTCGCCCTGCGCGCCGGAGGCAGGGTCGCGGGTGAAGCAGACGCCGGAACCGGAGTCCATGCCCCGGTTGCCGAAGACCATCGCCTGGATGTTGACCGCGGTGCCGAGGTCGTCGGGGATCTGCTCCTGGCGGCGGTAGAGGATCGCGCGGGGGGTGTTCCAGGAGTCGAAGACCGCCCGGACCGCGAGGTCGAGCTGCTCGCGGGGCTGCTGCGGGAACTCGCGGCCGGTGTGCTCACGGATGATGCCCTTGAACACCTCGACCAGGCCGGCGAAGTCCTCGGCGGTCAGCTCGAGGTCCCCGGTCACCCCCCGCTCGGCCTTCAGGTCGTCGAGCGCGTCGTGGAAGAGGTGGCCGTCGATGCCGAGCACCGTGCCGCCGAACATCTGCAGCAGCCGCCGGTAGGAGTCCTGGGCGAACCGCTCGTCGCCGCCGCTCTGGCGGGCCAGTCCGTGCACCGAGTCGTCATTGAGGCCGACGTTGAGGACGGTCTCCATCATGCCCGGCATCGAGAACTTCGCGCCGGAGCGGACGCTCACGAGCAGCGGGTCGTCGTGGTCGCCGAGCCGTCGGCCCATGCGCTCCTCGAGCTTCGTCAGATGGGCCGCCACCTCGTCGGCCAGCGCCGTCGGCTCGCCGCCGCCGTCGAGGTAGGCACGGCACGCCTCGGTCGTGATCGTGAAGCCCGGTGGCACGGGCAGGCCGAGGTTGGTCATCTCGGCCAGGTTGGCGCCCTTGCCCCCAAGGAGGTCCTTCTGGTCCTTGCTGCCGTCGGCGAAGTCGTAGACGAAGGTGCTCATCCCTCGATCTTGGCGGCCCCGCGGCGGTCCCGGCAGGGACTTTCGTCAGCGCCCCGACTCGGTGTACGGCGTGCCACCCTCGCGCAGGTTGGCGAGGGCCGCCTCGATGCGGCGGGCCGTGAAGTCGGCGGCGCGCTCGCGGACCTCGTCGAGGGTGCAGAACGCGGCGCTGCGGATCTCGCGCTCCTCGCGGACGACGTCGTCGAGGATCGAGGCGTCGTGCACCCCGCCGTCGAAGACCAGGCAGAGCGCGTCGTCCCAGCCGCTCCAGGAGGGCAGCCAGTCGGTGAGGACCAGACCGCCCGCCTTGATCTCGAGGCCGAGCTCCTCGTCGACCTCGCGGCTGACCGCGAGCTGCGGGGACTCGCCGACCTCCACGACCCCGCCAGGCAGGTCCCAGTCGCGCTTGTAGGTGAGCTGGCACAGCAGCACCCGGCCGTCGTGGTCGCGCACCAGCATCTGGCTGATCGCGCGCTTGCGGGGGAGGAACGAGTTGAGCAGCGCCCGGAAGCCCTCGGGCTCGCTCGCCGGGAGGTCCGAGGCGAGCCGGGCGTAGACCACGTGGTCGCGGTCGGGCCCGCGCCGCACGCCCTCGCGCCGCAGGCCGGCCCAGGTGGCCAGCCGCTGCCCCGGGACGTCCTCGGCCTCGACCCACGCCTCGACGCGGCCGTGCACCGTCAGCGCCTGCTCGACCTCGCGGCGTACGACGTCGACGGCGGCCCAGTGGCCCTCCGCGTGGACGTCAAGGGTCCAGCTGATGCGCACGGCCCCGTCCTCGACCCGGTCCAGCCGGGTGACGTCCTCGGCGCCGGCGCCGGCGTCCGCGTCGTGCTCCTCGCTCACGTCGGCCACCCTAGCCCGCGTTCCCTGAGGGGTGGGGTGCGGCTTCACCACGGTATGTGGGACTGCCCGCACCTCCCGTGGCGTACAGCACTGGGGAGGTGCGGTCGTGGCTACATACCGTGGTAGAGCCGCGCCGGGAGCTCAGCAGCCGAGCAGGCGGGAGAGGCGCGCTGCAGTCACTCGAGGACGGTCGTAGTCGCTCCAGACCGCCCGGAACATCCGGTACCCGGTGACCTCGAAGAGAAGGTCCTCGCGCTGCTTCTCGGCGAAGACGACGTCGCCGGCCTCCTGGTCGGGGGCCACGAGGCGCCCATACTTGACCCGCCCGTCGAACTCGCCCAGCACCCCGTGCCGGGGCCAGCCCCAGTCGCAGGTCCCCAGCAGGCGTCCGTCGGCGTCCCGCACCTCGAACTGTGGCTCGGGGGCGGGAAGGTGGTAGCTCCAGCACAGCCATCGCCCGCGGGACTCGCCGACCGACTCGGCGCGTCCGTCGGCCATGCGGAGTGGCACGTGCAGATGGCGCTTGCCGGGCCAGTGGGCCATCAGCTCGAAGCGTCGATGGAGCGCCGGCTCGGTGCAGAGCGACTCGTGAAGCACGGAGTCGAGGGTGCACAAGGCCGCTTCACCGTCGCCCAGGCTGGCGGCTTCCAGGGCTGCTCGGTCTGGCGTCGTCACGGGCTTCCCGTCGAGCTTCGTGACGTCGTCGTCGAGCGTGAACCCCTCATGGTGGACCACTCCTGCTTCGGTCCGGCCGGCACCGCCGTCAAGCCGGGTGACGTGGACGAGATCCAGCGGAAGCCCCCACACGCTGATGCCGTGCGCGATCGCAGCGCTGACATGGCTGAGGACCACCCCTTCGCCCAGGGACCGCAGCACCGCGTGGGCGCGCAGCAGGTGCCGCCCGGTGTCATCAAGGGCTGCCCAGTGGTCCGGCAGCGTGTAGAAGCCGCGGCGGAACCTCATCCACTGCTTGCCCCGTACGAACCTGGCGACGTCTCGATCGTCGTACCCCACGTCGTGGGCCTCGCCCCAGGTGAAGAAGCCGTGCATGTCGACCAGAGCGCGGATGGGATCCATCCGCTCAGCGTCGTACGTCGTTCCCGCGCTCTGGCCCGG
Organism: Nocardioides sp. GCM10027114; assembly: GCF_042659625.1. Lineage (NCBI taxonomy): Bacteria > Bacillati > Actinomycetota > Actinomycetes > Propionibacteriales > Nocardioidaceae > Nocardioides > Nocardioides sp. GCM10027114. Next base: position 72,527 of record NZ_JBHSSS010000019.1, read on the forward strand.
GCCGGGGGCGGGCTGTGAAGGGAGCGTCCGCGAACGCCACCTGTGGACGGCCAGCGGGCTGTGGCGGGTGTCCGTGCTTCACCAAGGTCCCGTGGTGTGCCTGCACTTCCCGAGAGTCATACGCCTCGGGAAGTGCAGGTTCGCCGACATACCGTGGTGAAGCCGCGGCCGTCGTCACGCCTTGCGCAGCCAGAGGGTCGCCAGCGGCGGCAGCGTCAGCGTCGCGTGGGCGGGCTGGCCGGTGTGCTCACCCTCGTGGGCCTCCACGCTGCCGAGGTTGCCGACGCCCGAGCCGGTGTAGCCCTCGGCGTCGGTGTTGACGACCTCCTCCCACCTGCCGGTCGAGGGGAGCCCGAGCCGGTAGTCGTGGTGCGGGACCGCGGAGAAGTTGGCCACGCACACGAGGTCGGCGCCGTCGTCGCCCCGTCGCAGGAACGAGAACACGTTGCGGCCGGCGTCGTTGGCGTCGATCCAGGTGAACGCGCTGGGCTCGTGGTCGCGCTGCCACATGGCCGGGGTGTCGGCGTAGACCGCGTTGAGGTCGCGGACGAGGGACTGCACGCCGCGGTGCTCGGGGTGGTCGAGCAGCCACCAGTCGAGCTCGCGGGCCTCGGCCCACTCCGACTCCTGGCCGAACTCCGCGCCCATGAAGAGCAGCTGCTTGCCGGGGTGGGCCCACATGAAGGCGAGGTAGGCGCGCAGGTTGGCGAGCTGCTGCCAGCGGTCGCCGGGCATCTTGCGCAGCAGCGAGCCCTTGCCGTGCACGACCTCGTCGTGGCTGATCGGCAGCACGTAGTTCTCCGACCAGGCGTAGACGATCGAGAACGTCATCTCGCCGTGGTGGTAGGAACGGTGGATGGGGTCGTGCTCGACGTAGCCGAGCGAGTCGTGCATCCAGCCCATGTTCCACTTGAACCAGAAGCCGAGGCCGCCGTCGGAGGTGGCGCGGGTGACGCCCGGCCACGAGGTCGACTCCTCGGCGACCGTGATCGCGCCGGGGACCCGCTTGCCGACGGTGCCGTTCATCTCCTGGAGGAACTGCACCGCCTCGAGGTTCTCGCGGCCGCCGTGGACGTTCGGCGACCACTCGCCGGGCTCGCGGGAGTAGTCGAGGTAGAGCATCGACGCGACGGCGTCGACGCGCAGGCCGTCGACGTGCATCTCCTCGAGCCAGTAGAGGGCGTTGGCCACCAGGAAGTTGCGGACCTCGCGACGGCCGAAGTTGAAGATGTAGGTGCCCCAGTCGGGGTGCTCGCCGCGCGAGGGGTTGGGGTCCTCGTAGAGGGGGGTGCCGTCGAAGCGGGCCAGCGCGAAGTCGTCCTTGGGGAAGTGCGCGGGCACCCAGTCGACGATGACGCCGATGCCGGCCTGGTGCAGCCGGTCGACGAGGTGGCGGAAGCCGTCGGGGTCGCCGAACCGCGAGGTCGGTGCGAAGTACGACGTGACCTGGTAGCCCCACGACCCGCCGAAGGGGTGCTCCATCACGGGCAGGAACTCGACGTGGGTGAAGCCGAGGTCGGTGAGGTAGGGGACCAGGTGGTCGGCCAGGTCGGCGTAGCTGTAGGTGCCGCCGCCCCAGTGCTTGCGCCAGGAGCCGAGGTGGACCTCGTAGACCGACATCGGCTGGTGCAGCGGGTGCCGCTTCGCGCGCTGCGACATCCACTCCTGGTCGCCCCACTCGTACGTCGACTCGAAGACGACCGACGACGTGGCGGGCGGGATCTCGGTGTGGAAGGCCATCGGGTCGGCCTTCTCGCGCCAGTGCCCGTCGGCGCCGAGGATGACGAACTTGTACCCGGTCCCGGAGCCGACGCCGGGCACGAAGAGCTCCCACACGCCGGAGGTGCCGAGCTGGCGCATCGGGTGCTCGCGGCCGTCCCAGTTGTTGAAGGACGCCTTGAGCCGCACGCCGCGCGCCGCCGGCGCCCACACGGCGAAGGAGGTGCCGGTGATGGTGTCGCCGGTCGGCGTCTCGTAGCGGTGGACGCGCGAGCCGAGCACCTCCCAGAGGTTCTCGTGACGGCCCTCGTTGATGAGGTGGAGGTCGACCTCGCCGAGCGTCGGCAGGAACCGGTAGGGGTCGTCGACGTCGTGGGAGGGGCCGTCGTAGGCGACGCGCACCCGGTAGTCGGGCACCTCGTCGCCGGGCAGCACGCCGACCCAGATGCCTTCGTACTCGTGCTCGAGCCGCGTCTCCTTGCCGCCGTGGACGACGGAGACGGAGGAGGCGAGCGGCCTGAGGACGCGCACCGTGACCGACCCCTCGTGGGGGTGCGGCCCGAGGATGGCGTGCGGGTGGCCGTGCTCGCCCCGCACCAGCAGGTCGAGCTCGTGGTGGTCGACGGGCATCACGGAAGTGGTCATGACTCCTCGATCCTGGCGATGGCCTCGAGCGGGATCGACACCCAGCTCGGTCGGTTGCGCTTCTCGTACACGGCCTCGTAGACGGCCTTGTCGGCGACGTACGCCGCAAGCAGCGCCTGCTCGTCGACCGTCACGTCCTCGCCGGCGTAGGCGTCGAGGAAGGCCTGGGTGTTGCGGGCGGCCCACTCGGCCGCCCGGTAGTGGCGCTGGTCCTGCCCGTCGGGGTCGACGTCCGCGGCGGACTTCTCGGCGACCCGGGGGGCGTAGTCGAAGGAGCGCAGCATCCCGGCGACGTCGCGCCAGCGCGAGTCGGGCCGGGTGCGCTCGGCGAGCGGCTTCGCGGGCTCGCCCTCGAAGTCGACGAGCTTCCAGCCGTGGACGGTGCGCAGCGTCTGCCCGAGGTGCAGGTCGCCGTGGATCTGCTGGACGGGGACGTCGCGCATCCGGCGGACGTGGTCGAACAGGCCGCGGAGGCGTGCCGCGTGCGGCTCGAGCTCGGGGACGATGGCGACGGCCTCGTCGAGCCGGCGGTGCATGCCGTCGGCCAGCGCGTCGACCTGCTCGCGGGCGAGCACGTCGGTCGGGAAGCTCTCGGCGAGCGTCTGGTGGGTCTCGGCGAGGGCGACGCCGAGCCGGGCCGCCTCGCCGGCGAAGTCCCCGCCGACCTCGTCGGCGTGCAGGTCGGCCTCGCCGAACAGGTTGCGCACGCTGTTCAGGGCGAGGTCCCAGCCGTCGCTGGCGGTGCGCAGGAACTCCTGCAGCATGGCGAGGTGGAGGACCTCGCCGTCCTCCTCGACCTCGAGCCAGCCGTAGAGCGCGGCGACGTGGTCGCTGCCCGCGCGGGTCAGGACGTCGTGGACGGTGACGTCGGGGTTGGCGCCCGGCGTCACCTTGCGGAACACCTTCATCAGCGAGTCCTCGCCGAACATCGCCGTGGAGTTGGACTGCTCGCCGCTGAAGAGCGTCGAGTGGACGGTGAGGTCGAGCTCGTGGCCGGGCAGCCGGTGGAACTCCAGCGGCCCGCCGGACGGCGGCTCCGCGAACGAGCGCAGCCAGCAGGCCATCGCCTCGCGGTCGTGCAGCGCGTCGTAGACGTGGCTGTCGCCGAAGTCGGGGTCCTCCCACTCGCCGACCTTGGCGTGCTCGAGGTGGTCCTGCGGCTCGGGGTAGAACGCGAGCGGCACCTGGTACCGCTCCCGGTCCGGGGAGGAGCCACCGCCGGCACCGTCGGCGTACTCGACGGTGACCAGGTCGATCGCGGCGTGCGGCCCGCCCGGCTCGGCACCGGGCACCTCGCCGATCCTGCTCACGCCGGTCACCGTGAACGGGCGTCCCTTCCCGCCGAACCAGCGGGCGTGCTCGAGGAACAGGGCCAGCAGCTCGGGCGGGTGGTGGACGTCCGTCATGCAGGGGCTCCCTCGTCTGTCGCGGGGCGGGTCAGCCGGAACCAGTAGAAGCCGTACCCACCCAGCGTGAGCAGATACGGGAGCTCGCCGATGCGGGGGAACGGGACGTTGCCGACCAGCTCCACGGGCACCAGCCCCTCCCAGCGGCGCAGGTCGAGCTCCACGGGCTGCGGGAAGCGGGAGAGGTTGTTGACGCAGATGATCACGTCGCGGGTGCCGTTGTCGGCGAGGTGCTCCCGGGCGTACGACAGCACGCTGGGGTTCGAGCCGCCGAGGTCGGTGAACGACCCGAGCCCGAACGCCGGGTGGGCCCGCCGGTTGTGGATCATCCGCCGGGTCCAGTGCAGCAGCGACGAGGAGTTCTCGAGCTGGGCCTCGACGTTGACCGCCTGGTAGCCGGTGACCGGGTCCTGGATCAGCGGCAGGTGCAGCTTGCCGGGGGTCGCGGACGAGAAACCGGCGTTGCGGTCGGAGGTCCACTGCATCGGCGTCCGCACGCCGTCGCGGTCACCGAGCCAGATGTTGTCGCCCATGCCGATCTCGTCGCCGTAGTACAGGACGGGCGACCCGGGGAGCGAGAGCAGCAGCGCGGTGAACAGCTCCATGCGGTTGATGTCGTTGTCCAGCAGCGGGGCGAGGCGCCGGCGGATGCCGATGTTCGCCTTCATACGGGGATCCTTGGCGTACTCGTCCCACATGTAGTCGCGGTCCTCGTCGGTGACCATCTCGAGGGTCAGCTCGTCGTGGTTCCGCAGGAAGATGCCCCACTGGCAGCCGGAGGGGATGTCCGGCGTCTGCTCCATGATCTCGGAGATCGGGAAGCGCGACTCGCGCCGCACCGCCATGAAGATGCGGGGCATCACCGGGAAGTGGAACGCCATGTGGCACTCGTCGCCGCCCACCTCGGGGTCGCCGAAGTACTCCACCACGTCGGCCGGCCACTGGTTGGCTTCGCACAGCAGCACCCGGCCGGGGTACTCCTCGTCGACGATCCTGCGGACCTTCCTGAGGAACTCGTGGGTCTCGGGGAGGTTCTCGCCGTTGGTGCCCGGCCGCTCGTAGAGGTAGGGCACGGCGTCGAGCCGGAAGCCGTCGAGACCCATGTCGAGCCAGAACCGCATCGCGTCCAGCATCGCCTCGTGGACCTTCGGGTTGTCGAAGTTGAGGTCGGGCTGGTGGTGGAAGAACCGGTGCCAGTAGTACTGCTGGCGGACCGGGTCCCAGGTCCAGTTGGACGGCTCGGTGTCCACGAAGATGATGCGCGCTTCCTCGTAGAGCTCGTCGGTGTCCGACCACACGTAGAAGTCGCCGTAGGGGCCGTCCGGATCGGTCCGGCTGGCCTGGAACCACGGGTGCTGGTCACTCGTGTGGTTCATGACGAAGTCGATGATCACGCGGATGCCGCGCTTGTGCGCCTCGTCGAGGAAGTCGTGGAAGTCCTCGACGGTGCCGCACTCGGGGAGGATGTCGTTGTAGTCGGCGACGTCGTAGCCGCCGTCGCGCAGCGGCGAGGTGAAGAACGGCGGTACCCACAGGCAGTCGACGCCCAGCCAGTGCAGGTAGTCGAGCTTCTCGATGAGGCCGCGGAAGTCACCGGTGCCGTCGGCGTTGGAGTCGCGGAACGACCGCACCAGCACCTCGTAGAAGACGGCGGTCTTGAACCACTCCGGCTCCTCGCTCACCGGCTTCAGCCCGCCGGCGGTTCCCGTGAGAGCCCCGGTGGTCGCCCCGGTGGTCGCCCCGGTGGTCGCCCCGGTCGTCATGGTCGCGGGGCGCTCGCTCAACGGGTCCTCCTGACGCTCAGCACGTGAGCGGGTTCGTGACCCGGGTCGAGCCGCACGTAGTTGTGCTGGCCCCAGCTCCAGGTCTGGTCGGTGATCTCGTCGTGGACGAGGAGGGAGTCGTGCCAGTCCATGCCCATCGCCGGCAGGTCGAGGTGGACCATCGTCTCGCGCGTGGCGTGCGGGTCGAGGTTGATCACGACGATGACGGTGTCCTCGTCGCCCTCGCCGGGCGGGTCCGTGGGGAGCCGGGTCGACTTGGAGTAGACGAGGACGTTCTCGTCGTCGCTGCTGTGGATCGTGACGTTGCGCAGCAGCTGCAGCGCGGGGTGCCGGCGCCGGATGTCGTTGAGCCGGGTGAGGTACGGCGCCAGGGTGCGGCCCTCGGCCGCCGCGCCGTCCCAGTCGCGGATCCGGATCTGGTACTTCTCCGAGTCGAGGTACTCCTCGCTGCCCGGCTTCACGGCGACGTGCTCGAAGAGCTCGTACCCGGCGTACACACCCCAGCTGGGGGAGGAGGTGGCGGCCAGGGCCGCGCGGACCTTGAACGCCGCCGGCCCGCCGTACTGCAGGTAGGCGTGGAGGATGTCCGGGGTGTTGACGAAGAAGTTCGGCCGCATCAGGTGGTCGGTCTCGTGGGAGAGCTCGCGGAGGTAGTCCTCGATCTCCCAGCGGGCGGTCCGCCACGTGAAGTAGGTGTAGGACTGGTGGAACCCGACGGCGCCGAGCCCGCGCATCATCGCCGGCCGGGTGAACGCCTCGGAGAGGAAGAGGACGTCCGGGTCGGAGCGCCGGATCTCCCGCAGCAGCCACTCCCAGAACGCCACCGGCTTGGTGTGGGGGTTGTCGACACGGAAGACGCGGACGCCGTGGCTCATCCAGAGGCGCACCACCCGGAGGATCTCGCGGCAGATGCCCTCGGGGTCGTTGTCGAAGTTGAGCGGGTAGATGTCCTGGTACTTCTTGGGCGGGTTCTCCGCGTAGGCGATGGTCCCGTCGGCGCGGGTGGTGAACCACTCCGGGTTGGTCTGCACCCACGGGTGGTCGGGCGCCGCCTGCAGCGCGAGGTCGAGCGCGACCTCGAGGCCGAGCTCGCGCGCCCGCCTGACGAACGCGTCGAAGTCGTCGAACGTGCCGAGGTCGGGGTGGATGGCGTCGTGGCCGCCGTGGCGGCTGCCGATCGCCCAGGGGGACCCGGTGTCGTCGGGGCCGGGGGTCAGCGTGTTGTTCGGGCCCTTGCGGTTGACCTCGCCGATCGGGTGGATCGGCGGCAGGTAGATGATGTCGAAGCCCATCTCGGCCACGGCCTCGAGCCGTTTGGCGGCGGTCCGGAAGGTGCCGCTCGTGACCTTGCCGGTCTTCTCGTCGCGGGTCGCGCCCTCGGAGCGCGGGAAGAACTCGTACCAGCTGCCGTAGAGCGCCAGGCGGCGGTCGGCGTACACGGAGTAGGGGCCCTCCACGGTGACCAGCTCGCGGAGCGGGTGGTCGTCGAGAATCCGCTCGAGGTCGGGGTGCTGCAGCGCGGCCAGCCGTGCCTCGGCGGGCCGGCCGGTGTCGGCCGCGGCCGCGATGCCGCCCTTCACGAGCCGGGCAGCCTCGTCGTGCCCGGCCGGCAGCCCGGCGAGCACCCGCTCCAGCAGCAGCCGGCCCTCCGTGAACATCAGCTCGACGTCGACCCCGGCCGGGATCTTGATCCCGGCGTCGTGCTGCCAGGTGGCGACGGGGGCGGACCAGGCGTGGATCTCGAACGCCCACGCGCCCTCGGAGTCGGGGGTCACCCAGGCGTCGTACCGGTCGGGCTCGCTCTCGTGCTTGGTCATCCGCACCGGCGGGCGCCGCACGCCGGCGGGGTCGGTCAGCACGACCTCGGCGCCGAGCTTGTCGTGCCCCTCGCGGAACACGGTGGCGGTGACGGGGAACGGCTCGCCCAGGGTCGCCTTGGCGGGCTGCCGTCCCAGGTCCACGACAGGCATGACGTTCATGACGGGGATGCGTCCGACCATGGGCACCACCCTTCCGAACTCCGGTGCAGGGGCGCAACCCGCCGACCACGCGGCAGGCGGCGGGGAAGGTCACCGCGGCCCGACCCGTGTGAGCCGGCTCGACCGGGGTATGGCGCACGTCTCAGAACATGCCCCAATGCGGGGTTGGATCGTTCCAGAGAATGGCGCTACCGTCGTCGGGTGCGTGCAATTCGACGATTCACCGTCCGTCCCGTCCTGCCGCCGGCGCTCGCGCCGCTGGGGGACCTGGCCGGCAACCTGCGCTGGTCGTGGCACCCCGAGACCCAGGACGTCTTCCGGGCCATCGACCCCGACCTCTGGGAGCGCAGCCACCACGACCCGATGCGGCTCCTCGGCGCCGTCGGCCGCGAGCGGCTCGACGAGCTGAGCCAGGACCCGCAGTTCCTCGAGCGCCTCGAGGTGGCCCGCGCCGACCTCGACGCCTACCTCAACGGCGACCGCTGGTACTCCGGCGCAGGCGCGGACGCCCCCCGGTCCATCGCCTACTTCTCCCCGGAGTACGGCATCACTGCCGTGCTCCCGCAGTACTCCGGCGGCCTCGGCATCCTCGCCGGCGATCACCTGAAGGCCGCCAGCGACCTCGGCGTCCCGCTCGTGGGCGTCGGCCTCCTCTACCGGCACGGCTACTTCAAGCAGTCCCTCTCGCGCGAGGGCTGGCAGCAGGAGACCTACCCGATCGTCGACCCCGACGAGCTCCCGCTGTCGCTGCTGCGCGAGCCCGACGGCAGCCGCGCGATCGTCACCATCGCCCTCCCGGGCGGCGCGGAGCTCGTCGCCCGCATCTGGGTGGCCAGCGTCGGCCGGGTGCCGCTGCTGCTCCTCGACTCCGACGTCGAGGAGAACCCCGACCACCTCCGCCAGGTCACCGACCGCCTGTACGGCGGCAACAGCGAGCACCGGCTCCGCCAGGAGCTGCTGCTCGGCGTCGGCGGCGTCCGCGCGCTGCGCGCCTGGTCCCGCATCACCGGGGCGCCGGCGCCGGAGGTGTACCACACCAACGAGGGTCACGCCGGCTTCCTCGGCCTCGAGCGGATCCGTGAGCTCACCGTGGGCGGCGGCCCGGAGCTGGACTTCGACACCGCGCTCGAGGTCAGCCGCGCGTCCACCGTGTTCACCACCCACACCCCGGTCCCGGCCGGCATCGACCGGTTCCCGCGGGACCTCGTCGAGCAGTACTTCGGCGGCGCCGGAGCCGGTGCCGTCCCGGGCGTTCCGGTCGACCGCGTGCTCGCGCTCGGCGCCGAGGACTACGAGGGCGGCGACCCGGGCGTGTTCAACATGGCCGTGATGGGCTTCCGTCTGGCGCAGCGCGCCAACGGCGTCTCCCAGCTCCACGGGCACGTCAGCCGCGGGATGTTCAACGGCCTGTGGCCGGCCTTCGACGAGGCCGAGGTGCCGATCACCTCGATCACCAACGGCGTCCACGCCCCGACCTGGGTCGGCCGCGAGGTCTTCGAGCTCGCCGCCGAGCAGGGCGCCGACCCCGACACCGACGACCCGGACGCCTTCTGGCAGGTCGTCGACAAGATCCCGGGCTCCGCGGTGTGGGCGACCAAGCGCCAGCTGCGCGAGAACCTCGTCCGGGACGCCCGTAAGCGGCTCGCCCGGTCGTGGGTCGAGCGGGGCGCCGCCGCCGCCGAGCTGTCGTGGATCGAGTCCGCGCTCGACCCCGACGTGCTCACCATCGGCTTCGCCCGCCGCGTTCCTTCGTACAAGCGGCTGACGCTGATGCTGCGTGACCCGGAGCGCCTCAAGCGGCTCCTGCTCCACCCGGAGCGTCCGGTGCAGCTGATCATCGCCGGCAAGTCGCACCCCGCCGACGACGGCGGCAAGAAGCTGATCCAGGACATGGTGCGCTTCGCCGACGACCCCGAGGTCCGGCACCGCATCGTCTTCCTGCCCGACTACGACATCGGGATGGCGCAGCCGCTCTACCCGGGCTGCGACGTGTGGCTCAACAACCCGCTGCGCCCCTACGAGGCCTGCGGCACCTCCGGCATGAAGGCGGCCCTCAACGGCGGCCTCAACCTGTCGATCCTCGACGGCTGGTGGGACGAGTGGTTCGACGGCAACAACGGCTGGGCGATCCCGTCCGCCGACGGCGTCGACGACCCCGACCACCGCGACGACCTCGAGGCCACGGCCCTCTACGACCTCATCGAGAACGAGGTCGCGCCGCGGTTCTACGACGTCGACGCGGAGGGCGTGCCCACCCGCTGGCTGGAGATGGTGCGCCACACCCTCAAGTCGCTCGGCCCCAAGGTGCTGGCGACCAGGATGGTGCGCGACTACGTCCGCAAGCTCTACGCCCCCGCGGCGCAGACCGGGCGCCGGCTCAACTCCGACTACCGCGGCGCCACCGAGCTCGCGGCGTGGAAGATGCGGGTCCGCTCCGGCTGGCACGCCGTGCGCGTGGAGCACGTCGAGAGCAGCGGCGTCGGCGACTCCGCCGAGGTCGGCAGCACGCTCTCGGTCCGTGCGTTCGTCTCGCTGGGCGACCTCGCGACCTCCGACGTCGACGTGCAGCTCGTGCACGGCCAGATCACCGGTGAGGACGCACTCGTGGACACGCGGTTGCAGTCGCTGGGCGAGGCCGAGAGCTACGAGGGCGGCCGCTACCGCTTCGACGGCGAGGTGCGCCTCGACCACAGCGGGGCGTTCGGCTACACCGTGCGGGTCGTGCCCAGGAACGACCTGCTCGCCTCGCCTGCCGAGCTCGGTGTGGTGGCGCTGCCCACACACTGAGCCCCCCGCCGGGGGGTCGCCTCGCGGCGTCCCCCGGCGGCCTGCAGGATGATCCCGGACCGGCGCGAGCTGTCACCGTCCAGCCGACAGCTCGCGCCGGTTCGTCGTTCCCGGGGTCGCCGGCCCGCCGGGCTCAGGGGTGGGCGCGGATGACCAGGACGCTGCGGGCGTCGAGGTCGAGGCAGTCGCCGGCCTTGACCGACGTCCCGGCCGGGAGCGCCGGGTCCGTCGCGAGCACCACCTCGCCGGAGTGGACCCAGTCGTTCTCGGGGAGCACCACCTCGACCGGCTCCGCCGAGCTGTTGAACCACATGGCGAACGAGCGGTCGTGCTGCTGCTCGCCGCGGGGGCCGGGCGAGCGCAGCGGGTCGCCGGACACGAACATCCCGATGACGCGCAGCGAGTCGTCGTGCCAGTCCTGACGGGTCATCTCCCGCCCGGACGGGTGCAGCCAGGTGAGGTCCTTCGCCCCGCCCTCGATGGTCGGGGTCCCGTCGAAGTGGTGGCGCTGGCGCAGCGTGTGGTGCTCGCGCCGCAGCCGCAGAGCCGCCTTTGTCACCTCGTAGACGTCGAGCCAGGCGTCGTCGGGCCGCCAGTCGATCCAGGAGACCTCGTTGTCCTGGCAGTAGGCGTTGTTGTTGCCGCCCTGCGTCCGACCGCGCTCGTCGCCCGCGGTGATCATCGGCGCGCCGCTCGACAGGCAGAGCGTGACCATCAGGTTCGCCGCCTGGCGGCGGCGCAGCGCGACGACGTCCTCGTCGTCGGTCTCGCCCTCGACGCCGCAGTTCCAGGAGCGGTTGTCGTCGGTGCCGTCCCGGTTGTGCTCCCCGTTGGCCTCGTTGTGCTTGCGGTCGTAGGAGACCAGGTCGCGGACGGTGAAGCCGTCGTGGGCGGTCACGAAGTTCACCGAGGAGTACGGCGAGCGGCCGTCGTCGGCGTACAGGTCCGAGGAGCCGGCGAGCCGCGAGGCGACCTCGCGCACTCCGGCGGAGTGCTGCCGCCAGAAGTCGCGGATGGTGTCGCGGTACCGGTCGTTCCACTCGACCCACGGCGGCGGGAACGACCCGACGCGGTAGCCGTCCATGGACGCGTCCCAGGGCTCGGCGATGAGCTTGACGTACCGGAGCACCGGGTCCTGCTGGACCGTCGTCATGAAGGCGCCGCGCATGTCGATGTCGTGGCCGGTGCGCGCCAGCGCCGAGGTCAGGTCGAAGCGGAAGCCGTCGACGTGGAACTCGGTCACCCAGTAGCGCAGCGAGTCCAGGATCAGCCGCAGCGCGCCGCGGTCGGTGGTGTCGACGGTGTTGCCGCAGCCGGTGACGTCCCAGTACGCGTCGGCGCCGGTGCCGGCCCGCTTGTAGAAGCCGACGTCGTCGAGGCCGCGGAAGCAGTACGACGGCCCGTCGCGGGGCCCCTCCGCCGTGTGGTTGTAGACGACGTCGAGGATCACCTCGATGCCGGCGCGGTGGAAGCTCTTCACCATCTGCTTGAACTCGGTGACCTGCTGGCCCGTCGTGCCCGAGGACGAGTACGCCCCGTGCGGGGCGAAGTAGCCGATGGTGTTGTAGCCCCAGTAGTTGGTCAGGCCGCGCGCGGCGACCGCCGGCTCGGTGAGGAACTGCTGGACCGGCAGCAGCTCCACCGCCGAGACGCCGAGGTCCTTGAGGTAGTCGATGACGGCGTCGCTGCCGAGCCCGGCGTAGGTGCCGCGCAGGTGCTCGGGCACGCGGTCGTGGAGCGCGGTGAAGCCCTTGACGTGGAGCTCGTAGATCACCGTGTCGCGCCAGCGGGTGAGCAGGTGCCGGTCGCCCTCCCAGTCGAACTCGTCGTGCACGATGACAGAGCGCGGCATCGAGGCGGCCGAGTCGAGTTCGCTGCGGGTCGCGCCGTCGCCGGTGTGGGGGAGCAGGGCGGGGCCAGGCGTCACGTCGCCGGTGATGGCCCGGGCGTACGGGTCGACGAGGAGCTTCGCGGGGTTGAACCAGCGGCCGTGCTTCGGGTCCCAGGGGCCGTCGGCCCGCAGGCCGTACTGCTGGCCGACGGGGATGCCGGGGATCTGGCCGTGCCAGACGCCGAGGGTGTGCTCGGTGAGCCGGTGACGGGTCTCGGTGCCGTCCTCGTCGAAGAGGCACACCCACAGCGCGGTGGCCTCGGGGGACCAGACGGCGAAGTTCGTGGCGGTCGGCGCCCAGGTCGCGCCCAGCATCTGGTGGTGTCCCGGCCAGACCGGCGCGGTCTCGTCCCGGTGGCTCCAGCGCCATGTGTTCGGGGTCACCCGGCCCATTGTGGCGCAGGCCGTGTGCCATGGGGGCCCGGGGCACGCACCCCGAGGCCGTCGTCCGGGCTCCCCCCGATGCATGGTTACCCTGCCCAGCAGCCGCCGGCAGGCGCCGGCGCCGCCCCGGTGCCAGGCCGGCACCGGGTCCCGACTCTCAGGAGGACCTTCCATGGGTGAGTTCTGCCGTCTCGAGATCGCCGACGGCGTCGGCACGATCCGGCTCGACCGACCGAAGATGAACGCGCTCAACGAGCAGGTCCAGGAGGAGATCCGGGCGGCGGCGACCGAGGCAGCCGGGCGCGACGAGGTCCGGGCCGTCGTGGTGTGGGGCGGCGAGCGCGTCTTCGCGGCGGGCGCCGACATCAAGGAGATGGCGGACATGTCCTACACCGACATGGTCCGGCGCTCCGGTGGCCTGCAGTCCGCCTTCACGGCCGTCGCGAAGATCCCCAAGCCCGTGGTGGCGGCCGTCAACGGCTACGCGCTCGGCGGCGGCTGCGAGCTCGCGCTGTGCGCCGACGTGCGCATCGCCGCCGAGGACGCCGTGCTGGGCCAGCCCGAGATCCTGCTCGGCATCATCCCCGGTGCCGGCGGCACGCAGCGGCTCACTCGCCTGGTCGGCCCGAGCAAGGCCAAGGACCTCGTGTTCACGGGCCGCTTCGTGAAGGCCGACGAGGCGCTGCAGATCGGCCTCGTCGACCAGGTCGTCGCGCCCGAGAACGTGTACGACGAGGCGCTCGCCTGGGCCCGCCGCTTCACGAGCGCGGCCCCCTTCGCGCTGCGCGCGGCGAAGGAGAGCATCGACCGCGGGCTCGAGGTCGACCTCGAGACCGGGCTGGAGATCGAGCGCCAGCAGTTCGCGGCCCTGTTCGCCACCGAGGACCGCACCATCGGTATGCGATCCTTCGTCGAGCACGGACCGGGCAAGGCCGAGTTCGTGGGTCGCTGACGATGAAGAGGAGAGCCGGCGTGAAGGTGACGTCAGCGAGGGCGCGCACGTCCGTCGCGCAGGTGGTGTGGCTGCTGTGCGTGGTGGCGGCGCTGCTGCTCGCGGTGGGTGCGCTGTTCATCGCCCTGGCCTTCAACCGCGACAACGCGCTCGTGAGCCTGGTCCTCGACGGCGCGGAGGTCGTGGACCTCGGCATCTTCTCGCGCACGGACGGCATCAAGCAGTTCGGCGGCGAGGACGCGGAGACCAAGAACGCGCTGCTCAACTGGGGCGTCGCCGCGGTGGCCTACCTCGTGGTGGGCCGGCTCGTGGACCGGGTGGTCCGCCCCTGACACCTCGCTGTGAGCCAGCCCACCGAGGGCGCCATTTCACAGCAAGTTTCCCGCCGGTAACATCGCAACCACATCGAGTGCACAGGAGGGGCCGCAACGGCCATCACCATGAACATTGTCGTGTGTGTGAAGTACGTGCCCGACGCGACGGCTGACCGCCGTTTCGAGTCGGACAACACCGTGGACCGCGTCGGCGTGGACGGGCTGCTCTCGGAGCTCGACGAGTACGCCGTCGAGCAGGCGCTGCAGATCAAGGACAAGGCCGAGAGCCCCGAGGACGTGACGGTCACCGCGCTGTGCGTGGGTCCGGAGCAGGCCACCGACGCCGTGCGCAAGGCGCTGCAGATGGGCGCCGACAAGGGCGTCCTCGTCAGCGACGAGGCCGTGGCCGGCTCGGACGCCGTGGCGACGTCGCTGGTGCTGGCCAAGGCTGTCGAGAAGATTGGTGGCGCCGACCTCGTCATGTGCGGCATGGCCTCGACCGACGGCGCGATGAGCGTCGTGCCGGCGATGCTGTCCGAGCGGCTCGACTGGCCGCAGGTCACCTACGCCGCCGTGATCGAGACCCAGGGCGACCAGGTCCGCATCAAGCGTGACGGCGACACCGCGACCGAGGTCGTGGGCGGCACCATGCCGCTGGTGGTCTCCGTGACCGACCAGTCCGGCGAGGCCCGCTACCCCTCGTTCAAGGGGATCATGGCGGCCAAGAAGAAGCCGCTCGAGACCTGGTCGCTGTCCGACCTCGGTGTCGACGCGTCGCAGGTCGGCATGGACGCCGCGTGGACGCAGGTCCTCGAGACCACCGAGCGCCCGCCGCGGACCGCCGGCGAGATCGTGACCGACGAGGACGGCTCGGGCGCTGCTGCGCTGGCCGACTTCCTCGCGTCCAAGAAGTTCATCTGAGGAGCGTGACGATGTCCGAGATCCTGGTACTGGTCGACCACGCCGACGGTGCGGTGAAGAAGCCGACCCTCGAGCTCCTCACGATCGCCCGGCGGCTCGGTGAGCCCTCGGCGGTGTTCATCGGCTCCGGCGCCCAGGGCGCCGAGGTGGCCGAGGCCGTGAAGAAGTACGGCGCGGAGAAGGTCTACGTCGTCGACGACGCCGAGCTCAAGGGCTACCTGGTGGCTCCGAAGGCCGAGGCGCTGCAGCAGCTGGCCGAGAAGACCTCGGCCGCGGCGGTGCTGATCCCGTCGTCGGTGGAGGGCAAGGAGGTCGCCGCCCGGCTGGCGATCAAGCTCGAGTCGGGTCTGATCACCGACGCGGTGGACGTGCAGGCGCAGGACGGCGTCCCGGTGACCACGCAGAGCGTGTTCGCGGGCAACTACACCGTCAACGCGAAGGTCACCAAGGGCACCCCGATCATCACGGTGAAGCCGAACTCGGCCGCGCCGGAGGAGGCCGCGGGCGCCGGCACGGTCGAGGAGTTCGCCGCGACCGTGTCCGAGTCGGCCCGCAAGGCGCAGATCGTGGCCTCGCAGCCGCGGCAGGCGTCGGGTCGCCCCGAGCTGACCGAGGCCGCCATCGTGGTCTCCGGCGGCCGCGGCACCGGCGGCAACTTCGAGCCGGTCGAGCAGCTCGCCGACGCCCTCGGCGCGGCGGTCGGCGCCTCGCGTGCCGCCGTCGACTCCGGCTGGATGCCCCACAGCTTCCAGGTCGGCCAGACCGGCAAGACCGTCTCGCCGCAGCTCTACGTCGCCAACGGCATCTCCGGCGCGATCCAGCACCGCGCCGGCATGCAGACGTCCAAGACCATCGTCGCGGTCAACAAGGACGAGGAGGCGCCGATCTTCGAGCTCGTCGACTTCGGCGTGGTGGGCGACCTGCACGCCGTGCTCCCGAAGGCGACCGAGGAGATCACCAAGCGCAAGGGCTGATCCCGGCCCGGTCCCGACACGCTTGCTGCGCAAGCTGCTCGACCACCGAAAAGCGCTGACCCGCCCGAAAGCTTCGGGCGGGTCAGCGTCATTTCGGGGCTGTGCGCTCAGCGGTTGCGGAAGAAGCCGAACGAGCCGCCCTCGTCGATGATCCCGACGGGGAAGGCCTTGACCCGCCGGTCGCCCTTGTCCGGGCCGCGCTTGACGGTCCGGATCCGGACCAGCCGCTCGGACACGTTGTTGGTCGTGTCGCTCTCCACCAGGTTCAGCAGCGGGTTGGCGTGGACGACCACGTTGTAGAGGCCGTCGGGGACGTTCTTCAGGCGGAACGCCTGGCCGACCCGGTACTGGTAGTAGGTGTCGCCCGAGCCGGCCGAGAGGACCTGCCGGACCGACAGCGCGCCGCGGCCGTCGCAGGCCGTGGAGAGGTCGGTGCCGCCGGGCTGCCAGTCGGCGCCGGGGACGGTGTAGTCGACCGCGTCGGTGTTGGCGAGGCAGAACGACTGCTTGCGCGACTTCACGACCTGGCCGCCCTCGACGGCCTCGAGGCGGTACTGCGCGAAGTCCTCGAAGTGCCAGTGGTTGTGGTTGCCGGCGTGCCAGCCCATCTCACCGACCGGGTCGGGCGTGCGGCCGACCTGCTCGCCGTCGCTGTCGAAGAAGAACTGGTACGTGTGCAGGTGGTCGTCGCTGTCCTCGCGGAAGCCCTCGACCACCAGCGGGCTGTCACCGGCGTTCCACACGTTGGCCGCGAAGCGCAGCGCGGTGCTCTTCCGGTTCACCTGGAGGTCCCAGGCCGGCAGCGAGCGCAGGTCCGGCAGCGGGCCGGCCTGGGCGCCCTCGGCCGTCATGGGCCGCTCGTCGAGGCCGCGCTCGCCCGGCGCCGGGTGGCCGTCGGCGCTCCGGGGAGCCCTCGGCCGGAAGCTGCCGTCCTCCTTGACCACCTTCAGCGTGAAGGTGCGGGTGGCGTCGGCCTCCTCGATGCCGAAGGCCGTGACGTAGGGCTCGGTGATGGTCGCGGTGACGTCGTACTCGCCCTGCTTGAGCGGGAGCGACATGCCCCACTCGTCGACGATGTGGTTGGACCAGCCGGCCTGCACGCCCATCACGGAGCCGAGCGTGTAGGGGTTCCACGGGCAGCCCTGCGGGTAGGGGGAGCGGGCGGGTGCGTCGGGGTGGATGCGCTGGCCGCGACCGTTCAGGCAGCCCGGGAGGGTCATGCTGGTCAGCGGCTGCGTGGAGCCGGGTCGCGTGATGGTCACGTCGACGAAGTCGGTCAGCCCGGTGAACGACGTCATGCTGCCCTCGGGCAGCGTGACGCGGGTGCCGTCGGGCTGGACCCAGGTGGCGACGACGGGGTCGTCGTACGACGCCCGCTGCGACCACACCTCGACGGCCGCCTCGGGCGCGACGACCCGCAGCCCGAGGTTGGTGTAGGCGTTGCCGCGCCAGGTCTGGGCGGTCACCTCGGTCGGCGCCCACAGGGTGAGCGGCGAGGTCGTCCCGTCACCGTGGCCGGGGGCGGCGGAGCTGGAGCCGCCCGGCAGGAGGGCGACGGAGGCGGCGAGCACCGCCGTACCGCCCAGCAGGGAGGCCAGGCGGGTGGTTCGAGCGTGCACGGGTACTTCCTCTCTCGGGGATCCGGATCCCCTGGTCGGGGACGGCCGTCCCTCGCAGCATTGACGCGGCCGGACGTCGATCGGTTGCGTCCGGGACGACACGTCGTGACGTGGTCCAGACGGGACTCTGCAGACGTGTCCGGACCTCGCGCCGAGCATGACGTTCCCGAGACGGCCCCAGCCCCCGTGCGGCTGCCGACTAGTCTCGCAGCATGGCTGACGAGTCTCCCGTCATTTCCGCTGCGGAGCGCGCCCGCGCCGCCAGCCACGGCCTGGCGGTCGCCACCCGCGCCGCCAAGGACGCCGCGCTGCACGCGATGGCCGACGCCCTCGTCGCCGCCACCGCCGACGTGCTGGCCGCCAACGCCGAGGACCTGGCCCGGGCCGAGGAGGCGGGCACCCCCGCCAACATCCTCGACCGGCTGCGGCTCGACGAGGCCCGCGTGGCCGCGATGGCGCAGGGGCTGCGCGACGTCGCCGGCCTGCCCGACCCGGTCGGGGAGGTGGTCCGCGGCAGCACCCTCGCCAACGGGCTCGAGCTGCGGCAGGTGCGGGTGCCGTTCGGGGTGGTCGGGATGATCTACGAGGCGCGCCCCAACGTCACCGCCGACGCCGCCGGCATCTGCCTGAAGTCCGGCAACGCCGTCCTGCTGCGCGGCAGCTCCAGCGCGCGCTCCAGCAACCGGGCGATCGTCGCGGTGCTCCGCGAGGGCGCCGCGGCCGCAGGGCTCGACCCCGACGTGGTGCAGCTGGTGCCGGGCGACTCCCACGACAGCGTCAAGGAGCTCATGCGCGCCCGGGGTCTGGTCGACGTGCTGGTCCCGCGCGGCGGCGCCGGGCTCATCCGCAGCGTGGTCGAGGAGTCCACGGTGCCCGTGATCGAGACGGGCGTCGGCAACTGCCACGTCTACGTCGACCGGGCGGCCGACCTCGACATGGCGCTGTCGATCGTGGTCAACGCCAAGACCCACCGGACCAGCGTGTGCAACGCTGCCGAGTCGTTGCTCGTGCACGCCGACGTGTCCGACGAGTTCCTCCCGCGGGTCGTGGCGGCGCTCCAGGACGCCGGCGTCACGATCCACGGCGACGAGGCCTTCACGGCGTACGACGGGGTCGTGGCGGCGACCGAGGCGGACTACGCGGAGGAGTACCTCTCGCTGGACATCTCGGCGCGCGTGGTCCCCGACCTCGAGGCGGCCGTCGACCACATCCGGCGCTACTCCAGCCAGCACAGCGACGCCATCGTCACCGGTGACCAGGCCGCGGCCCGCCGGTTCGTGGCGGCCGTGGACTCCGCCGCCGTCCTGGTCAACGCCTCCACGCGCTTCACCGACGGCGGCGAGTTCGGCTTCGGCGCCGAGATCGGCATCAGCACCCAGAAGCTCCACGCCCGCGGCCCGATGGGGCTGCCCGAGATGACGTCCACGAAGTACGTCGTCACCGGGGACGGGCACGTGCGCTGAGCCACACCGGAGCGACCGGTATCCTCTGCAGCATGTCGCTCAGCGTCCTCACCACCCTTGCCGCCGAGGAAGCCCACCACGAGGTCGACCAGCTCCTCAGCTGGGGCATCGGCGTGGTCTCCCTCGTCATCCTGCTCGGCATGCTGCTCGCCCTCGTGGCGTTCGGCGGAGGACGCGAGCACAGCTGAGCACCGCACCGCGCGACGCCGCGCCGACCGCCCAGCCCGCCCCGACCCGCCGCCGGCGGGTCGGCGTGATGGGCGGCACGTTCGACCCCATCCACCACGGGCACCTCGTGGCGGCTTCGGAGGTCCAGGCCTGGTTCGACCTCGACGAGGTCGTGTTCGTGCCCACGGGTGCGCCGTGGCAGAAGGCGCACCGCGAGGTCTCGCCCCCGGAGCACCGCTACCTGATGACAGTGATCGCCACGGCGTCGAACCCGCGCTTCAGCGTCTCCAGGGTCGACGTCGACCGCGGGGGGCCGACGTACACGATCGACACCCTGCGCGACCTCCACGAGCGGCTGCCCGACTCCGACCTCTACTTCATCACCGGCGCCGACGCGCTCGCCGAGATCTTCACGTGGCGTGACGCCGAGGAGCTGTTCGAGCTCGCGAACTTCGTGGGCTGCACCCGGCCGGGCTACGAGATGGACCCGGCCACGCTCGAGAAGATCCCGGCCGACAAGGTGACCATGGTCGAGATCCCCGCGCTCGCGATCTCCTCGACGGACTGTCGCGAGCGCACCCGGCGGGGCGAGCCGGTCTGGTACCTCGTGCCGGACGGCGTCGTCCAGTACATCGCCAAGCACCACCTGTACGAGGCGGGCGTTCCCGCCGCCACCCTTCCGGAGGACCTCACGTGACCGCCACCGACCACGCCCTCGAGCTGGTCCGCGCCGCCGCCCGCGCCGCGTCGGACAAGCTCGCCCAGCAGATCATCGCCTTCGACGTCAGCGAGCAGCTGGCCATCACCGACGCCTTCGTGCTCGCCTCGGCGACCAACGACCGGCAGGTCAAGGCGATCGTCGACGAGGTCGAGGACAAGCTGCGGGAGATCGGCGCCAAGCCGATCCGCCGCGAGGGCGAGCGCGACGGTCGCTGGGTGCTCATCGACTACGGCGACGTGGTGGTGCACGTGCAGCACGAGGAGGAGCGGCAGTTCTACGCCCTCGAGCGGCTGTGGCGCGACTGCCCGACCATCGAGCTGCCCGCCGACGTCACCTCCGGTGGCTGACGGTTCCCCCGCCCGGCCGCGGCGGCTGGTGCTGCTGCGGCACGGCCGCACGGCGTGGAACGTCGAGCGGCGCGGCCAGGGCCATGCCCAGGTCGAGCTCGACGACACCGGCCACCGCCAGGCCCGTGCCGTGGCGCCCGCGGTCGCCGCGATGTCGCCGGCCCTGATCTGGTCCTCGGACCTCGCGCGGGCGCTGCAGACCGCCGGCTACGCGGCCGAGGCGACCGGCCTCGAGGTCGTCGTCGACGACCGGCTGCGCGAGTACGACCTCGGCGAGCGCACCGGGATGACCATGACCGAGTACGCCGCGGCACACCCCGAGGAGTACCGCCGCTTCCGCGCCGGCCGGTACGACGTCGTGCCCGGCGGCGAGACGACCCCACAGGTGGTCAAGCGGGTCACCGAGTCGGTCCACGCGGCGCTCGACGCGCTGGCGCCGGGGGAGTGCGGCGTGCTCGTCGGCCACGGGGCCGCGCTGAAGGTCTCCGTCGTCGCGCTGCTGGGCTGGCCCGAGGAGGCTGCGGCGACCCTGCAGGCTCTCGACAACTGCGCCTGGGTCGAGCTGCGCGACTCCGGCGTCGACGGCCGGCTGCGGCTCGCGGCGTACAACCGCACCGTGGTCTGACGGGCCTCGAACGGGCGGGTGACCGGGGTTCCGACCCCCGATTTCGTCCCCGGACGAAGGTGTGGCTAGTATTCACCGCGTTGTCCGGCACGAAGACCGCAAGGTCGAAGGGCCGAGAAACATGGGGCTGTGGCGCAGCTGGTAGCGCACCTGCATGGCATGCAGGGGGTCAGGGGTTCGAGTCCCCTCAGCTCCACCGAGACGGACGGCTTGCGAACCGCAAGCCGTCCGTTGCCATTTCGGCGGCGTTGTCGTCGTCCGTGTCGTGGGCGTTGGTCGCCAGGACGTCCGCCGCGGCGGGGTCGTAGAGCCGGAACGTGGGGCGGATGTCGTCGCGGTCGTGCACCACGATGCCGTCGACCAGCGCACCGTACAGGGATTTGCGGACGCTGACGTCTCCGTCGCGGATGCCGGCGACCAGGTGAGCCCGCAGGTCGTCCAGCTGCCGCTGGGTCGGCACTGCCGGCAGCGTGGGCGCCTGCAGCTGGAGTTCGAGGTCGGCGACGTGCGTGCGGAGGGCCAGGAGTTCGTCGTCGAGCTCCGCGGCCCGCGCCTCGAACCGGGCCGCGGTCAGCGAACCGCTCTCGTAGTCGTCCTGGTAGCGGTTCCGGACCCGCTGCTTGGCGGCCAGCACGGACGAGGCTGCCTGCAGCTGCTCGGTCAGGGGCGCCTGGCGCGAGTCCCGGGCGGTGAGGTGGGCCTCGATGGCCTCCTCGAACAGGGTGCTGTCGGAGTATGCGGTGAGCAGGGCCTCGGTGACGAGGTGCTCGAGGTCCTGGGCCGGGAGGGACGGGCCGGTGCACTGCTTGCTGCCGTAGCGGCGTGCGGTGCCGCAGCTGTAGTAGCGCACGACGCCGCCGGTGCGTCCGGTGCCGCTGGTGCCGACGTAGGAGCCGTCGCAGCGGCCGCAGCGGATGGTGCCGGTGAGCACGAACTCGCCGCGTCGGGTGGAAGCGGCGGCGGCGTCGGTGCTGCGCAGGTCGGCGATGGCCTGGGCCTGCTCGAACAGGTCGGGGTCGATGAGCGCTTCGTGGGCGCCCGGGTGCCAGGTCGTGAGGTGCCGGACCTCGCCGACGAAGGCTCGGTTGCGCAGCACCTTGGCGACGCTGGACTGTGACCAGCCGCGGGCGCCTGGACCGGGGACGGCGTTGTCGTTGAGACCGTTGGCGATGGCGCGGGCGCCGCGCTGCTGGTTGACGTACTCGTCGAAGATGCGGCGCACGACGCCGATGGTGGCGGGGTCGCTGGTGATGCGGCCCTCGGCGTCGACGGCGAGGCCGTAGCCGA
This sequence comes from Nocardioides sp. GCM10027114, assembly GCF_042659625.1. Classification (NCBI taxonomy): domain Bacteria; kingdom Bacillati; phylum Actinomycetota; class Actinomycetes; order Propionibacteriales; family Nocardioidaceae; genus Nocardioides; species Nocardioides sp. GCM10027114. The sequence continues at coordinate 94,513 of NZ_JBHSSS010000019.1, forward strand.
CCCGGCTGGTCAGCGGGATGCCCTTGGCGATCTTGGCGGCGTTGCCGCGCTGGATGCGGTCGATGATCATGGACCGCTCGAACTGGGCGAACATGCCGAGCATCTGCAGCAGCAGCGTGCCCAGCGGTGTGGCGGTGTCGAAGTGTTCGGTGGCGGAGTGGAACCCGACGCCGTGGCCGGCGAGGTGGTCGACGGTGTCGAGGAGGTCGATGAGGCTGCGGGACCACCGGTCGATGCGGGCGACCAGCACCAGGTCGAAGCGGCCCCGCTCGGCGTCGGCGAGGAGGCGTTGGAGCTCGGGGCGGCCGTCGACGTCCTTGGCGCTGGCACGCTCCACGTAGTCGCCGACGACCGTCCAGCCGGGCTGGCTGGCGACGTAGGGGAGGAGCCGCTGTTCCTGCGCGTCGAGGCTGAACGGCTGGTTGCCCTCGTCGGTGGACGCGCGGCGATACAGGGCGACCCGCACCGTCGGCGTCGTGGCCCCCGTGGCGGCGTCGGAGGGCGTGGCCCGGCGGGCGGCGGTGCTGGTCCGTCGGGTCGCTGGACGGGTGGTCTGTGCGGACATGGGTGGACCTCCGGGGTTCAGGCGGCTCGCGGCGCGCGGCGGCGCTTCACCGGGCGGGCGGCGTCGGTCTGCAGGGTCGCAGGCGCTGCGGACACGTCGTTGTCGCCGCGGGCCTGGGTCTCGGGGGCTGGTGGGGTCGCGGGCCGGGGTGCCGGCGAGTCGAGGGCGTCGTCGAGCTCGGGGAGGAGCGCCGCGAGGGCTCGGACGGCTTGGTCGTGGGCGGGCCCGGTCATCGCGACCGAGCTGGGGTCGCCCAGGGCGACCGGGGCCCGGCCTCGGCTGGTGGCTTGGCGTCCCTGCGCGAGGGCCGCGGTGGTCTGGTCAGCAGATCGCACGCCACCCCATGTGCCGTCGCCCGGCGCCCTGACAGTGGGGCTGATGCTGTTGCTCACGTGAGCCGGGACAGGGTGGGTCGGCGCGGCAGCCAATGGCGCCGGATGCCTGAGCCGTTCGGGCGAGCTTCTCTACGACCTGCTCGCGACATGCCCTCGCGGGGGCGCGGAGGAACCGTCGGCCGGGGCGGTCACTGGTCGATCGGCGGGATCACGATGGTGCGACGCATGAGGACGTTCTCGATCTTGGCGTAGGCGTGACAGAACCGGTCGACCAGGTCTGCCGGCCACGACGCGAGGATCTCGTCCACCCGCTGCACCGCAGCCTCCGGCTCAGGCGGCCGGGCGGCGGATTCGGCCACGTCACGTCCTTCGGGCAGGAAGTGGCGCAGGGTCGACCAGTACCCGGCGAGCACCGGGTCGGTCGGGCATCCGGCGACGACCCAGGCTTCCAGGTCGGGGTCCGGCGGCGGCCCGGGGAACTGGGTGCGGACCACATGCCGCACCAGGCCGAAGAACCCGTCGGGGTGGTTCGTGCTCCACGAGCCGACGGAACGTTCCGCGTACCAGGCGCCGCGGCTGTCGAGCAGCGTCAGATGCAGGTCGAGGGTGGGGAAGTCGCCGAACTGGTCGAGCAGGATCCGGCGCAGGCGAGCCCGGGAGATCTCGTCGAGCGCCGCTGCGGCCGGCGGCTCGCCGACCGGCTGGGGCAGGTGCCGGGCGAGGCCCCGGCGGATCACTGTCGGTGAGCCCTCCCCGCCCGTGGCGTCGGGGACAGGCCGCAGCGGGCTGCTCACCGGATGCGCCCGGTGGAGGCGAGTAGGTTGATCGACTTGATCATGCTTGCCAGCGTGCCGGCTGGTGGAGCCGACGCAGTCGTGTCCCGCGCTCCTTCCCACGGCCGTGCCCCGGCTCTCGGCCCCGGAATCGCGAACCTCAGGCAGGAGCCGCCTGCGGGATGACCTCGGTGTGTTCTTCAGGTCGTTGTTTGACACGGCAGGGGCCTCCCGCGCCGCACGCACGGCGGCGTGAGCGGCTCACCCGGCGCCGGGTGGAGGGACGTCGGCGATCTCGGCGGATGGATGGGTGGGTTGGCCGGTTGCGGTGGCCTCGGCCAATGAGCGGGCGGGAGGCTTCTCTGGAACGGGCCTTCGGTGGAGCTGGTCTCGTAGCCGGACGGCGACGTATCCGGCGGCGATCAGGATGGCGACGGCCTTGATGGCGAAGATCGCGCGCCAGTCGAGGAGCACCACGAGGAGTGAGCCCAGCGCCAGTGAGATGGCTTGGGGGGTGGTCAGCACGACCTCGACGGCCGTGGATACCCGTCCCATCACGCGCTGGGGGGTGCGTCGCTGCAGGAGAGTCATGTAGCTGACCATGACGAACGGCAGCGACACCCCCAGCACCGCAATGAAGGCCAGGACCATCGTGAGCGTCGGGGCGGCGGCGATGCCGGCCGAGCCGAGTGCCATCGCCAGCAGCCCGAGGGTGGCGGCTGCGATCTCGCCGCGCTGCTTGACCAGCCGGCTGACGACGAGTCCGCCGAGGACTGCGCCGACGCCTTGGACACTGACGAGCACGCCGGCGTAGCTGGCCGGGCGGTCGAACCCGTCGAGCAGGGCGTAGATCGCGGCCTCGCTGAACCCCAGCACCAGGAGCGTCAGGCCGAACCCGGCCAGCAGGTGCTTGAGGAGCCGGTCGGCGACCAGGTGGCGGAGGCCGACGGTGAGCTGGCTGCGCAGCGGGGTGGGGTCCGGGTCGGGACGGTGCTCTTGGACGGGAATGGTGGCGATGACCGCGGCGGCGACCAAGAATGTCGCGACGTCGATCAGCGCCACCAGCCATCCGCCGATGCCAGCGAAGAGGGCGGCGCCGAGTAGGGGGCCGAACAGGCGGAACCCCTGCTTGGTGGTCTGCAGCGACGCGTTGGCCTCGACCAGCAGATCTTCGGGCAGCAGTTCCTTGAGGAGTCCGTTCAGGGCGGCGGGGAGGACGATGAAGCTGATCCCGTACCCGAACGCGACGGCCCAGACCAGCCACACGTCGCTCGCGTCACGTACCAGCACCAGGGGTGCGACGACCGCCGCCGACGCGAGGTTGCCCCACACGAGCAGCGGCTTGCGCCGTACCCGGTCGATCCACACCCCGAGCAGCGGCGCGAACAGTGCTGGAACGACCATGAAGAAGAACGTCAGACCGGCCAGCGAGTTCGACCCGGTGAGGGTCTTCACCCACATCGACAGCACCAGGAGCATCATCGAGTCGCCCAGCATCGAGGCGGTCAGGCCTCCGAAGAGCCTCTTGAAGCGGGGCTGGGCGAACGCCCGCCTCATGGGGTCGTTTCCAGTTCGATGGGCGCACCCCAAGCCACGAACTCGCACAGGCGAGATCCTTCGGGTCGCTGGTCAGGGTCAGCGAGCCGGTCGCGGTACTTGCGGAGTAGCTCGCTGACCTCATGGTTCATAGCGGCCAGTTCCTCCGCCGTGAGCCAGGTCGCGGTCTGGGTCATGGACCTGGCGGAGTTCCACTCCGGTTCCTCTGCCGCGGCGCGGGTTAGTGAGGCGTAGAAGCGGTCCAGCCAGCGTTCCAGCATCATCCGGCTCAGCGCATCGGCGGTTGGACGCGTGCTCGGATCGGTGTCTTCGTCACCCCAGTTGAATCCGAGGTGCACGGTCCGCCATGGCCGCTGGCGACCGTGGCCACCGCCGGCTTCCTCTACGAAGCCGTGCTCGGCGAGCTTGCGCAGGTGCCACGAGCAGTTCGCGGGGTTCTCGTCCAGAAAGTCCCCGAGCGCGGTCGCGGTCAACGGACCGTGGATCGCAAGCAGTTCCAAGATGCCCACCCGCACCGGGTGGGCCAGAGCGGCCAGCTCACGGGGGTCTCGCAGGTGACGGTTCTTCGGCGTCGACACCCAACGAAGGTATCCTTTCGAAAGGAATCTTTCAATGCAGCGGACCTCCCATCTGGCGCTGACTGTGATGACCGGCGTCCGCGCGGAGTGCGGCAGGTGCGTGCGTCTGCGGTCGCGCGCTGTGCGGCATGGGCGTGCCGTCGGAAGCGTGAACAACCGCATCAGGCGCAACACCTAGGGAATGCGGTAGGCACCCTGGCGCACTCGCACCAGTGCCGCGGGCTCCTGGCGGGCGAGCTGCGACAGCGCCCGGCGCACCGAGTCGGTGCAGTACGGCACCCCGGCCGCGGCGAGCTGTTCGCGAATCTGCGCGGTGTTCACAGGCGCAGCCCCGGGGCCGTCACCGACGAGGCTGCGGACCGCCGCTAGGACGTGCCCGCGTGCCTCCGCGGCGGCTCCGCCGGCGGCCGCCGAAGCGGCGTCGGGTCGGGTGGCGCGCAGCGTGTAGCTGCCACGCCGCAGCTTCACGATCACTGCCCGCTCAGGGTCGCGGGCCTCGCGCGCCAGTGCGTGCCGCAGCCAGTCGCTGGTCCACTGGCGACCGGCCGGCCCCAGCTCGCGACGCAGGTCCTCCAGCGAGAACACCAGGTGGCCTGCCTCCGTCAGACGTTGCGCCGCGGCGCGCAGCGCCACGAGCGCCGGCCCGGGCAGTGGCGGGTTGCCCACCTTGCCGGCCGCCAGGCGATCCCGGCGAGCTGACGCGACCGATGCGAGGGGAACCGTCGCGAGCACGTGTGACGTCGTGGTTCGCAAGCCGTCGATCGCAGTCCACCGGACAGAGGGCCGGCTTCCGCAAGGGAGCCGGCCCTCTGGCATTTCCCCGGACCCGAGCCGTAGCCACGGCACCTCGCCGGCGTTGTTGGTGCTGCGGGTCGACGGTCGACCGCGCTTCGTGGACGACGGGGGTCCCGCTCGTGATCGTGCTGCCGCTCCTGGATCGGGCTCGTGTGTCGGACCTCCGGTGGCCCGCGAGGGCCGCCCTGCTGCTCGCCGTGCACCTGCTGGGCCTGCTCTGCCTGGCGTCCGCCCTCCCGATGGGCGGGATCGACCGTCTCTGGGCGGGGGAGGCGGCTCTGGCCCTGCTGGGGGTGACGATGGTGCTGGCCGGGGTGGCGGGCTACGTCGGATCGATGGCCGGCGCCGCGGTGTTCGTCGTGGTGGTGGGGTTCCTGGGCCCGCGCCTCTCGCTCGAGATCGGCCCGCGCCTCGCGTCCGCGCTCGGACCGACTCCGGACGACGTGTACATCCCGCTCTTCGGCGTGCCCGTCCTCCTGCTGCCGCTGCTGATGCTGGGCGGGATCGCGGGCGTCATGGCGCGGTGGTGGTAGCCGCTCACGGCCGGAAAGCGCGTGGGGGAGCCGTCAGCGGTCGGCGAGGGCGCGGCGCAGCGCCCGGATCACGCCGGGCGAGGAGTTGGCCCGCCAGTCGCGTTCCTTGAGCGCGTGGAACCAGATGAGGGCGCGGACCTGGGGCATGCCGGACCTGTCGAGCGCCCGACGGGTCCAGGCCGCCTTGCTGCGCCGAGGGTCGCGCGGCGCGCCGTCGTCGACCTCCGGCTCCTTGGAGGAGACCTCGCAGATCCAGACCGGCGCCGTCGGGTGCAGCGCCGTCAGGCGGTCGTACATCCGTCCGAAGATCGCGTCGAACGAGCGCCACCGTCCCCAGCCGTCGTCCTCGCCCCAGTTGAAGCCGTCGATCCCGAGCACGTCGACGTAGCGGCGGCCCGGCCAGATCTTCTCGACCGGGGTGGTTCCGGCGTAGGTGTCGGCGGACGGGTTGAAGACCCACCGGACGTTGCGCACGCCTGCCTCGCGGAAGTGGTCGACGACGTGGCGCCACGCCTGCCGGAACTCGCGGTAGGTGCCGCCCTCGGGCCGCTCACCGGACCTGGTCGGCTGGAAGGGCTGCCAGTCGCCGTTCATCTCCGGCCACGGCCGGACCCAGACCCGGTGGGGATGGGCACGCAGGGCCTCGACGATGGTGTCGAGGTAGTCGTCGTGCCGGCCGGCCGACCACTCCGCGTAGCGGGTGCCGTCCATGTGCCACGACACCAGCACCTTGCGGCGGCCGCCGTCGGCGAAGGTCCGCTCGAGCGGGCCGGGGAAGACGTCGCCGTAGCCGTAGTAGGACGACGCGATGTCGGTCCGCGAGCGCACCAGCTCCTCGAAGTCCGCGAGCCGTGACGGGTCGGCCTGCATGCCGTCGACGTACGCGCCGAAGGCCGGCGCGGCGCTCCGTGCGACCCGGTCGCGGGTCGGCGCGGCGTCCCCGGAGGGCGCGGTCGCAACCGCCGGCCGGGGTGCGACGAACGCGACCGGGAGGAGCAGGGCGGCCAGCAGGCGCAGCGCGGGACGCGGGGGCACGGCAACCTCCCGAGCGGGTGCGGGCGTGGGGCCGGTGGGGCCGGTGGGACTGTGAGACCAGTGTCACCCGTGGATGCCCGAAATGGGTGAAGACTGCAAGGAACCCTTGGCGTGTCCCGCGCCGGCACGCCACCTTGACGGTTGAGGGACTGGGTCCGGCGCAGGGGGAGTGCGGCGGGCGATGGGGCCGGTCGAGGGGACAAACTCCGTGGGGGAGTCATGCAGGGCCGTGCACGGCGGCGACCGATCCTGGTCGCCCTGATACCGGCGCACGACGAAGAGGTCGTGCTGCCCGCAGCGATCGCGTCGCTGCAACGGCAGACGCTGCTGCCCGACCAGATCGTGGTCGTCGCCGACAACTGCACCGACGCCACCGCCGCGGTCGGCCGCGGCTGCGGCGCCCGCGTCGTCGAGACCGTCCTCAACGAGCACAAGAAGGCCGGGGCCCTCAACCAGGCGCTGGCCATGATCATGCCGCGCCTCCACGACGACGACTGCGTGCTGGTGATGGACGCCGACTCGCGGCTCGACCCGGACTTCCTCGAGGCGGCCTGCCGGCTGCTGCGAGACTCGCACCAGCGGCCCGACAGCCGCGGCCCCCGCGGCCTGGGCGGCGTGGGCGGCACCTTCCGCGGCGGGCCGGGCGCCGGGCTGCTCGGCGCGTTCCAGCGCAACGAGTACGCCCGCTACGCCCGCGACGTACGACGGCTCAAGGGCAGGGCCCTGGTGCTCACCGGGACCGCCTCGGTCTTCCCCGTCCGCGTGCTGCGCGAGGTGCAGCAGGCACGCCGCGACGGCCGGCTGCCGGACCGGGCGGGTGCCGGCGAGGTGTACGACGTCAACGTCCTCACCGAGGACAACGAGCTGTCGCTGGCGCTGATGCACCTCGGCTACGGAATCCTCGCGCCGCGCGAGTGCACCCTGGAGACCGAGGTCATGACGACGTGGGGAGACCTCGCCCGGCAGCGGCTGCGGTGGAAGCGCGGGGCGCTGGAGAACATCGTCGACTACGGCCTCACCCGGGTCACCGTGGCCTACTGGGGGCGGCAGCTGATGAGCCTGCTCGGCCTGCTCGCCACGACCGGCTACCTCGGCTCGCTGGCCTACGCGGCCACGGTGGGCTTCAACATCCACCCGTTCTGGCTCGCCGCGTCGCTGGTGTTCTCGCTGGAGCGGGTGGTCACGGTCCGACGGCGGGGCTGGTCGCAGATGGCGATGGCCGCCGTCCTCGTCGTGGAGATGGTCTACGACGTCTTCCTGCAGGTGGTCCAGGGGCGAGCCTTCGCCCAGGCCCTCCTGCGCACCCAGAAGGAGTGGTGAGCGATGTACAACAGTGGGGGTGTTGCCGGCGCCGGGGCGGGGGTCGGCGGTGGCTTGGCGCTGACCGGCTTCACCGGCAGCTCGCTCTGGCTCTTCCTGACCGCCTTCGCGCTGCTGGCCCTCGGGATGGCCCTCTGGCGCACGGTGCCCCGGCGCGAGCTGTGAGCGGCTGACAGTGTGGCGGCGGCGCCTGGCGGTGGCGTGCGTCCTCGTCGGGACGGCACTGCTGCTCACGGTGCTCGTCCGGGTCGTGTCCGACGAGCACCGAGCCGCCCGGGCCCAGCTGGCCCTGGCGGCACGGGTGCCGGCCGGCGCTGCCGTTCCCTACGAGGCCGTCCCCGGCGCCCCGTTGCCCGTGCGCTCCGAGGCCGACGCCCCCGTCGCCCGGGCCGTTCCCGTCGGTGACGCGCTGGCGGTGCTCCGGATCCCGCGCCTCGGCGACGACTGGAGCTGGGTCGTCGTCGAGGGCGTCGAGGCGGACCAGCTCGCCCAGGGCGTCGGCCACTACCCCGGTACGGCGCTGCCCGGCGCGACCGGCAACGTGGGGCTCGCGGGCCACCGCCTGGGCCACGGCAGCCCCTTCCTGCAGTTCGACGACCTCGAGGTCGGCGACCGGGTCATCGTCGAGCAGGGCTCGACCACGTGGGTGTACCGGCTGACCACCCCGCCCCGTCGCGTGCCGGCCGACGCGGTGTGGGTGCTCGACCAGCGCGACCGGGCCGAGATCACGCTGACCACCTGCTGGCCGCTGTGGGGCTCTGCCGAGCGGCTCTACGTCACCGGGGAGCTCGAGCAGGTCAGGTGATCGTCATCCCGCCGTCGACCGCCAGGGTCTGCCCGGTGACGTAGCCGGCGGCGGGGGAGGCGAGCCAGACCACGGTGGCGGCGAGCTCCGTCGGGTCGCCCTTGCGTCCCATCGGGATCCGGCCCAGCTGGGAGTCGATGTACCCGTCGGGGTACTGGTCGGTCATCTCCGAGGCGAAGAAACCAGGCGCCAGCGCGTTGACCCGGATTCCCTTGCGGCCGGTCCACTGCTGGGCCAGGTCGCGGGTGAGGCCGATCAGCCCGGCCTTCGACGCGGCGTACGCCGCCTGCGGCAGGCCGGCGGTGGTCAGGCCCAGCACGGAGGAGATGTTGATGATCGACGAGCCGGGCTGCATCACCCGGCCGCACGCCTGCGCCATCCAGTAGCAGCCGTTGAGGTTGACGTCGATCACCCGGCGGAACTGCTCGGGCGTCTCCCGGGTGGCAGGCACGGCGGTGCCGACGCCGGCGTTGTTGACGAGGACGTCGACCCGGCCGAGCCCGGCGACGGCGGCGTCGACGAGCGCCTGGCACGAGTCCGGGTCGGCGACGTCCGTCGCGACCGTCACCGCGGTGCGGCCGGCCTCCCGGACCAGCGCCGCGGTCTCCTCGAGCCGGTCCGCGCGGCGGGCTCCGAGGACGACGTCGGCCCCTGCCTCGGCCAGCGCCCGGGCGAAGGCCACGCCGAGGCCGGAGGAGGCCCCGGTGACGACGGCGACCCGGCCGTCGAGCCGGAACAGGTCGAGAGCAGTCTGGGTGTGGGGCTGGGTGTCGGTCATGGCGGCGACCCTAGCCACCGGCCGCCGCCCCACGCGGGGTGCCGGGGCTCCGGCGCCTCGCGCTACCATGACCGGGTGCGCAGGATCCTGCTCCTTACCTAGCCGCGTCGACGAGCACAACGCGACGCGGCCGCCCCTCGTGCCCGAGGGGCTTTTTTGTGCCCGAGACAGCGAGCAGGTCCGACCCGAAGCGAGAGAGACGAGATGAGCGAGCAGCCCCAGCAGCAGGCCGAGCAGGCGACGTACGACGTGGTCGCCGCCCAGGACAAGTGGCGCAAGGTCTGGGACGAGCTCGACCCCTTCCGGGCGCACGACGACACCGACGCGGAGCGCAAGTACGCGCTGACGATGTTCCCGTACCCGAGCGGCGACCTGCACATGGGCCACGCGGAGGTCATGGCGCTGCACGACGTGATCGCCCGCTACTGGTGGCAGCGCGGCTTCGAGGTGCTCAACCCGATGGGCTGGGACTCCTTCGGCCTGCCGGCCGAGAACGCCGCGATCCGCAACGACGCGCACCCCGCGGACTACACCTACGGCAACATCGCCACGCAGTTCGAGTCGTTCCGCAAGTACGGCGTGAGCTTCGACTGGTCCCGCCGCTTCAACACCTCGGACCCGTCGTACTACCGGTGGACCCAGTGGCTGTTCCTGAAGTTCCACGAGAAGGGGCTGGCCTACCGGAAGAACAGCCCGGTCAACTGGTGCCCCAACGACCAGACCGTGCTGGCCAACGAGCAGGTCGTCGACGGCGCCTGCGAGCGCTGCGGCGCCGAGGTCACCAAGCGCGAGCTGACACAGTGGTACTTCCGCACCACCGCCTACGCCCAGGAGCTGCTGGACTGCCTGGACGACCTGCAGCCGACCTGGTCGGACAAGGTCGTCAACGCGCAGCGCAACTGGATCGGCCGCTCCGAGGGCGCCCACGTCGACTTCGTCGTCGAGGGCCGGGACGAGCCGCTGACCGTGTACACGACCCGTCCGGACACCCTGTTCGGCGCCACGTTCATGGTGGTCGCCGCCGACGCCGCGCTGGCGAGCGAGCTGGTGACCGACGGGCAGCGGCCGGCGCTGGAGGACTACCTGGTCGAGGTCCGCAAGGAGACCGAGATCAACCGGCTGGCCACGGACCGGCCGAAGACCGGCGTGTTCCTGGGCATCCACGCGACCAACCCGCTGACCGGTGCCCGGATCCCCGTCTGGGCGTCCGACTACGTGCTGGCCGACTACGGCACCGGCGCGATCATGGCCGTGCCCGGCCAGGACCAGCGCGACTGGGACTTCGCGAAGGCCTTCGACCTGCCGATCGTCCGGACCGTCCAGCCGCCCGAGGACTGGGAGGGCGAGGCGTACACCGGCGAGGGCCCGGCCATCAACTCCGCCAACGACGAGATCGACCTGTCCGGGATGGGCGTCGACGAGGCCAAGTCGACGACGATCGCCTACCTGGAGCGCAAGGGCCTGGGCAAGGGCACGGTCAACTTCCGGCTGCGCGACTGGCTGCTGTCGCGGCAGCGCTACTGGGGCGCGCCGATCCCGATCATCCACTGCCCGGTCGACGGCGAGGTGCCGGTCCCGGACGACCAGCTGCCCGTCGAGCTGCCCGAGCTGCGCGGCGCCGACCTGAAGCCGAAGGGGACCTCGCCGCTGGGCGCGGCGACCGAGTGGGTCAACGTCTCCTGCCCGACCTGCGGCGGTCCGGCGACCCGCGACACCGACACCATGGACACCTTCGTGGACTCGTCCTGGTACTTCTTCCGCTACGTCTCGCCGCAGGACGACACCCAGGCGTTCGACAAGGACCTGGCCAACACGTGGGGCCCGATCGACCTGTACGTCGGCGGCGACGAGCACGCCGTGCTGCACCTGCTGTACGCCCGCTTCTTCACCAAGGCGCTGCGCGACATGGGCCTGGTCGACTGGGACGAGCCGTTCTCGGCATACCTGTCGCAGGGCAAGGTCATCAACCAGGGCCGCAAGATGAGCAAGTCGCTGGGCAACGGCGTCAACCTGGGCGAGCAGCTCGACGCCTTCGGCGTGGACGCGGTCCGGCTGACGCTGGTCTTCGCCAGCCCGCCGGAGGACAACATCGACTGGGCCGACGTCTCCCCGGCCGGCTCGCTGAAGTTCCTGCAGCGGGTCTGGCGGCTGAGCGGCGACGTCACGTCCGAGCCCGGCGTCTCCTTCGCCGACGGCGACGTCGCGCTGCGCAAGGTCACCCACAAGACCGTCCACGAGGCCGCGACCCTGGTCGAGTCCCACCGCTTCAACGTCCTGGTCGCCCGGACGATGGAGCTGGTGAACGCGACCCGCAAGGCCATCGACTCCGGCTGCGGCCCGGCCGACCCGGCCGTCCGCGAGGCGACCGAGGCCGTCGCGATCCTGCTCTCGCTGGTCGCGCCGTACACCGCCGAGGAGATGTGGGAGCGGCTGGGCCACGAGCCCACCGTCGCCCGCGTCGGCTGGCCGACCGTCGAACCGGAGCTGCTGGTCGAGGACGCCGTCACCGCGGTCGTGCAGATCCAGGGCAAGGTCCGCGCCCGGCTGGAGGTCTCGCCCGACGTCAGCGAGGCCGACCTCGAGGCGCTGGCGCTGGCCGACCCGCAGGTCGTGAAGGCGATCGACGGGCGCCCGGTACGCAAGGTGATCGTGCGGGCCCCCAAGCTCGTCAACATCGTGGTCTGACGTAGGGCTGGTGACGGGCCGCTACCCTGCGCCCATGTCCTCGGGCCGGCCCGTCATCGTCACCGACTCCACGTCCACCCTCTCTGCGGAGCGGGCGGCCGAGCGCGGCATCGTCGTGGTGCCGCTGCAGGTCGTCATCGGCAACGAGGTGTACGACGAGGGGGTCGGCGGCGCCACGCCCGAGACCGTCGCCGAGGCGCTGCGGGAGTTCCGGCCGGTCAGCACGTCACGCCCGGGGCCGGAGCGGCTGCGGGAGGTCTACGAGGCCGCCGGCCGCGACGGCGCCACGGCGGTCGTGTCGATCCACCTGTCGGCGGAGATGAGCGGCACCTTCGAGTCCGCCCAGCTCGCCGCGGCGCAGGCGTCAGTGCCGGTGCTGCCGGTCGACACCAGGCAGGTCGGGGTCGCCACCGGCTTCGCCGCGCTGGCCGCTGCCGACGTCCTCGACGCCGGGGGCTCGGCCGAGGAGGCGGCGGAGGCCGCCCGCCGGCGGGCAGCCGCGTCCACGTCGCTGTTCTACGTCGACACGCTGGAGTACCTCCGGCGCGGCGGCCGGGTCGGCACGGCGGCCGCGCTCATCGGCGGCGCGCTGGCCGTCAAGCCGCTGCTGGAGATCCGGGACGGCCGGGTGGCGACCCGCGAGAAGGTGCGGACCACCACCCGGGCCCTCGCGCGGCTCGAGGAGCTCGCCGCCGAGGCCGCGGGGGAGGGGCCGGTCGACCTGTGCGTCGCCCACCTCGCCGCCGCGGACCGCGCGGCGCAGCTCACCGACCGGCTCCGGACCCGCCTCGGGGACCAGCTGGAGGGGCGCGAGCCGGTGTGCGCCGAGGTCGGCGCGGTGCTCGGCGCCCACGTCGGGCCCGGCATGCTCGCCGTCTGCGTGGCTCCCAGGCTCGACGGAGGGGAGTCCCCCTCCCGCTGAGTCCTGGCGCGTGACGCGCACCCACCGGCCGTCGAGCGGTCGGCGCGCTGCTCCTCGGCTCACGCGGTCGCCATGGTGGCCGAGGCCGCCGACGACGTGGTGCGGGGCCAGGTCCAGGCGATCCGCAGGATGAGGACGAGCAGCATTGCTTCCAGGACGACGCCGAGGCCGTAGAAGTACGTCCAGGACTCGCCCACGACGTTGAAGGCCGCGTAGGGGATCTGGATCGCGGCCACGACGAGGTTCGTGGTGCGGTTCGCCCGAGCGGGCAGCGTCATCGACAGCACGACCATGAGGATCGGGACCGCCATGAGCGCGAGGAAGATGGTCAGCAGCGCCTGGCTGACGCCGAACTCCCAGACCATGCCGGCGAGGATGCCTTCGACGACGCCGGGTTTGAAGAAGGCGATGATGTCCACGTAGGCGTAGAGGAACATGACGCCTGTCCACGCCGCGGCGAGCTTGGCCCTCACCGGGATCGGCGGATCCTCGAGTGACGTCGTCGGGTGGCGTGTGCTCATCGTGGGCCTCCGTGGTGGGTGCGAGGATCGGTGGGTCCACGATCGCGGTGTCCGCCGGCGGGCACACCCGTCCTGGGGCCGGAGCTCGCTCAGCCGATGGCATGGTCCCCGGCTCGTGCTTTCGGCTGATCCGCCGCTGGTGCGCCGACCCTGTGCCGGGTCGCTCGGGCGCCCCCGACGGGCCGCTCGCCGTCCCCAGGTCGGGGTCGGGCGCGTCCCGTCCACAAGACCGCTGAGGCGTCACCTGCCGGGGCGCCGACGCTCGTAGCGTCGCCCGCATGCCCAGCCGCCGTCGCCACCCCGACCACCAGGAGGCCGTCGCCCTTCGCCTCGCCCACCTCGGGGCCGAGCTCGACGCGGTGCGACGTGAGGCAGTGGCCGACCTCGGGGCCCCGGCTGCGGGATCGTTCGAGCCGTCGCCGGTCGTGGAGTCGCCGGTCGTGGAGTCGCCGGTCGTGGACTCGTGGCCGTCCACGATGCCACCTCCGACGCACACGCGCGTGCGGGTGCGGGTCAGTCCACCCCTGACCGGCGCGGTGCCGCAGGAGCCGGCCGAGCCAGACCCCGGGCCGGCGGTGGTGCCGCTGCCCGGCCGGCACGCCGACCGGCGTACGGCCCGACGCACGATCAGGGTTGCCGGGGCCGGCACCGGGCTGCTGCCGGAGACGCTGCGCGGCCGCTACGCGCTCGGCCCGCCGCAGCTGGCGCTGGTGGCGGTGCTCGTCGCGGTCGGGCTGGCGGTGACCACGTGGTGGGTGGTGCGCGCCGACCCGCAACCGGTGGCGGCACCTCCCGGTCCGCAGCCGGTCGCGGGGCTGGCCACCCCCGCCGCCCTGGCGGCCCCGGCCGCGCCATCCGGGACGGCCGCGACGTCGCCCGCCGCGGCAGCGGAGCAGGTCACGGTCCACGTCTCGGGGCGGGTGCGGCGGCCCGGGATCGTGGTGCTGGACGCCGGTGCCCGGGTCGTCGACGCGCTCGATGCCGCCGGTGGCGCGCGGCCCGGAGTCGACCTCGGGACGCTCAACCTGGCGCGGGTCCTCGTCGACGGCGAGCAGATCGCCGTGGGGGTGGCGACGTCCGCGGCTGCCGCCGCTGCTGGAGTTTCCCCGGACGGTGGGCCAGCGGCCGCCGCCCCGATCGTCGACCTCAACACCGCCACCGCGGAGCAGCTCGAGACGCTGCCCGAGGTCGGCCCGGTGACGGCCGAGGCGATCCTGACGTGGCGCGCCGAGAACGGCGGCTTCACGGCCGTGGAGGAGCTCCTCGAGGTCGACGGGATCGGCGAGGCCACCCTGGAGACGATCGCGCCGCACGTGACGGTGTGAGCGCCGCGTGAGCGGTGACCGGGCCGGGGGGACGGGCCGCACCGACCTCCGGATGCCGCTGCTCGCGCTCGCCGCCTGGTCGGGCGGGCTGCTGGCCCGGGCGGGCTGGGAGCCGGCGGTGGCCGCCGCGCTGGTCGGCCAGGTCACGCTCGTGGTCCTCCGTCGGCGCAGCGGCGGTCAGCGGGCGCGCTGGCTCACCGCCGCGGGGATGCTGCTCGTCGGGACCGCAGTCGCCGCGGCGGCACTGCTCCGTCTCGGGCTCACGGACGCCACCCCCGTCGCGGACCTCGCGCAGGAGCGGGCGGTGGCGGTGGTCGCGTTCGACGTCTCCTCCGACCCCCGCCCGGTGGCCGGTGGCCTCGGCGGCGAGCAGCGGGTGGCGCTGCGGGCGACGGTGACGGCGGTCAGCGGTCGCGGGCTGCACCATGCGCTCCGGGCACCGGTGCTCGTGCTCGCCGACGACGGCTGGGCGGAGCTGCCCCTCGGCGCGCGGGTGGTCGCCACCGGCCGGCTGGTCCCCGCCGACGACCCGGCGCTGGCCGCGCTGCTGCTGCCGACCGGCGACCCGCAGGTGGTGGCCGGACCGGATGCCTGGTGGCGTGGCGCCGGGGCGGTTCGGGAGTCGATCCGCCGGTCGGTGGCGCACCGCCCTCCCAGCCAGGCGGCGCTGGTGCCGGCGCTCGTCGACGGCGACGACACCGGCCTCGACGCCGAGCTGGCCGAGGACTTCCGCGACACGGGGCTGACCCACCTGCTCGCAGTCTCCGGCACCAACCTGACGCTCGTCGTGGGCTTCCTGCTCGTCGTCGCCCGGTGGGGCGGGGTGCGGGGCCGCGGGCTGTACGCCGTCGCCGCGGCCGGCATCGTCGGCTTCGTCCTGCTGGCCCGGACCGAGCCGAGCGTGGTCCGCGCGGCCGCCATGGGGACGGTCGCGCTGCTGGCCATGGGCACCGACGGCCGAAGACGCGGGACGCGGACCCTGGGTGCGGCCGTGGTGGGGCTCCTGCTCGTCGACCCGACGCTGGCGGTCTCGGTCGGGTTCGCGCTCTCGGTCTCCGCCACCGCCGGGATCCTGCTGCTGGCGCCGGTGTGGCGCGACGGGCTCGCGCGGTGGCTGCCGCGCTGGGTCGCCGAGGCGGTGGCGGTGCCGACCGCCGCGCAGCTGGCCTGCACCCCGCTGGTGGCGGCCATCTCCGGGGAGGTCAGCCTGGTCGCGGTCGTCGCCAACCTTCTCGTCGCCCCGGCCGTCGGCCCCGCCACCGTGCTCGGCCTCGCCGGTGGCCTCGCCGGACTGGCGTGGCCCTGGGCGGGCTCGGTCGTCGGCACCGGCGCCGCGTGGTGCGTCGCCTGGATCGTCGCGGTCGCCCGCCGCGGTGCGGCGCTGCCGACGGCGGCGGTCGGATGGGGCGAGGGTCCGCTGGCGCTGGCGCTGCTGGTGGCGCTCACGTTCACGCTGGCCTTGTTCGGGCCCCGGCTCGTGTCCCGCCCGGCAGGCGGGATCGCGGTCACCGCGGTGATGGTGACCGCGGTGGCGGTGCGGCTCCCCACGTCCGGCTGGCCACCGACCGACTGGGTGGTGGCCGCCTGCGACGTGGGTCAGGGGGATGCGCTGGCGCTGCGGGCCGGGCCCGCCTCGGCCGTCGTGGTCGACGCCGGCCCGGACCCCGTCGCGGTCGACGACTGCCTCGACGCGCTCGGCGTCGACGAGGTGCCGCTGGTGGTGCTCACCCACTTCCACGCCGACCACGTCGACGGCCTGGCGGGTGTGCTCGGCGACCGGGAGGTCGGCGCAGTCGAGGTGACCCCCCTGGCCGACCCGCCGACGGGCGCCCGGTCGGTCGCCGACACCGCCCGTGCCCACGGCGTCGCGGTCGCGTCGGCGGCCTACGGCGGGGCCCGCCGGGTCGGCGACGTCACGCTGCAGGTGCTGTGGCCGCCGCCCGCGACACCGACGACCGGGCCCGGCGACGGCAGCACGGCCAACGACGCCAGCGTGGTCCTGCTCGCGGAGGTCGACGGCGTGCGACTGCTGCTGACCGGCGATGTGGAGCCCCCCGCGCAGGCGGCGCTGGCCCGAGCCTGGCCGGGGCTGACGATCGACGTGCTGAAGGTGCCCCACCACGGCAGCAGCCACCAGGACCTCGACTGGCTGCTCGGGCTCGGTGCCGGCGTGGCGCTGGTGAGCGCGGGGGAGGACAACGACTACGGCCACCCGTCCCCGGTGGTGCTCGACCCGCTCGAGGCGGCCGGGATCCGGGTGCTGCGCACCGACGAGGACGGCCACGGCGTCGTCACCGTGGACGACGGCGGGCTGGGCACCGTCACGTCCGGCTGAGGGCGTGCGGGCTGTCGGGTGGGGCGTCGGCACCTGTCGCCACCGTGTGCGAGGCTGTGCGCACCATGGCCCCTTCCTCCTCCCGGACCGGCTCCTCCGGCGCCACGCCCGCGCCCGACCAGGTGCTCGGTCGCGTCGTCCTCGTCACCGGCAAGGAGGAGTTCCTCGGCGAGCGCAGCGTCGAGGCGGTGCGCGACGCCGTGCGTCGCCACGACCCGGAGGCCGAGGTCTCCGAGACCCGAGGCGCGGACCTCACGCTCGCCACGCTCGGGGAGATGTCGGCCCCCTCGCTCTTCTCCAGCACCCGCTGCGTCGTGGTGCGCGGCATCGAGGACCTGCCGGAGGAGTCCGTCGAGGGCCTGCTGACCTACGCCGCCGGCCCCGTCGAGGACGTCGCGCTGGTCCTCGTGCACGGGGGCGGCCAGAAGGGGAGCGGCGTGCTGGCCAGGCTGCGCAAGCTGCCGGGGGTCGACGAGGTGAAGTCGGCGGAGCTGAAGGCCTCGGAGTTCCCCGGCTTCGTCGCCGCCGAGGTGCGACGCCACGGGGCCCGCATCGACCAGGAGGCCGCCGCCTACCTCGTCCAGGCGGTGGGGCAGGACCTCCGCTCGCTGGCGGCTGCGGCCTCCCAGCTCACCCACGACTTCCCCGGCGAGACGCTGACCTCCGACCGGGTCAAGCAGTACTTCGGCGGCCGCGCCGAGGCCAAGTCGTTCGCCGTCGCCGACGCGGCGTTCTCCGGCCGCCGCGAGGCGGCGCTGGAGGAGCTGCGCTGGGCGCTCGACACCGGCACCCCGCCGGTGCTGGTCACCAGCGCGTTCGCCGGCAGCGCCCGCGGTCTCGCCCGGCTCAAGGGCGCCCCCGGCCGGATGCGCGACGCGGACCTCGCCCGCGAGGTCGGGGTGCCGCCGTGGAAGCTGCGCACGCTGCGCGACCAGTCCCGCGGCTGGTCCGACGCCGGCATCGCCCGCGCCATCCGCGCGGTCGCGGTGGCCGACGCCGACGTCAAGGGCGCCGCGAGCGACCCGTCGTACGCGCTGGAGCGGCTGGTGCTCACCGTCACCGCCCTGCGCGACCAGCGCTGAGACCGCGCCGCCCGCCCTCATCGGCGCGCAACGTCATACGAACCGGTCGCTATTGCGACCACTTCGTATGACGTCCGGTGCCGGTCCGGCGTCGGCCGTTCTCCTCCGGGCACGCAGAAGGGCGCCGTCCCCGGTGGGGAGCGGCGCCCTCGAGCGAATGCCGTGCGGCGGAGGCTACGTCAGAGCGACGCGGCCTTCTTCGCGATGGCCGACTTGCGGTTCGCGGCCTGGTTCTTGTGGATGACACCCTTCGACACGGCCTTGTCGAGCTTGCGCGAGGCGTCGCGGGCGGCGGCGACGGCGGCGTCCTTGTCGCCACCCTCGGCCAGCTCGCGGAACTTGCGGACGGCCGACTTCAGACCGGTCTTGACGGCCTTGTTGCGCTCGTGCCGGACCTCGTTCTGCCGGTTGCGCTTGATCTGGGACTTGATGTTCGCCACTGATGCGCCTTCGTCGTTGTCGGATGGATGCTGCTGAGTTCTGGGCGGTCGGCGCAGGCGGGCGCCAGACCGACGAGCAAGGTTAGCAAGAGGCGCTCAGGCGCCCCAAATCGCAGCCGCCACCGTCACGAGACGCCGGGACGGCGGGCCGCAGCGCCGAGGAGACGACGCGGGTCCATGGTCCGCGACCGGCCCGTCGAGGGCAAGTCGGCGGCCGATCCGCGCTCGAGCGTCAGGCGCGGTCCCAGTCGCGCCGCTCGCACAGCCAGGACCAGCACACCTCGCCGTACCAGGCCTGGTGCTGCCGCAGGTACGGCGACGTCGGCGGCACCGGCTCGTCGGCCTGGCGGAGGAAGTAGCCGGTCAGCAGCGCGAGCACGGCGTCGACGTGGTCGGCCGGGACGTCGCGCAGGAGGGGCCGCTCGGCGATGACCGCCCCCACGTCGAGCCCGTCGCCGCGCGGGCCGAGCAGCGCGAAGAGGGAGTCCAGCCAGGCCGCGCCGACGACCGGCCAGTTCCAGTCGCAGAAGATCGCCCGCCCGGAGGCGTCGAGCAGCACGTTGTCGTCCCGGATGTCGGTGTGGACGAGGGTCTCGCCCCGGGTGGCCTCGGCGAAGCCGGCCGCCAGCGCCGCCGCCTCCTCGAGGTGGGGGAGGTCCGGGCGGGTGCGGCGTACGTGCTCCCAGCAGTCCGGCCAGTCGGCGAGCTCTGCCTCGAACGAGTCGAGGTCGAGGTCGGCCGGCGCCGGCGTCGCGGCCGCGGCGAGCTGCTCGAGCGAGTCGAGCACGGCGTCGAGGTCCCCGGCCCGCCACGGTCGGGCCGGGTTGCGGGCCTCGACGTGCTCGAGGCCGAGCACCACCCAGTCGTCGTCGAGCAGCCACCGCAGTCGTGGCGCCGGCAGCCCCTCGGGCAGCGCGGCGAGCTTGCGGGCCTCCTCGCGGTAGGCGTCGGCGAACAGCCGCTGTGCCTTGGCCGACGCCGCCTTCACGAAGTGGCGCGAGCCGTCCTCGCAGACCAGTACCGACGCGAAGCCGGGCGTGAAGCCGGCGCCCTGGGAGACCGCCTCGACCACCGGCGAGCCGCACTTGCGCTCGACGTACCTGCGCAGGTTCGGCGGCAGGAACTGCCACTCCAGGCGCCGCGCCGTGCCGCCGACGGGCACGGGGTAGGGGGCGACGGGTGCGGCCCTGTCGACGTCGGTGCCTGCGTCGGTGCCTGCGTCCGTGGCTGCGTCCGTGGCTGCGTCCGTGGCTGCGTCCGTGGCGGGGTCCATGGCGGGCATCCTCCCCGAGTCCCGTCGGTTCGGACACCCGGTTCCCGCGTGGAACAATGGCGCGACCGCCCCCAGACGTCGTCCCGAAAGACATCCGTGTCCCTGAACAGCGCGCCGAAGCCCGGCCACACCGATCCCGCGATCATCCGCAACTTCTGCATCATCGCGCACATCGACCACGGCAAGTCGACGCTCGCCGACCGGATGCTCCAGCTCACCGGCGTGGTCGACGAGCGCAGCGCCCGGGCGCAGTACCTCGACCGGATGGACATCGAGCGCGAGCGCGGCATCACGATCAAGAGCCAGGCCGTCCGGATGCCCTGGACCGTGACGGACGGCAACGCCGAAGGTGCGGAGCCCGGCACCTACGTGCTGAACATGATCGACACCCCCGGCCACGTCGACTTCACCTACGAGGTGTCGCGGTCGCTCGAGGCGTGCGAGGCGGCGATCCTGCTGGTCGACGCGGCGCAAGGCATCGAGGCGCAGACGCTGGCGAACCTCTACCTCGCGATGGGCGCCGACCTCCACATCATCCCGGTGCTCAACAAGATCGACCTGCCCAGCGCCAACCCCGAGAAGTACGCCGCGGAGCTGGCCGGCCTGGTCGGCTGCGACCCGTCCGACGTGCTGCGCGTGAGCGCCAAGACCGGCGAGGGCGTCGAGGGCGTCCTCAACGAGATCGTCAAGCAGACCCCGCCGCCGGTCGGCGTGGCCGACGCCCCGGCCCGCGCGCTGATCTTCGACTCGGTCTACGACACCTACCGCGGCGTGGTCACCTACGTCCGGGTGGTCGACGGCGAGCTCACCCACCGCGACCGGATCAAGATGATGTCGACCGGCGCCACCCACGAGCTGCTCGAGCTCGGCGTCATCAGCCCCGAGCAGGTCAAGGCCGACAAGATCGGCGTCGGCGAGGTCGGCTACCTCATCACCGGCGTGAAGGACGTCCGCCAGTCGCGGGTCGGTGACACCATCACCACCCAGCACGGCGGCGCGACCGAGATGCTCGGCGGCTACAAGCACCCCAACCCGATGGTCTACGCCGGTCTCTACCCGATCGACGGCGACCAGTTCGGCGACCTGCGCGAGGCGCTGGAGAAGCTCCAGCTCAACGACGCGGCGCTGACCTACGAGCCCGAGACCTCCGGTGCGCTCGGCTTCGGCTTCCGCTGCGGCTTCCTCGGGCTGCTGCACATGGAGATCACCCGGGACCGGCTCGAGCGGGAGTTCGGGCTCGACCTCATCTCGACCGCCCCCAACGTCGTCTACCACGTGACGATGGAGGACGGCACCGAGCACGAGGTCACCAACCCGAGTGAGTACCCCGAGGGCAAGATGGCCGAGGTGCGCGAGCCCGTCGTGAGGGCGACGATCCTCAGCCCCTCGGACTTCATCGGCACGATCATGGAGCTCTGCCAGGCCAAGCGCGGCAACCTCCTCGGCATGGACTACCTGTCCGAGGACCGTGTCGAGATGCGCTACACGCTGCCGATGGGCGAGATCGTCTTCGACTTCTTCGACCAGCTGAAGTCGCGGACCAAGGGCTACGCCTCGCTCGACTACGAGCGCTCCGGCGAGCAGGCCGCCGACCTGGTCAAGGTCGACATCCTGCTCCAGGGCGAGCCTGTCGACGCGTTCTCCGCGATCGTGCACCGCGACGCGGCGTACGGCTACGGCGTGATGATGGCCGGCAAGCTCAAGGACCTCATCCCGCGGCAGCAGTTCGAGGTGCCGATCCAGGCCGCCATCGGCGCCCGGGTCATCGCGCGCGAGAACATCCGCGCCATCCGCAAGGACGTGCTCGCCAAGTGCTACGGCGGTGACATCAGCCGGAAGCGCAAGCTGCTCGAGAAGCAGAAGGAGGGCAAGAAGCGGATGAAGATGGTGGGCCGGGTCGAGGTCCCCCAGGAGGCCTTCATCGCCGCCCTCTCCAACGCGCCGTCGACGGCGGAGAAGCCGAAGAAGTAGTCCTGCCCGGGGGACCACGTCCTCACAGGGCGAGCGGCTCCAGGTAGTCGGGCCGGACCACCCGGCTGCGGGGCGAGATCCTTCGGACCTCCCGCTCGAACTCCTCGAGGCGACGTGCCAGTGACGGGGTCGCGGGGCGCGGCGGGTTGGCCAGCGGGGACTCGAAGTCGTCCCAGTGGGTCGGGACCACGACGGGCGGACGGTCGAGGGCCTCGAGCAGCCGCGGCAGGTAGTCGTGGGTGGCGTCGGTCGAGGCCACCGGGGCGGCCACCACGTCGGGCCGCACGCCGGCGAGGGCGCGGTCGTCGACGTCGCTGCCGCCGAGGACGACCACAGACGGTCCCGACCGGGGGCGCACGTGGAACGCCAGCGTGTCGCCCTCGGGCAGGTCGGCGATCGTCCGCGGCCGGGGCGGCTCGGAGGTGTGGACGCCCGCGAAGAGCACCGACCACGAGGCGTTGCGGCTGTGCAGCCCCGGCAGCACGTGCACGACGTACTCGCCGAGGTCCAGCTGCTCACCGCCCCTGACAGTCGCGGTCATCGACGCCGGCACACCCATCGATCGGGCCAGCAGGGCCGTGGTGAGGGTGCCGAGGACGCGCGCACCGTCCCGGGTCGCGAGGTGCGGCACGTCGGCGAAGTGGTCCCAGTGGCCGTGCGTCACCAGGATCGTCCGGGCCTCCGGGACGAGTCGGCAGGCCTCCTCGTCGACCTCGAGCGGCGTCGCGGGATCGAAGGAGCCCGCGGCGAGGCCGGTCGGGAAGCGGCTGAGGTAGGGGTCGACGAGCAGCACGTGTCCGTCGTGCTCGAACCGCCAGCCGGTCGTGCCGAGCCAGCGCAGGTCGAGCGCCCCTCGGGGGGCTCCGGAGCGGGCGCCGGCCGAGGAGCCGAGCGCGGGTACGGCGAGCGCGCCGCCGGCGACGGCCAGCAGCGAGCGTCGGGAGGTGGTCAGGTCATGGTTCCGAGATGGGGTCACGCCCCCTGTGACGCCGCGGGTCGCTGGGAAGTTGTCCCCGCTCTGGTCACATCCGCTCGGGGGCCTCGATGCCGAGGAGGTCGAGGCCCTGCACGAGCACCCGCAGGGTGAGCGCGGAGAGCGCGAGCCGCGAGTCGCGGGTGCCGTCCTCCGGCGCCTTCAGCACGGGGCACTGCTCGTAGAACGCCGAGAAGTCCTGGGCCAGGTCGAAGAGGTACCCGCAGAGACGGTGCGGCTCGAGGTGCTCGCCCACCGCCGCCACGACGTCACCGAATCCCAGGAGCCGGACCACCAGCGCCCGCTCCGCCGGTGCGGCCACACTGATCTGCGCGGCCGCGGACGCCGGGTCGAGCCCGGCCGCGCGGAAGATGGAGCGGATCCGGGCCGCGGCGTACTGCAGGTAGGGGGCGGTGTTGCCGACCTGCGACAGCATCCGGTCGAGGTCGAAGACGTACTCGGAGTCGTGGGCCACCGACAGGTCGGCGTACTTCACCGCGCCGATGCCGACCTGCGGCGCCACGCGTGCCCGGGTGTCCTCGTCGAGCTCGGGACGGGTCTCGTCGAGGAACCGGCGCGCGCTCACGACCGCCTCCTCGAGCAGCGCCATGAGCCGGAGCGGACTGCCGGACCGGGTGCGCAGGATCTTGCGGTCCTCGCCGAGCACGTTGCCGATCTGCACGTGGACCACCTCGACGTCCTCGGGGAGCCAGCCGGCCAGCCGCGCGGTCTCCCACACCATCCGGAGGTGGAGCGACTGCGGCGCGCCGATGACGTAGAGCAGCCGGTCGCCGTCGAGGTGGCGGACCCGGTGCCGGACCGTCGCCAGGTCGGTCGTCGCGTAGCCGTAGCCGCCGTCGGACTTGCGCACGATCAGCGGGACCGGCTTGCCCTCCCGGCCGGTGTAGCCATCGAGGAAGACGCAGAGGGCGCCGTCGTCGACCGTGGCGAGCCCCTGCGCCTCGAGCTCCGCGCACACGTGCGCCAGGTCGTCGTTGTACGTCGACTCGCCGGCGAGGTCGTCGTCGGTCAGCGTCACGCCGAGCGTCCCGTAGATCCGGTTGAAGTACTGGCGGGAGAGGCCCACGAGCTTCTCCCACAGCCGTCGGGTCTCCGGGTCGCCGGCCTGCAGCGCCACGACCCGGGCCCGGGACCGGACCGCGAAGTCGACGTCGTCGTCGAACTCGGCGCGCGCCGCCTGGTAGAAGGCGTTCGGGTCGGTCTCGAGCAGGTGGGCCTCGGGGGAGTCCTCGCCGACGGCGAGGAGGTGCTCGATGAGCATGCCGAACGGCGTGCCCCAGTCGCCGATGTGGTTCTGCCGGACCACCCGGTGGCCGAGGTGCTCGAGGGTCCGGGCGAGCGCGTCACCGACCACCGTCGTGCGGAGGTGGCCGACGTGCATCTCCTTGGCCACGTTGGGGGCCGAGTAGTCGATGACCACGGTGCGCGGGTCCTGGACGGCGACGCCCAGCCGCTGGTCCGCCGCCTGGTCGGAGACGAGCGAGGCCAGCCAGTCGTCGTCGTAGACGAGGTTGAGGAAGCCGGGCCCGCTGATCTCGACGGTGGAGCACATCGAGCGGAGGTCGAGGTGCTCCACGACGCGCGTCGCCACCTCGCGGGGCGAGGCCCCGACGTGCTTGGCGAGGGCCAGCGCCGCGTTGGCCTGGACGTCGCCGTACTGGCTCGGACGGAGCACGGGGTCCTCGTCGGCGAAGCCCGGGCCCAGCGCCCGGTGGATCGCGTCGGTGAGCACGGGGGTCAGCAGGCTGGCGGGCGACGGCACGCGCACACCCTAGGTGCCGACGGCCCGCCTCACGGTCTCCCTGACAGCATGGGCGCGTGCCCGGCCCCTCCCTCGTCGTCCCCGCTGGTCTCGAGCAGCAGCGCGCGCTCGGGCCCGCGTGGTCGGACTGGCTGGACCGGCTGCCACGCCGTTACGCCGAGGTCGTGCCCGAGTGGGGCCTGGCCCCGGACGGCGCGGCGCTCCACGGGTACGCGTCGGTGGTCGTGCCGGTCCGCACCGACGAGGGGGAGTCAGCCGTGCTCAAGCTGGCCTTCGACGGCGACGACGAGTCCCTCCACGAGCACCTCGCGCTGCAGCACTGGGGCGGGCGTGGCGCGGTCCGGCTGCTCCGCGCCGACCCGTCGCGGCGCGCGCTGCTGCTCGAGCGGCTGCATCTGCGGGACCTGACGGAGACCTGGGACCTCGAGGCCTGCGAGGTGGTCGCCGGCCTCTACGGCCGGCTGCACCTGCCGGCGCCGCCGCAGCTGCGCACCGTCACGTCGTACGTCGAGCAGTGGGCCGCGGCGCTCGGGGAGATGCCGCGCAACGCGCCGATCCCCCGCCGGCTCGTGGAGCAGGCGCTCTCGCTGGCCCGCGACCTCGTGGCGGACCCGGCGAGCACCGGCCGGATGGTCCACGGCGACCTGCACTACGAGAACGTCCTCGCCGCCGACCGGGAGCCGTGGCTGGCCATCGACCCGAAGCCGATGTCGGGCGACCCGCACTACGAGCCGGCACCGATGCTGTGGAACCGCGTCGACGAGCTCGCCGGGGACCTGCGGGACGGGCTGCGGCGACGGTTCCACACCCTCGTGGACGTGGCCGGCCTCGACGAGGACCGGGCCCGGGCCTGGGTCGTGCTCCGGATGGTGCTGAACGCGCACTGGTCCGTGGAGGACGCCGGGCGGGCCGGGCGGGCCCTCGACCGCGACGAGCGGTCGTGGATCACGACCTGCATCTCGATCGCGAAGGCCGTGCAGGACTGAGCCTGCGGCTCCTCGCCGTACCTGGCGGGAGCAGCACCCACTCCCGGTAGGTGACCCCCGGACCGAGGGCAGGGGGCGGAAGTCCCTGCCCTGCGCGGGGCGCCGGCCGGTTCGCTGTCAGGACGGTTCCCAGGGAGGTGTGCCATGCGCGCGAAGGTCCTTGTCCTCGGCAGCAACTTCGCCGGCCTCACGGCTGCGCTCGGCGTGAAGCACGAGCTGCACGGCGACGTCGACGTGACGGTGGTGTCGCCCAGCGCGCGGTTCCTCTTCACACCCAGCCTCATCTGGCTCCCGTTCGGCAAGCGCAACCGCGACGACATCACCTTCCCCGTGGCGCCGACGCTGGAGTCGCACGGCGTCGACTTCGAGCACGTGGCGGCTTCGGCGATCGACCCGGTCGGGCGCGCAGTGACACTCGCGGACGGCCGCAGCCTCCCCTACGACTACCTCGTCGTCGCCACCGGCTACCGCAACGACGAGGACGCCGTTCCCGGCTTCCGCGAGAACGCGGTCACCATCACCACGCTCGGCTCCGCGGAGCGGGCGGGCGAGGAGTGGCAGCGGTTCCTCGACGACCCCGGAGACGTGGTGGTGGCCGCCACCCAGGGGACCGGGTGCTTCGGCGCTGCGTACGAGTTCCTGTTCAACACCTCCTACCAGCTCCGCCGCGCCGGCCTGCACCGGGACGTCAGGCTCACCTACGTCACCGCAGAGCCGTTCCTCGGCCACTTCGGCATCGGCGGGCTGCCGCACGGGGAGCAGCTGCTCGGGATGTTCCTCCGCAAGGAGGGGATCGAGAGCCGGCTCAACACCGCCGTCGGCACCGTCGACGAGCGGGCCCTGGTGCTCGGCGACGGCGAGCGGCTTCCGTTCCGCTACGCCATGGTGGTGCCGCCGTTCGTCGGCCAGGGGTTCCTGCGCGGGACCGACGACCTGGCGGACGAGCACGGGTACGTCCCCGTCCGGCCGACTTACCAGACCGAGAAGTACGACGACATCTACGCCGTCGGTGCCGCCGCCGCCGTGACCGTGCCGTGGCAGACACCGTTGCCCGTGGCGGTCCCCAAGACGGGGTTCCCGACGGAGACGCAGGCGCACGTCGCCGCAGCCAACATCGCCGCCCACGTCCGCGGCGACCAGCCGACGGAGCGCAAGGAGTTCGGGGACGTCAAGGCTGTGTGCGTCATGGACGCCGGCAACAACGGGGTCCTGATCCTCGCCGACAAGATGTTGCCGCCGCGCAAGCACGGCGTCCTCGTGCCCGGGCCCCAGGCCCACCTGATGAAGCTGGCGTTCGAGAAGTACTTCCTCTGGAAGATGCAGCACGGCTACGTGCAGCTGCCCTGACTGTGGCGCGCGGACTCGCGTGCGCCCGCAGCGGGCCACGGCCGCGGTCCGGTGAGAGGATGCGCGCGTGGTCGCCGTTCCCCGACTGGTCTCCGTCAACGTCGGCACGCCCCGGGAGCGGGAGTGGGCCGGCATCGGCCGCACGTCCATCGAGAAGCGCCCGGTCGCGGGACCGGTGGCCGCGCGCCGGCTCGGCCTCGAGGGCGACCGGGTCTCCGACACCAAGCACCACGGGGGCGTCGACCAGGCGGTCTACGCCTTCGCGCGGGAGGACCTCGACCACTGGGTCGAGGTCCTCGGCCAGGCGATCCCGAGCGGCCACTTCGGCGAGAACCTCACCACCGCCGGAATCGACGTCAACGAGGCCGAGGTGGGGGAGCGGTGGCGGGTGGGGTCCGTGCTGCTCGAGGTCGCGTCGGTCCGGATCCCCTGCAACGACTTCAGGCGCTGGCTCGGCGTCACCGGCTACGACGACACCGCCTGGGTGAAGCGGTTCACCCAGGCGGGCCGGCCGGGCCCCTACCTCCGGGTGCTCGAGGAGGGTGCGCTGGCCGCCGGCGACGCGATCGAGGTGGTGCACCGGCCCGGCCACGGCGTCACGGTGACCACCATGTTCCGCGCCCTCACCACACGGGCGGACCTGCTGCCCGGGCTGCTGCGGGTCACGGGCCTGGTCGACGAGGCCCGCGAGAGGGCCGAGCGGTACGTCGCGCGTGGGGCGCCCGCGGGCGGCTGACCCCGACGTAGCGTGGGGGCAGGCGCCGCCGACCGGCGGTCGCCGCCCACCCGAGCGGGAGGAGCAGCATGCTGGACAGCCCGACCCCGGTGCAGCTCGAGGAGCTCCACGGCGCGCACAACTACCACCCGCTGCCGGTGGTGGTGTCCCACGGCGAGGGCTCGTGGGTGTGGGACGACGAGGGGCACCGCTACCTCGACTTCCTGGCCGCCTACTCCGCGCTCAACTTCGGCCACCGGCACCCCGACCTGGTCGCTGCGGCCAGGGAGCAGCTCGACCGGCTGACACTGACCAGCCGCGCGTTCCACCACGACCTGCTCGGACCGTTCTGCGCCGAGCTCGCGTCGCTCACCGGCAAGGACATGGTCGTCCCGATGAACTCGGGCGCCGAGGGCGTGGAGACCGCGCTCAAGGTGGTGCGCCGCTGGGGCTACGAGGTGAAGGGCGTCCCCGAGGACCGGGCGACGGTCGTGGTGATGCACGGCAACTTCCACGGCCGCACGATCAGCATCGTCAGCTTCTCCGACGACGAGGTGGCCCACGACCACTACGGGCCCTACACGCCCGGCTTCCGCGCCGTCCCGTACGGCGACGCCGACGCGGTCGCCGCGGCCGTCGACGAGACGACCGTCGCGGTCCTCGTCGAGCCGGTGCAGGGCGAGGCGGGCGTGGTCATCCCGCCCGAGGGCTACCTCGCCGCTGTACGCCGCACCTGCGACGAGCAGGGCGTGCTCATGGTCGCCGACGAGGTGCAGTCGGGGCTCGGCCGCGCCGGCGCCACGTTCGCGTGCGAGCGCGAGGGCGTCGTGCCGGACGTGTACGTCCTCGGGAAGGCGCTCGGCGGCGGCATCATGCCGCTGTCGGCGGTGGCCGCCGACCGTGACGTCCTCGGCGTGCTCACGCCAGGCAGCCACGGCAGCACGTTCGGCGGCAACCCGCTCGCCGTCGCGGTCGGCCGCGCCGTGATCCGGCTGCTCCGGACCGGGGCGCCGCAGCGCCGGGCGGCCCAGCTCGAGCCGGTGCTGCGCGAGGGCCTCGAGCCGCTGCTCGGGCACGGGCTCGTGGACCTGCGGGTCCGGGGCCTGTGGGCCGGCCTCGACCTCGACCCGGCCCTGGGCACCGGACGCGACCTGTGCGAGGCGCTGGCGGAGCGCGGGGTGCTGGTCAAGGACACCCACGGCTCCAGCATCCGGCTGTCGCCGCCGCTGACCATCGACCCCGCCGACCTGGCGTGGGGGCTGGAGCAGGTGCGCGGCGCGGTCGCCGACCTGGCCGGGGCGGCAGCGCGGCCCGCGACGGTGGACGTCGAGGCTGCCGATGAGGCGAGCGGCGACGGTGCGGCGGGTCACGATCGCGTCTCGATGTGACGAGTTGCACCTTCTGGCGGGGGTTTGGCTACCGCAGCGTAACTCCGTGGTCTAGGTTGACGGCCTAGACGTGTGGCGCACGCCGCACGGCCGCCGAACCCAGAGCGAGCGCAGGAGTGTCATGCCGATCATCACGGACACGAGCTTCCTCGAGAAGCTGGAGCCGAACGTCGCGGTGCTGTTCCACGAGCGGGTGAAGAAGTCGCCTCACGCCGAGGCCTTCCGCTACCCCGAGGGGGACTCGTGGACGTCGGTCACGTGGAAACAGGCCGGCGACGAGGTGGCGCGGCTGGCGGCCGGCCTCCTCTCCCTCGGCCTCGACATGGAGGAGCGGGTGGGCATCGCGTCCAACACCCGCTACGAGTGGATCCTCGCGGACCTCGCCGTCATGTGCGCCGGTGGCGCCACCACCACCGTCTACCCGTCCACCAACGTCGAGGACACGGCGTACATCCTCAGCGACTCCGACTGCCAGGTCGTCTTCGCCGAGGACGACGAGCAGCTCGCCAAGCTCCTCGAGCGCCGCGCGGAGCTGAAGAACGTCAAGAAGGTCGTGACCTTCGCCGGCAAGTCGGACGGCGACTGGATCATCGGCATGGACGAGCTCGCCAAGCTCGGCGACGACTACCTCGCCGAGCACCCCGGCGTCATCGAGGAGAAGGCCGCGGCGATCCAGCCGGACCAGCTCGCGACGCTGATCTACACCTCCGGCACCACCGGCCGCCCGAAGGGCGTCCGGCTGCGCCACCGCTCCTGGGTCTACGAGGGCGCCGCGATCAAGGTGCAGGACATCCTCCACGAGGACGACCTGCAGTTCCTGTGGCTGCCGATGGCCCACTCGTTCGGCAAGGTCCTGCTCTCCACCCAGCTCGCCTGCGGCTTCGCCACCGCCATCGACGGTCGCGTCGACAAGATCGTCGAGAACCTCGGCATCGTGAAGCCGACCTTCATGGGCGCGGCGCCGCGCATCTTCGAGAAGGCCCACGGCCGCATCGTCACCATGGCCGAGGGCGAGGGCGGCGCCAAGGCCAAGATCTTCAAGCAGGCCTTCAAGGTCGGCCTCGAGGTCGACAAGCTCAAGGCTGCCGGCAAGCCGATCCCCATGGGCCTCAAGCTCCAGCACGGCCTGTTCGACAAGCTCGTCTTCAGCAAGATCCGCGACCGCTTCGGTGGCCGGGTCCGCTTCTTCATCTCGGGCGCGGCCGCGCTCAACTCGGAGATCGCGGAGTGGTTCCACGCCGCGGGCATCCTGATCCTCGAGGGCTACGGCCTCACGGAGTCCTCCGCCGGCTCGTTCGTGAACCACCCCTCGAAGTACAAGTACGGCACCGTCGGTCCGGTCATGCCGGGCAGCGAGGTCAAGCTCGGCGACGGCGACGAGGTCATGATCAAGGGCCCCGGCGTCATGGACGGCTACCACAACCTCCCCGACGAGACCGCCAAGGCGCTCACCGAGGACGGCTGGCTGCGCACCGGTGACAAGGGCGCGCTCGACGAGGACGGCTTCCTGACCATCACCGGTCGCATCAAGGAGCTCTTCAAGACCTCCGGCGGCAAGTACATCGCCCCGCCGGCGATCGAGTCGAAGTTCAAGGCGATCTGCCCCTACGCCAGCCAGTTCATGGTCTTCGGCGACGAGCGGAACTTCTGCGTCGCGCTGATCACGCTCGACCCCGACGCCATCGCCGGCTGGGCCGCGGAGAACGGCATGGAGGGCAAGGACTACACCGACATCGTGCGGTCCGACAAGTGCCGCGAGATGGTCGGCGGCTACGTCGACGAGCTCAACACCCGGCTCAACCGCTGGGAGACCATCAAGAAGTGGGAGCTGCTCGACCACGACCTCACGGTCGAGTCCGGCGAGCTCACCCCGTCGATGAAGGTCAAGCGGAACATCGTCCAGGAGAACCACAAGGACACCATCGAGTCGTTCTACGCCTGAGCGGCGAGCGACCACGGTCGGAGGGGCGTCGGCGGTGCCGGCGCCCCTCTGCCGTGCCCGGGTCCGTGCCCTTGTGCGGGCCGTGATGGACTGGTGGCGTGCCGTCCGCCCTGCCCCCCGGTGACCCGGCGCCCGCCGACGGCGCGCTGCCCCCTCAGGCGCTGCACGGCCTCGGCGACCGGCCCTTCGGGGTCTACCTCCACGTCCCGTTCTGCACCGTCCGGTGCGGCTACTGCGACTTCAACACCTACACCGCCGACGAGCTCGGGCCCGGCGTCTCCCGGGCGACCTACGCCGACTCCGTCGTCGCCGAGCTCCGGCTCGCCCGGAAGGTGCTCGGGACCGACGTGCCGGTCTCGACGGTGTTCCTCGGCGGCGGCACCCCGACGCTGCTGCCGCCGGCGGACCTGGCACGGATGCTGCGGGCCGTCGACGACGAGCTGGGGCTGGCGCCAGGCGCCGAGGTGACGACCGAGGCCAACCCCGACAGCGTCGACCCGGCCGGGCTCGCGCAGTTGCGGGAGGCCGGCTTCACCCGCATCTCCTTCGGCATGCAGTCCGCTCTGCCGCACGTGCTGGCGACGCTGGACCGCACCCACGACCCGGAGCGGGTGCCGCAGGCGGTCGCCTGGGCGCGAGAGGCCGGCTTCGACCAGGTGAGCCTCGACCTGATCTACGGGACGCCGGGGGAGTCGCTCGCCGACTGGGAGACCTCGCTCGACGCGGCGTTGTCCTCCTCGCCGGACCACGTCTCGGCGTACGCCCTGATCGTCGAGGACGGGACCGCCCTGGCCCGGCAGATCCGCCGGGGCGAGCTGCCGATGCCCGACGACGACGACCTCGCCGACAAGTACGAGCTCGCCGACGACCGGCTGACGGCTGCCGGGCTGCACTGGTACGAGGTCTCCAACTGGGCCCGTGACGAGGCCGCGCGGTGCCGCCACAACGTCCTCTACTGGAAGGGCGCCGACTGGTGGGGAGCCGGGCCCGGGGCCCACTCCCACGTGGCGGGGGTGCGGTGGTGGAACGTCAAGCACCCCGCGGCGTACGCGCAGCGACTCGCTCAGGGGGCCAGCCCGGCGCACGCACGCGAGGTCCTCGACGAGGAGACCCGCCGGGTCGAGCGGGTGCTGCTCGAGGTCCGGCTGCGTGACGGTCTGCCGCTGTCCGTCCTCGACGACGCGGGACGCGCGGCCGTGCCCGGGATCGTCGAGGCCGGCTTGCTGGGGGCGGAGGGGGACCGGCTCGTCCTCACCCGGCGCGGCCGGCTGCTCGCCGACGCGGTCGTGCGTGACCTGGTGCCGTGAGTCGTCGCGGGTCGGGCCGACGCCGGCCGGGCCGGAGCGTCAGCGCACCATCCGGATCGTCAGCGGGTAGCGGTACAGCTCGCCGTTGACCGACTTCACCGACCCGATGATGGTGAACACCAGCCACCAGGCGATGAACACGACGACCGCCGGGATCACCAGCAGCACCCCGAGGCCGAACGTGACGACCGACAGGACCACGCCGACGACGCCGCCGACGACCCCGTAGATCAGCATCGAGAGCTGGAAGTTGAGCGACTCCGTCGCCTGGGCGCGGACGTACGCCGACTGGTTGCCCTTCGCGAGCAGCACCAGCAGCGGGCCGAGGAAGGCCATCGCCACCCAGGCCCCGACCAGCGCGCCCCAGTGAGCGGCGCCGCCCCAGGTGATCTCGTCAGGCGTGGGGCTCCCGGCCGGCTGTCCCTGGGGGGACTGCCCGTACGGCGGCTGCCCGCCCTGGCCGTAGCCGCCGTAACCGCCCTGGCCGTAACCGCCCTGGCCGTAACCGCCCTGGCCGTAACCGCCCTGGCCGTAACCACTCTGGCCGGACCCGCCCTGGCCGTAGGGCTGCTCGGGCGGCGGCGGACCGTAGGGATCGCTCATGCTCCGCAGCCTAGCCAGCGAGGGCGCCCGACTCGACGGAAGTGGGGCCGGGCGGGTCCTCAGTCGGGGGCGGTCACGAAGTCGATGAGCTCCTCGACCCGGCCGAGCAGTGCCGGGTCGAGGTCCTGGAAGCCCCGGACCCCGCCCAGGACGTGCTTCCATGCCCGGGCGATGTCGGCCTGGTCCCGGTGGGGCCAGCCGAGCCGCTGGCAGGTGCCCTTCTTCCAGTCCTCGCCGCGCGGCACCTTCGGCCACGCGCCGATGCCGAGCCGAGCCGGCTTGACCGCCTGCCAGATGTCGATGAACGGGTGGCCGACGATGAGCACGTGGGGACCGATCGCGGACTTCGCGATCTCCTGCGCGATCCGGCTCTCCTTCGAGCCCGGGACGAGGTGGTCGACCAGCACGCCGACCCGCCGACCGGCGCCGGGCCGGAAGTCGCGCAGGTGCTCGGCGAGGTCGTCGACGCCGCCGAGGTACTCGACGACGACCCCCTCGATCCGCAGGTCGTCGCCCCACACCTTCTCGACGAGCTCGGCGTCGTGGCGGCCCTCGACGTAGATCCGGCTCTGCCGGGCGACCCGCGCCCTGGCGCCGTGGACCGCGACGGAGCCGGATGCGGTGCGGGTCGGCTTCGCCGGCGCCGGTCGGTTGACGGGGGCCGTCAGGATGACGGGCCGGCCCTCGAGCAGGAAGCCCGCCCCGAGCGGGAAGGTCCGCCGCCGGTTGCGGCGGTCCTCGAGCGTGACGGTGTGCAGGTCCCGGTCGACCGCGACGATCTCCCCGCACCAGTCGGTGGTCACCTCCTCGACCACCGCCCCCAGCTCGGCGGGCGCCTCCACGGCGCGGCCCCGCTTGGGGGCCTTCCAGTCGGTGGCCAGGACGTCGGAGCCGTAGCGGTCGCGCGGGGAAGTCACCCGCCCAACGCTAGGCGCTCGTCCCGCGCGTCCCGGCGACCACGCGCCGTACTCCCACGAAGTGGCGCACATGGCCCCGCGAGGTGGCGCACTCGGTCCTGTACGCACGGCCACCCGCGCCACCTCGGCGGGCCAACCGTGCCACCTCGCGGGTCAGTGGCGGGGCGGGGTGTCCTGGCTGATGCCGGTGGGGTAGCCGCCGCCGTGCAGAGTGCGATGGGTGTGGTACGACGCGGGGACGTCGGTCCGGGCCGGGGACTTGTGCCAGCCGGCCCACTCGGCCGCCGAGACGACGCCGACGACGGCGACCGACACGATCACGGACGTGACGAGCGACAGCTCCACCACACCGTGCAGGACGGCGGCGACGACGGCCATCGCCAGCAGCGTCAGCCCGAGGTGAAGGACGGCGTGGACACGACGTGACACGGCCATGAGGAACCCCCGATCTCCCGGCAAGGGGCCGCGGCAGGCCCCTGCTCCACGGGAAGTATGCCCGGACCTGCAAGGTCCTACTCCTCCCGGAGCGGGAGGGCGTGCGTCAGTCCTCGAGGTCCTCGTCGTCCCACTGCTCGGCGGGCTTGCCGCCGTCGAGCAGGTCGAGGTCGTCGACCTCGGCGTCCTCCTCGTCGAGGTCCCGGGCGAGCGGGTTGTCCTCGGTCGGCTGCAGGTCCTCGGGGAGCTGGTCGTCGCTGATGTCGCCGGGCTCGGGGTTGTCGCTGCGCTCGGCGTTCTCGGTGTCCTCGGGGCTGTCCGGGTTGCTCATGTCCGGACGGTACCCACCCGCGGGCCGCTCCACCCGTCGGATCGGGGCGGCCGTCAGATCAGCGGCAGCCGCTTCTGGCTGCGGGGCAGGTGCTCGTAGCCGCGGCGGACGGCCTCGGCGAGACCACCTGCCGGGAACGGCCACTCGGCGGCGTCGAGCGCCTCGGCGACCGGCACCCCGCGGCCGGCCAGGTCCCGGACGGTCTCGGCGACGATGCCGATCTCGTTGCGCTGCTGCTCGACGAAGTCGCGGTCCACCGGTGCGCCGTGCCCCGGCACCACCACGCTGCCGGAGGTGAGCAGCCCGAGGGCGATGTCGAGGCTCAGGGGCCACTCCAGCGGCCAGGAGTCGTCGCCGTACGACGGGGGAGCGGACTCCTCGACGAGGTCGCCGGCGAGCAGCACGTCGGCGTCCGGCACCCGCACGACCAGGTCGCCCCCCGTGTGGCCGCGGCCGGGGTGGACCAGCTCGACCGCGCGGTCGCCGAGGTCGAGCACCCGGGCGGAGGAGAACGTCCGGTCCGGCAGGGCCAGCCGGGTCGCGGCGACCTCGGCGGCGTGCGGCTCGGCGGGGTCCTCGGCCAGCCGGCGCTGCACCTCCGGGCCCCACTGCTCGAGCTCCACCGCGGCGGTCTCGTGGGCGTGCACCGGCACCGCGCCGTACGCCGTGAGCACGGCGTCGTTGCCGAACGCGTGGTCGTAGTGCCAGTGGGTGTTGACGACGGCCACCACCTCGCCGGCCCCGAGCCGGCGCACGCCCTCGAGCATCGACCGCGCCGCGGCCGTCGAGCCGAGGGTGTCGACCAGCAGCACGCCGCGCCCGCCGCCGACCGCGGTGACGTTGACGTCGCACCACTCGTGGCGGGCGACCCAGACCCGGTCGGCGACCTCGGTGAACCGGCTCACGGAAGCATCGCCCATGCGCAGGAGACTAGTAGGATTGGCACTCAGTCGAGACGAGTGCCAGCCTTGGGGTGGGCCGGCCGGCCCAGTGACAGGCCCGACAGGAGGTGGGGAGAAGTGCACGAGGACCGCAAGCTCGCCGTCCTCCGCGCGATCGTCGAGGACTACGTCGCCACCGAGGAGCCCGTCGGCTCCAAGGCGCTCGTCGAGCGCCACGGACTCGGCGTCTCCCCGGCCACGGTTCGCAACGACATGGCCGCGCTGGAGGAGGAGGGCTTCATCATGCAGCCCCACACCAGCGCCGGCCGGGTGCCGACCGACAAGGGCTACCGGCTGTTCGTCGACCGGCTGACCACCCTGAAGCCGATGAGCACCGCCGAGAAGCGGGCCATCGCCACCATCCTCGACGGCGCCGTCGACCTCGACGACGTGGTCCAGCGGTCGGTGCGCCTGCTCTCGCAGCTGACCCGCCAGGTGGCTGTGGTGCAGTACCCCACGCTGTCGCGCTCCACGGTGCGTCACATCGAGATGGTCGCGCTGACCCCGACCCGGTTGCTCGTCGTGTTGATCCTCAGCACCGGCCGCGTCGAGCAGCGCCTCGTCGAGCTCGACCACGAGGTCACCGACGCCGAGCTGGGCGACCTGCGCACCCGGATCAACCAGGCTGCGACCGGGTCGACCATCGCCGAGGCCACCAAGGCGCTGGTGCGGCTCGTCTCCGAGCCGACCGATCCGCAGGCGCCGCCGACGACCACCGACCGGGTCGTCGCCACCCTCGTCGAGTCGATGTCCGACCACCGCTCCGACGAGCGCATCGCGGTCGGTGGCGCGGCCAACCTCGCCCGCTTCGGCGAGAGCTTCGACACCGCGGTCCGGCCGCTGCTCGAGGCGCTGGAGGAGCACGTCGTGCTGCTCAAGCTGCTCGGTGAGGCGCACGCCGGCGGTGCGGTGACCGTGCGCATCGGCCACGAGGGCCCCTACCAGGAGCTCGCTGCCACGAGTGTCATCGCCACCGGCTACGGGCCGGGTGACCAGGCGCTCGCCACACTGGGGATCGTGGGTCCGACCCGCATGGACTACCCCGGCTCGATGGCCGCGGTGCGCGCCGTGGCCCGCTACGTCTCCCGGATCCTCGACGAGGCGTGAGCGCCAGCACCACCCTGCCCCGCACCGCCGCCGCACCCCACCGCCGTACCGAGAACGACCGACTGAAGGACCACACGTGAGTCAGGACCTCTACGACCTCTTGGGCGTCTCCCGCGACGCGGACGCCGACGCCATCAAGAAGGCCTACCGGAAACTGGCCCGCCAGCTGCACCCCGACGTCAACCCGGACCCGGAGACGCAGGAGAAGTTCAAGGAGGTCTCCCGCGCCTACGAGGTGCTCTCCGACCCGCAGAAGCGGGCGGCGTACGACCGGGGCGGCGACCCGTTCGGGGGCACCGGTGGCTTCGGCCAGGGCGCCGGGTTCTCCTTCACCGACATCATGGACGCCTTCTTCGGCGGTGCGACCCCGGGCGGCGCGACCGGCGGCCGCGGCCCGCGGCCCCGCGTCCGCCGCGGCCAGGACGCCCTGATCCGGGTCGAGGTCGACCTGGCCGAGGCGGCGTTCGGCGCGACCCGCGAGATCAAGGTCGACACCGCGGTCGTCTGCGGCACCTGCTCCGGCGAGGGCGCCGCGCCCGGCACCGAGCCGGTCACCTGCGAGACCTGCCGCGGTGCCGGCGAGGTCGCGCAGGTGCAGCGCTCCTTCCTCGGCGAGATCCGCACGCTGCGCCCCTGTGCGGCCTGCCGCGGCTTCGGCACGATCATCCCCGAGCCGTGCCGCGAGTGCTCCGGCGACGGCCGTGTCCGGTCCCGCCGCACGCTGACCGTCAAGATCCCCGCGGGCGTCGACACCGGCACCCGCGTCCAGCTCACCGGCCAGGGCGAGGTCGGCCCCGGCGGCGGCCCCGCCGGCGACCTGTACGTCGAGATCTCGGTCGCGCCCCACGAGACCTTCACCCGCCACGGCAACGACCTGCACTGCACCGTGACGGTCCCGATGACCGCGGCCGCGCTCGGCACCACCCTGACGCTGCCCACCCTCGAGGCGGACGCCGAGAGCGGCGCCGACTCCGGCGTGGAGACCGAGTTCGAGCTCGAGATCCGGCCCGGCACGCAGTCCGGCACCGAGCAGGTGCTGCGCGGCCGGGGCGTCCCCGGGCTGCGGGGCGGCCGCGGCGACCTCGTCGTCACCGTGGTCGTGGAGACCCCGAGCCGGCTCGACGCGCGGCAGGAGGAGCTGCTCCGGGAGCTCGCCGGCCTGCGTGACGAGCAGCAGCCGTCCGGTCAGGTGCGGCCGAGCGGCGCGAAGTCGGTGTTCGGCCGGCTCCGCGACGCCTTCAACGCCCACTGAGCGGGGCGCGCGGATGTCGCTCCCGGTCCACCTGGTGCCGTCGCTGGACCGCGTCCGCGTCGGCTCCGCCGTCACCGTCGAGGGCGACGAGGCGCACCACGCCGTGGCCGTACGCCGGCTGCGCATCGGCGAACCGGTGGTGCTGACCGACGGCGCCGGGACCCTGGCGACCGGCGAGGTCGCCGAGACGGGGAAGCGGCTGCTGGTCGTCACGGTGACCGCCGTCGACACCCCGCCCGAGCCCGACCCCGCCGTGACCGTCGTCCAGGCGCTGCCGAAGGGCGACCGAGGGGAGCTCGCGGTGGAGGTCCTGACCGAGATCGGCGTGGCGACCGTCGTGCCGTGGGCCGCCTCCCGCAGCGTCGCCGTCTGGAAGGGCGAGCGGGCCACCAAGTCGCTGGCCAAGTGGCGCAGCACCGCCCGGGAGGCCGCCAAGCAGGCCCGGCGGGCGTGGTTCCCCGAGGTGGCCCCGCTGGCCACCACCGCCGACGTCGTCGAAGTCCTCGGTCACGCGGACGTCGCGGTGGTGCTCCACGAGGAGGCCACCGACCCGCTCTCCGCCGTCGAGCTGCCCGAGTCCGGACGGCTGGCGGTCGTCGTGGGACCCGAGGGCGGCCTCACCGAGGACGAGGTGCTGGCGTTCGCGGCCGCGGGCGCCCGCCCGGTCCGGCTCGGCACCGAGGTGCTCCGGACCTCCACGGCCGGCGTGGCCGCGGTCGCGGCGCTGCTCGCCCGCACCCCGCGCTGGCGGTGAGCCGGGCGGGGTGCGGACTGGCCTGAGGGGTCCTCAGCCGATGACGATCGTCCGGGTGTCGGTGTGGGGGCCGGTGCCCTCGGTCCCGCCGGACGGGTCGTCCGTGGAGGCGGTCAGGAGGTACTCGCCGGCCGGGATGCCCGACAGGTCGAGGGTGTCCTCGAACGGGAACAGCTGCTCGCCCATCCAGCCCTCGGCGGTGATCGGCATCTCGAGGACGGTCTCGGTCGCGCCGAGCGGCTGCAGCCGGACCACGACGTTGGCCTCGAACGAGTTGGCGACACCGGAGACGGTCAGCGTGTCGCCGCTCACCTGCTCGCCCTCGGTCGGCGAGGTGAGGGAGACCAGCGCCAGGGTCTCGAGGATCGGCGTGTTGGCCAGCGGCTCGTTGACCGCCTCGCCGAGGATGTTGGTGATCCGGCCCTTGTCGCTGAGGAACTGCACGCCGACCCGGCCCTGGCCCAGCGCGGCCTGCGCGGTGTACACGACCTGCTGCACCGCGATCCGTGCCTCCTCCTCGGTCATCCCCGCCGGCCGCTCCTCCGGGGCCCCGGCGACGGTGACGGTGATGATGTCGGCGCCGTCGAACTCCACCTCGGAGACGGTCGAGCCCGCGGGCCACAGCGAGCGGTAGTCGGGGTCGAGGGCCTGGCCTTCGACGCTCGCCCGGGTGGCGGCGAGGATCGGGTCGGTGCCGGCGGCGCCCATCTGGAACTCCCGGTAGAGCCGGACGCCGGCCGGCGTGTCACCGGCGAGGTAGACCGGGACCACGGTGCCGGATCCCGGGTCGCCGGTCTCGGTGGGCTCCGGGTCGGGTGTGGGGGAGTCGTCGCGGCGGTCCGGGCCCTGGCTGGTGCGCTCGGCCGGTCCCGGGTCGTCGTCGGCGGTGTTGGTGAAGACGCCACCCGCGAAGGCGATGGCGGTGAGGACGGCGGCCGTCGCGACGACGGCGCCGCCGGAGGCGAGGAGCCAGGGGCGCTTGGTGGACATGAGGGTCACCTTCGTTCGGTTGCGGATGGTGTCGAGCGCGTCACTGGGCTCGACGTCGGACACGGCGTCGGACAGCAGCCGGGACAGCTCGTCGTCGAGCCGGTCGTCGTGCTGGTCGAAGCGCTCGTCGGGGTCGTGAGGGCTCATGACCGGTCCTCCAGGTAGTCGCTGAGGAGCTCGCGCAGCGCGGCCGCGCCCCGGGACGCGTGGCTCTTCACCGCTCCGCGGCTGATGCCGAGGGCGTCGGCGATGTCGGCCTCGGAGAGGTCGAGGTAGTAGCGCAGCGCCATCACCTCGCGCTGCCGCTCGG
This sequence comes from Nocardioides sp. GCM10027114, assembly GCF_042659625.1. Lineage (NCBI taxonomy): Bacteria > Bacillati > Actinomycetota > Actinomycetes > Propionibacteriales > Nocardioidaceae > Nocardioides > Nocardioides sp. GCM10027114. The sequence goes on from NZ_JBHSSS010000019.1 coordinate 134,222, forward strand.
GCAGCGACCGCATCGCGTCGAGCACCGCCTCGCGCCGGGCCGAGGCCAGCGCCGACTCGTCGGCCCCGGGCTCGTCGCGGCGGACCGACTCGCGGGCGGTGAAGCGGTCGACGACGACCCGGTGCCGCAGGGCGGAGCGGGAGCGGTTCACCACGGTCTGGCGCAGGTAGGCCAGCGCCCTGTCGGGGTCGCGCAGCTTGCGCCAGTGGCCGTGGACGGCGACGAAGGAGTCCTGGACGACCTCCTCGGCGGTCCCGAGGTCGCGGACGAGCAGGACCGAGAGCCGGACGAGCTGCCGCCAGTGGGCGGCGTACAGCTGCTCGAGCGCGGTGTCGGCGTCCCAGCCGCCGGTCTCGCGGGGCGTCACCACCGCTGACCGAGGGGCCGACATCGCATGGGTCATCACGCTAGTGGCACGCGCGGCCGTGCCCCGAGGTTTACACCGGCGCGCCTCCGACTGCGCCCGGTTCCCGCCCGGTCCGGACGCCGTCCGGAGCGGTCTGGAAGCGGTCTGGGAGCGGTCTGGGAGCGGTCTGGGAGCATGGCGCCATGAGCGACGCGGACTGCCTGTTCTGCAAGATCGTCGAGGGGGCGATCCCCGCCGACGTCGTGGTCGAGACCGACGAGGCGCTGGCGTTCCGGGACATCAACCCGCAGGCGCCCACGCACGTGCTCGTGATCCCGAGGAGCCACCACGCGAACGCCGCCGAGCTGGCCGCCGCCGCGCCCACGACGCTGGCCCACCTCGTCGACGTCGCCGCGCGCGTGGCCGAGGGGGACGGGATCGACGACTACCGGCTGGTCCTCAACACCGGTCCGGGCGTGGGCCAGACGGTCTTCCACGTGCACCTGCACGTGATGGGCGGTCGCGCGATGACCTGGCCACCAGGCTGACCCAGGGGGCCCCGGGATGATCGGGGGTCAGCCCGGGCCCACCATGCGTCGCAGCACGTCGAGCAGGGTCAGCAGGACCGGTATGACGAAGATCGCGAGCGCCAGCACCGCCACCACGACGTGGGAGGGCTTGCGCCGGTCGAGCACTGAGGCGAACTCCAGCCAGGCACCCTCCACGGTGTTGCGGTCGAGGCCCATCCGCCGGGAGTCCTCCGGCATCGTCGGCGGGCGCCAGAGGTCGGAGACCGGCGAGTGGCCCGGGTCGCCCGAGGGTCCCCAGGGCTCCGGCTCGCGCTCGTCCACGGCGACCTCCTGATCGACTGCCCGACGGCAGCCCCGGCCTCGAGCGTACGCCGCCGGCTTGCGGCGGCGTGCCAGCATGGCGGCATGCGCAGGCGCTGGCGGGACCGACGGACGGGGCTCGTCGCAGGCCTGATGGCCCTCGGACTGGTCGTGCTGGCCGGCTGCGGCAGCGGAGCGGAGCCCGATGCCTTGCCCGCGGCCGGTGACGCGGCGGACGCGAGCGAGCCGGAGGCTGCCGGCGAGGGAGCCGAGCCGGAGCAGGCCGACGGCCACGACCACGATCACTCCGGCCCGTCGTACGTCGCGCCGGGCAAGCTGCGGCGCGGCGAGCAGCGCGTCGACCTCGCGATGACCGAGCCCTACACGCCGTCGGCGCCGTACGGCACCGGCAACGACGACTACCGCTGCTTCCTCCTCGACCCCGGCCTGGAGGAGGACGCCTGGCTCACCGGCACCCATGTCCAGCCGGGGAACACCGCGACGGTGCACCACGTGATCCTCTTCCGGGTCCCGCCCGACCAGGTCGCGCGCGCCGAGGCGATGGACGCCGGCGAGGACGGGCCGGGCTGGACCTGCTTCGGCGGCACCGGTCTCGACCCTGTGCAGGGCATCGACGACGCGCCGTGGCTGGGGGCCTGGGCCCCGGGCGGCGAGGAGTCGGTCCACCGTCGCGGCTTCGGCGTGCGGCTGGAGCAGGGCACCCGGATCGTGATGCAGGTCCACTACAACCTGCTCGCCGGCGACGACCCCGACGTCTCGGCGACCCAGCTGCGGCTCACCGACGGCGGCCGCGACCTGACCGCGCTGCGGACGATGCTGCTGCCGGCGCCCGTCGAGCTGCCCTGCCGGCCCGGCCGGGACGGGCCGCTGTGCGACCGCGAGGCCGCCATGGCCGACGTGAAGGAGCGGTTCGGCCAGCGGGCGGGGGCCACCGGTGACCTGCTCCACCTGCTCTGCGGGTCGCAGCCGGAGCCCGGGCAGGTGCAGTCGTGCACGCGCACCGTCGGCGAGCCGACCACGATCCGCGGCGTCGCCGGCCACATGCACCTGCTCGGCCGGGAGATCCGGATCGAGGTGAACCCCGGCACCGACCGCGCGCGCACGGTCCTCGACATCCCGGTGTGGGACTTCGACGACCAGGGTGCGCGGCCGATCGAGCCGGTCCGGCTGCAGCCTTGGGACACCGTCAGGGTCACCTGCCGCCACGTGCAGTGGCTGCGCGACCGGCTGCCCGCGTTCGAGGGGCAGCCCGAGCGGTACGTCGTGTGGGGCGACGGCACGACCGACGAGATGTGCCTGGGCATCCTGCAGGTCACCCGACCGTGACGGAGGGCCCCGGCAGTCGGCGAGGTGGCCGTGACGAACCCCTCGCCCGTCCGGGGGCTCCTCGCCCGCAACTCGGTGTGCGCCGCGCGGCACCTCCCGTAGCATGGAGGGCGCTCGCAGACCCGCACCGAAAGGCAGCCCGCGCCGGGCCTCCATGACTGACTCGCACCACTCCGCAGGGATCCCGCAGACCAAGCACGTGGTCGTGGTCCCCAACAGCATCAACATGGTGAGCCTGCTCGGGCCCGGGGACGAGCACCTCGGGCTGCTCGAGGAGTCGTTCAGCGCGGAGATCCACGTCCGCGGCAACCAGATCACCCTCTACGGCGAGCCGGGCGAGGTCGCGCTGGCCGAGCGGCTGCTCGACGAGCTGGTCACGATCATCCGCACGGGCCAGGGCGTCACCACCGAGACGGTGGAGCGGGTGCTCGGCATGCTGCGCGCCGAGACCACCGAGCGCCCCGCCGACGTGCTGTCGCTCAACATCCTGTCCAACCGCGGCCGCTCGATCCGGCCCAAGACGCTCAACCAGAAGCGCTACGTCGACTCCATCGACAAGCACACCATCACCTTCGGCATCGGCCCCGCCGGCACGGGCAAGACCTACCTGGCGATGGCCAAGGCGGTGCAGGCGCTCCAGTCGAAGAACGTCAACCGGATCATCCTCACCCGGCCCGCGGTCGAGGCGGGGGAGCGGCTCGGCTTCCTGCCCGGCACGCTCAGCGAGAAGATCGACCCCTACCTGCGGCCGCTCTACGACGCGCTGCACGACATGATCGACCCCGACACGATCCCGAAGCTGCTGGCCGCCGGCACGATCGAGGTCGCCCCGCTGGCCTACATGCGCGGCCGGTCGCTCAACGACTCCTTCATCATCCTCGACGAGGCGCAGAACACCTCGCCCGAGCAGATGAAGATGTTCCTCACCCGCCTCGGCTTCGGCTCCAAGATCGTCGTCACCGGCGACATCACCCAGGTCGACCTGCCCAGCGGCACCAGGTCGGGGCTCCGGGTCGTCCAGGACATCCTCGACGAGGTCGACGACATCGCCTTCAACATGCTGACCAGCCACGACGTGGTCCGGCACCGGCTCGTCGGCCGGATCGTCGCGGCGTACGACCAGTACGACGCGCGCGACGGTGGCGCTGGCCCGTCTGGCCCGTCTGGCCCGGCTGGTCCGTCTGGCCGCGCCGGTCAGCCCGGCAAGCGCCGCCCGGGCGGCTCGCGCGCCCCCCGGGCCGGCGAGTCCGCACCGAAGGGGCCCGAGGGCGGGTCCGCCACCGCGAAGACGGGACGCCAGTGAGCATCGAGATCCTCAACGAGTCCGGCCGCGAGCTCGACGTCCGCCGGCTCGCCGCCCTCAGCCGCTTCGTCATGGACCGGATGCGGGTCCACCCGCTGGCCGAGCTGTGCATCAAGGCCGTCGACGAGGACACCATCGCCGAGCTCAACGGCCAGTGGATGGAGAAGGACGGCCCGACCGACGTGCTGGCCTTCCCCATGGACGAGCTGCGGCCCGGCCTGGTCAACGAGGAGCCCGAGGAGGGCGTCCTCGGCGACCTCGTCCTCTGCCCGTCGGTCGCCGAGCGGCAGGGCGAGACCGCCGGCCACGGCACCGAGGCCGAGATCGAGCTGCTGACCGTCCACGGCATCCTCCACCTGCTCGGCTACGACCACGCCGAGCCGGAGGAGCACAAGGAGATGTTCGGCCTGCAGGACGACCTGCTCGCCGCCTGGCGTGCGTCCGGGCCCGACGGCGAGGGGGAGCCGGGCCGGTGAGCGGCGGCGACATCTGGCTGGTCCTCGGGGCCGGCCTGCTGGTGGTGCTCGGCGGGCTGTTCTCCGCGGCCGACGCGGCGCTGGCCAGCTTCTCGCGGGCCCGGGCCGAGGAGCTGCGCGAGTCCGGGCGGCCCGGCGCAAGGCCGCTGGTCTCGCTCCTCGACGACCCGGTGCGCTACCTCAACACCGCGCTGTTCCTGCGGCTGCTGTGCGAGATCGCCGCGACCGTGATCGTCGCCCAGCTGGTCCGCACCGCGTGGGACGGCGCGCTGTGGGTCGCGGCGCTCATCGCGATCGGCATCATGCTGGTCGTCTCGTTCGTGGTCATCGGGGTCGCGCCGCGGACGATCGGCCGCCAGCACTCCGAGCGGGTCGCGCTCTTCTCGGCGCTGCCGATGCGGGTGCTCACGACCGTCCTCGGCCCGTTCCCGCGGCTGCTCATCGTCGTCGGCAACGCGATCACCCCGGGCCGTGGCTTCCGCGAGGGCCCGTTCTCGACGGAGACCGAGCTGCGTGAGCTCGTCGACCTCGCCGAGGCCTCGGCGGTCATCGAGTCCGGTGAGCGGAAGATGATCCACTCCGTCTTCGAGCTCGGCGACACCACCGCCCGCGAGGTGATGGTGCCGCGCAACGACGTCGTCTACATCGAGCGCTTCAAGAACCTCCGCCAGACCATGTCGCTCTTCCTGCGCAGCGGCTTCTCCCGGGTCCCCGTCATCGGCGAGAACCTCGACGACATCCTCGGCTTCGCCTACCTCAAGGACCTCGTCCGCCGGGACTTCGAGGCGCCCGACGTGGAGTTCACCCAGCGCGTCGAGGAGGTCATGCGCCCGGCGTACTTCGTCCCGGACTCCAAGCCCGTCGACGCGCTGCTCTCGGAGATGCAGGCCAACCGGCAGCACATCGCGGTCGTCGTCGACGAGTACGGCGGCGCCGCCGGCATCATCACCATCGAGGACCTGCTCGAGGAGATCGTCGGCGAGATCACCGACGAGTACGACGAGGAGCACATCGAGGTCGAGGAGCTCGCCGGGGGCGGCTTCCGCGTCTCCTCCCGCTACCCCGTGGACGACCTCGAGGAGCTGTTCGGCTTCGACGTCGAGGAGGAGGACGTCGACAGCGTCGGCGGCCTCATGGCCAAGCACCTCGGCCGGGTCCCGATCCCGGGGTCCGCGGTCGAGGCGCACGGGCTGCAGTTCGAGGCCGAGGGACCGGCCGGACGCCGCAACAAGATCGGCACCGTCGTGATCCGCCGGGTCGAGCCGCAGCACGAGGAGCAGCCGGTCGAGGAAGGAGCCTCCCGTGAGTGACCTGTCCGCCGAGGACCGCAAGCTGGTGACCCTGGCCCGCGCGACCCGTGCCCGCGTGGGGGCCGCGGAGGGCGCGGCGGTCCGCGACGCCGACGGCCGCACCTACGCCGCCGCCACCGTCGACCTGCCGTCCCTCCAGGTGTCCGCGCTCGCGGTCTGCGTGGCGATGGCGGTGTCGTCCGGGGCGCGTGGGCTCGAGGCGGCGGTCCTGCTGACCGGGGCGGACGGGTTCGACGAGGCCGACCTGGCGGCTGTCCGCGACCTCGGCGGCGGCGCCGTGGTCCTCCACCGGGGCGACGCGCGCGGAAATATCTCGCACACCGTGCAACCCGGGAGCACCTCCGGCGCGTAGAAGAGTCGTGATCGGGCACCAGCGACGCGACCAGGACTTCACCGACTTCTACACGGCCAGTGCCCTCGCGCTGCGCCGCACGGCGTACCTCGTCGTCCGTGACTGGCACCTTGCCGAGGACCTCACCCAGCAGGCGTTGGCCAAGCTGTACGCCGCGTGGGGGCGCACCGATCCCGCCACCCGGCCCGCCTACGCCCGGCGGATCGTGGTCAACGAGTGCCTGAGCCACCTGCGTCGGTCCAGGCCGGAACGCCCGACCGACACACTGCCCGAGCGCCCCGGATCCCCGGCCGCCGAGGACGTGCTCGACATGGGTGCCGCCCTCGCCCTCCTGGCGCCCCGGCAGCGGGCGATCATCGCCCTGCGCTACCTCGACGACCTGGCGGTCACGGAGGTGGCGCGGCTCCTCGACATCAGCGAGGGCACCGTCAAGAGCCAGACCTCGCGAGCCCTCGACATCCTGCGGCGCCACCTGCCCGAGCTCGCCCCCGCGCTCGACGGCCTGCCTGCGCCCAACCGCCGCAGCACCGGTGCCGCGGCCGCCACCGACCCCTTGGAGGACCTCCGATGAGCAGCGACGACCTCACCACCCTGCTGCGCGAGCACGTCACGCACGACGAGCCGCACCTGCCGCTCCCCGCCGGGGCCATCCGCGAGGGCCGGCGCCGGGTGCGTCGCCGTCGGCTCGCCGTCGGGGCGACCACCCTCGCAGCGCTCGCCGTGGGCGGGGCGCTCGCCCTCCCCGTGATCACCGGCTCCGATGACGACGGCGGGACCACCACCGCCGTGGACCCCGCGGCGGCCGCCGCGCTGGAGGACTACGACGCGCGCCGGATGCCGGAGATCATGGACGAGCACGTGCGACGGGTGCTCGAGCGCAGCATCCCCGACCCGGGCAGGTCGACGTTCACGGCTACGGACGCCCAGCGCCAGGAGCTCCCCGAGAGGTACTGGGACAAGGCCAGCGGGCTGTCGGTGGCGTTCGGCGAGGGCGAGGACCACCAGGTCGGCGTCATGATCAGCCACGCCCGTGGTGAGGCCGAGGGTGACCCCGAGCGCTACTGCGAGTCGGGACTCGAGGACGGCTACTACCTCACCTGCAGCGTCGAGCGCAGCGCCTCGGGTGACGTCGTGATCAGCAAGGTCTCCGCGGTGAAGCCCCTCGGGGAGCTCCGGGGCGGGGACTGGATGGCGGTCGACGCGGACCAGGTCGGCACGATCGCCCTCGACCGGCTGTGGTGGGTGCGGTCGGTCAAGGTCATCAAGTCGGAGACCCTGCTGACCTACGTCGACAACGTGGTCAAGGCGGTCGACCGCGATCCGGAGGGCAGCTTCCTGGTGCCGGTGGGCGACCTGGTCGAGATCGGCCTCGACCCCGCGCTCGTCATGCCGCCGCCCCCGCCCGGCGACGACGGCTGCCCCGCCTGGACCATGGAGTCGAAGGACTTCGACGTCTCCTGCAGCTGACCTCTCGCGCGGGCGGGGCGGCCCCAGCGGCTCGACCATCCTTGGTACGCCCGCGCGTATCAGCCTGAAACCGGCCGCGCGCCTCGCTACGGTGAAGGTGTGACGCCGCGAGGGTGGGACCAGCACCGGGCCGCCGTGGGGCGGCTCCGGGCGTCCTACGCCGCCATCGCGTCGGGACCGCCCGGGGCGCCGGTGCGGCTGGCCAAACCCACGTCCAACCTCTTCCGGCCGCGCGAGTCGGCCGCGGGCGGGCTGGACGTCTCCGGCCTGGACGGTGTCATCGCCCTCGACCCGGTGCGCCGGACCGCCGAGGTCCAGGGCATGTGCACCTACGAGCACCTGGTCGACGCCACGCTGCCGTGGGGTCTGGTCCCCGAGGTGGTCCCGCAGCTGCGCACCATCACCCTCGGCGGCGCGGTCACCGGGCTCGGCATCGAGTCCACCAGCTTCCGCAACGGCTTTCCCCACGAGTCCGTCCTCGAGATGGACGTCTTCACCGGTGCGGGTGACGTCGTCACCTGCCGCCCGGGGGACGAGCTGTTCGACGCCTTCCCCAACTCCTACGGCTCGCTGGGCTACGCCACCCGGCTGCGGATCAGCCTCGAGCGGGTGCCGGCGTACGCCGCGCTGCGGCACGTCCGCTTCGACGACCAGCAGCAGCTCGCCAAGACGCTGGCCACGGTCGTGGAGACCCGCGAGCACGAGGGCGAGCGGGTCGACGCCGTCGACGGCACGGCGTTCTCGCCGGGGGAGTCCTACCTGACGCTGGCGCGCTGGACCTCCGAGCCCGGGCCGGTCAGCGACTACACGGGCCAGCACGTCTACTACCGCTCGCTGCAGGAGGGGGACCGCGACCGGCTGACCTTGCACGACTACCTCTGGCGCTGGGACACCGACTGGTTCTGGTGCTCGCGGGCCTTCGGCGCGCAGCACCCGGTCGTGCGCCGGCTCTGGCCGCGGCGCTGGCGCCGCTCCGACGTCTACCACCGGCTGGTCGGCCTCGACCGCCGGCTGGGGCTCGCAGGCCGGCTCGACCGGTGGGCCGGGCGGCCGCTGCGCGAGCGGGTCATCCAGGACATCGAGGTGCCGGTCGAGCGGCTCGTGGACTTCCTGGCCTGGTTCGACGAGGTCGTCGGGATGCGGCCCGTCTGGCTGTGCCCGGTGGTCTCCCGCGGCACCACCGGCGGCCGCAAGTGGCCGTGCTACCCGATGGAGCCCGGCATCCACTACGTCAACGTCGGCTTCTGGGGCACGGTGCACGTCGGGCCCGAGGCCGTCGACGCGCCGCTCAACCGTGCCATCGAGCAGAAGGTGCGCGAGCTCGGCGGCCACAAGTCTCTCTACTCCGAGGCGTTCTACGACCGCGAGACCTTCGACGCCCTCTACGACGGGCCGCACCTCGCGGCGGTGAAGTGCCGGTACGACCCCGACGGCCGGCTCACGGACCTCTACGACAAGGCGGTGCGACGACGATGACCACGACCACCACACCGACCCTCACGATCGGCGAGGCCGTCACCTCGCTGCTCCGCGACGGGATGCCGGTGCGCTTCACGGCGTACGACGGCAGCGACGTGGGCCCGCGCGACGCCGGCATCACCCTCGAGCTGCTCAACGAGCGCGGCCTGCGCTACCTGCTCACCGCGCCCGGCGACCTCGGCATGGCCCGCGCCTACGTCGCGGGCGACCTGCGCGTCCACGGCGTCCACCCCGGCGACCCGTACGAGGCGCTGTCGCTGCTGCAGAACCACCTGCGGTTCCGCACGCCCGCCCCCGCCGAGGCCCTCACCCTTGTCCGCGGCCTCGGCCTCGGGCAGCTCCGTCCGCCGGCGCCGCCGCCCGAGGAGCACCTCCCGCGCTGGCGCCGGGTCGTCGAGGGGCTGCGCCACTCGATGGCGCGCGACGCCGACGTGATCTCCCACCACTACGACGTGTCCAACCGGTTCTACGAGCTCGTGCTCGGGCCGTCGATGACCTACACCTGCGCGGTGTTCCCGACCGCCGAGGCCACCCTCGAGCAGGCGCAGTGGGAGAAGTACGACCTGGTCGCCCGCAAGCTCGACCTGAAGCCCGGGCAGCGGCTGCTCGACGTCGGCTGCGGCTGGGGCGGGATGGTCCGCCATGCAGCCCGCGAGTACGGCGTGCGCGCCCTCGGCGTCACGCTCTCCGCCGAGCAGGCGCAGTGGGCGCAGGCCGCCATCGAGCGGGAGGGGCTGGGCGGGCTCGCCGAGGTGCGCCACCTCGACTACCGCGAGGTCGCGGAGGACGACTTCGACGCGGTCAGCTCGATCGGCCTGCTCGAGCACATCGGGATCCGCAACTACCCGGCGTACTTCGCGTTCCTCAAGGGGCGGCTGCGTCCCGAGGGCCGGCTGCTCAACCACTGCATCACCCGGTCCCACAACCACCGGCAGAACATCGGGGCGTTCCTGGACCGCTACGTCTTCCCCGACGGCGAGCTCACCGGCTCCGGCCGGATCATCGCCGAGGCCCAGAACGCCGGTCTCGAGGTGATGCACGAGGAGAACCTGCGCCGCCACTACGCGCTCACGCTCGCCGGCTGGTGCCGCAACCTGCGGGACCACTGGGACGAGTGCGTGGCCGAGGTGGGGGAGGGCCGCGCCCGCGTCTGGGGCCTCTACATGGCGGGCTCCCGGCTCGCGTTCGAGCGCAACGAGATCCAGCTCCACCAGGTGCTCGCCGCCAACACCACCGCGGACGGCCGCGACGGCTTCCCGCTCCGCCCCACCTGGTGACCCCACCCGCGAACTGCCACCAGTTGCCCTCCCAGCCACCCCGAGCTGCCAGCAGTTTCCCCGCAGGACCGGCCGAGCTGCCGCCAGTTGCCGACGGATAGCCTTGTCCGGTGAGCACCCGGGCCCAGCAGCACGAGGCGCAGGTCCTGCGCCGTGAGCAGCTGACCCCGCACCTGGTGCGGCTGGTGCTCGGCGGCGACGGCCTCGCCGGATTCACGAGCACCGGCGTGCCCGACGAGTGGGTCGGCCTGGTGGTGCCGGGGCAGTTCCAGAGCCGCTACTACACCGTCCGGTCGTGGCGGGACGGCGAGCTGGTGCTCGACGTCGTGGTCCACGAGGTCGGTCTGGTGACGGAGTGGGCGTCGCGCGACTGCGTCGGGGACACGGTGACCGTGTCGGACCCGCGCGGCTCATTCGCGCTTCCCGGGGACGCCGGGTGGGTCCTGCTGGTCGGCGACCTGACCGCGCTGCCCGCGATGGCGCGCACCGTCGAGACGGTCCGAGACGTCCCGGTGCGGGTGTGGGCCGAGGTGCCCGACGCCCCCGAGGAGCTGGCCGGCTACTTCCCCGAGGGCACCGACGTGACCTGGCTCGAGCCCCCAGGCCATGGCGCGAGCGCGCTGGCCGAGGTCGTCGAGGGGATCGACTGGCCCCAGGGCGACGGCTACTTCTGGATGGCCGGCGAGTCCGCGCAGATGCGGGCGATCCGCAAGCACCTGATGCGCGAGCGGCAGCTGCCGTCCGCGGCGTACGACGTGATGGGCTACTGGCGCGGGGTGGCGAAGCGTCAGCCGCGCGCCGTCGACCCAGCGCCGATCTGGCGCGCGGGCAAGGCGGCCGGCCGCAGTGACGCGGAGATCTGGGCCGAGTACGACGAGGCGAGGGAGAGCTGAGCATGTCCGACCAGGAGGGTGCGTCCGGGGAGCTCCCGGCCCACCGCAGCGGCTTCGCGTCGTTCGTGGGACGTCCCAACGCGGGCAAGTCCACGCTGACGAACGCCCTCGTCGGCACCAAGGTCGCGATCACGTCGGACAAGCCGCAGACGACGCGGTCGGTGATCCGCGGCATCGTGCACCGTCCCGACGCTCAGCTCGTGCTCGTCGACACCCCCGGGCTGCACCGACCCCGCACGCTGCTCGGCGAGCGTCTCAACGACCTCGTCCACACGACGTGGTCCGAGGTCGACGTGGTCGCCGTGTGCTTCCCGGCCAACGAGAAGATCGGGCCGGGTGACCGGTTCATCGTCTCCGAGCTGGCGAAGGTGCGGAAGACGACGAAGGTCGCGGTCATCACCAAGACCGACGTCGCGACCCCGGAGCAGGTGGGCGAGCAGCTGCTCGCCGTGCAGGCGCTCGGCAAGGAGCTCGACACCGACTGGGCCGAGCTGGTCCCGGTCTCGGCGGTCGCCGGCGACCAGGTCGGCCTGCTCGCCGACCTCCTGGTCGGGCTGATGCCGGAGGGCCCGCCCCTCTACCCGGACGGCGAGCTCACCGACACGCCGGAGGAGCAGCTCGCGGCCGAGCTGATCCGCGAGGCCGCGCTGGACGGCGTGCGCGACGAGCTGCCGCACTCCATCGCGGTCGTGGTGGAGGAGATGGGGCTGCGCGAGGGACGTCCCGAGGACAAGCCGCTGCTCGACATCCACGCCAACCTCTTCGTGGAGCGGTCGTCGCAGAAGGGCATCGTGATCGGGCACCGCGGCGCCCGGCTGCGCCAGGTCGGGACGGTGGCGCGCAAGCAGATCGAGGCACTCCTCGGCACGCCGGTCTACCTCGACCTGCACGTCAAGATCGCCAAGGACTGGCAGCGCGATCCCAAGCAGCTGCGCCGGCTCGGGTTCTGAGCCTGCTCCGCCACCCCGAGGTCAGGTGGGGACCCAGCAGATGCCCCACGTCTGGCCGGCCCGCCACTGGTCGCGGGTCGGCCACTCGTAGCCCCAGCGGAAGCTGAGCGGGTCGTCGGCGGCCTCGCGGCCCGCGTCCTCGCAGGGGCCCTCGCCGGCCTCCCGGACCCGCTGCTGGCCGGGGTAGCGACCCTCCTCGAACGGCACCGTCGCGACGGCCCGCCAGGTGTGCTCGGTCGAGCAGATGACCCTGCGGAAGCCGTCGGTGCCGGGCTCGGCCGTGCCGCACATGCCGTACCGGTCGCGCCCGTCCCCGCTGCCCAGCACGCCCTTCAGCCGGCCGCCCAGCCGCGCGAGCTCGCCGTCGCGCGCGACGGCGACCGCGTCGCAGCGGAACCAGTCGGCGCCCAGCCCGAAGTCGTCCTCCGACGGGGTGAACCAGATCGGGCGCAGCATCGACAGCCGCTGCTGCTCGGTCGACCCGCCGACGAAGCGGCCGAACCGCTTCGGGCAGGCGGTGGCGACCTGCTCCTGCAGCCGGGACGAGTCGAGGTCGAGCGAGGTCCCGTCGGCGACCGTCTCCAGTCGGCCGACGTGGAAGGTCTCCGCGGTGTGCCGGCTGCGACAGGGCACGGGGTCCCGGCCCGTCGTGGGCGCGACCGCGTCGTCGAACTCCAGCCGGTAGCAGGCGCCCTCGTCGGGTGCCGGCGGCGGGTCGGCGGGGGAGGCGCCCTCGGCGGGGCTCCCGGTGGACGCTCCCGGCGTCGGCGTAGGCGCCGCGGCGTCGCCGTCGCCGTCGCCGTCGTCGGAGCCGGAGGTGCAGCCGGTCAGCAGCAGCGCGGCCGCCACGACCCCGGCGAGGCGGGGGACGAGGGCGGCGCGCGCGGACATCACTTGTCCGTCTTCGCCCAGCAGACCGAGCGGCGGTTGCCGGCCTCCCACTCCGCCTCGTGGAACCACGTGTAGGCGAAGTCGTAGTCGACCGGGTAGTTCAGCCAGGCGCCGACGGAGTCGGAGCAGAAGTCGCGGGTCTTGACCTCGACCAGCCGCTCGCCGGGGTACTCGTCGCCGGGCTCGCCGAGCTTGATCGTGGTCACCGCGCGCCACGTGTGCGGCTCGGTGCACGGGATCTTCTCGCCGTTGATGGAGGCGCCGTTGGCGCAGACGAACCAGCGGTCGTCCGGCTTCTGCAGCAGCCCCTTCGCCGTCTTGGGCAGCTCGACGTACGACGCGCTCTGGTCGCCGCCGCCGACGACGTCGCATCGGTACCAGCGGGCGCCCTCGTCCCAGGCCTCCTCGGACGGCCGGAACCACGCCCAGCTGACGACGGTGCGCATCACCGAGCTCTCGTCGGCGCCGAGGAACTCCATGAACTTCTCGCTGCAGGTGGCGTAGGCGAACGCGCCCAGCTCCTCGTCGTCGTAGTCCGCGTCGTCGAACTCGCCGGGGAGCTGGCCGACCGCGAACGTCTCGGCGGTGTGCGCCTGCGAGCAGTCGACGGTGCGCGTCGCGTTGGCCGGCAGCGCGACGTCCTCGGGGGTCAGCTCGCGGCAGGCGCCGAGCTCCGGGGCCTCGACCGCGTCCACCTGCGAGGGGTCGGTGTTGCTGCCCTGCGCCTCGGCGCCGCCACAGGCGGAGAGGGCCAGGAGGCCGGCGAGGACTGCCGGCAGCAGGGAGCGGCCGAGGCGCGCGGGCCCGACATGGGCAGGGGCGGGCGGCACCGGCTTCCTCCTCGGTCCGTCGTGGGTGCGGTGCGCAGATGCTACCCGTCGGGGACCCGGGTCACTCAGCCCGCGGGGTCAGGCCGCGGGGTACTGCTCCGACTGCAGCAGCCGGGCGAGGTGCACGGCGTTGGCGGCGGCCGTCCGGTTGGTGCCCGCCGTGGTGTCCGGAGTCTTGTCGAGGTCGAGGTAGTCGGTGCCCTGCATGGCCTCGCCGACCCAGTACGTCGCGCCCTGGGCGGGCACGGTGAACCCGCAGTCGTTGAGCGCCTGGAAGCAGGCGGCGGCGGTCGCGTGGGCGCCGTCCTCGTTGCCGACGACGGCCACCAGGCCGACCTTGCCGAAGGTCAGCGGCCGGCCCTCGTCGTCGGTCTCGGCGATCTCGGCGTCCAGCCGCTCGAGCGCCAGCTTGCAGACGGCCGAGGGCTGGCCCAGCCAGATGGGCGTGCTGATCACGAGGATGTCGGCGGCGAGGACCTTCTCGCGGATCGCCGGCCACTCGTCGCCGTCGCCCTCGTCGGTGCTGACCCCGAACCGCACGTCGTGGTCGACGACGCGCACCACTTCGCCGTCGACGCCGTGGGAGCGGAGCTCGTCGAGAACCTGCTCGCCGATGAGCACCGAGCTCGACTCGGCGGGGGACTTCTTGAGGGTGCAGCTCAGCACGAGTGCGCGCACGGGAACCAGTCCTTCGGGGGTCGGGGCCGGCCCGCGGACGGGCCGCTCGGTCCTCGTCGTACCCGGGGACCCGTCCGCCATGCCCGGGCTCAGCCCTCGAGGGCGGCTCCCACGACCTCGCGCGCCTCGGCCTGCACCTGCGCGAGGTGGTCGGGGCCGCGGAACGACTCGGCGTAGATCTTGTAGACGTCCTCGGTGCCGGACGGCCGCGCCGCGAACCACGCCGACTCCGTCGTCACCTTCAGCCCGCCGATCCGGGCGCCGTTGCCGGGCGCCTCGGTGAGCCGGGCGGTGATCGACTCACCGGCGAGCGTTGTCGCGGTGACGTCCTCGGGTGCGAGCGCGCCGAGCCGCGACTTCTGCTCGCGGTCGGCGGGCGCGTCCACCCGGGCGTACGCCGGGTCGCCGTGCTCGGCGACGAGGTCGGCGTAGTGCTGGCTCGGGGTCCGACCGGTGCGGGCGAGGATCTCGGACGCGAGGAGGCAGAGCAGGATGCCGTCCTTGTCGGTGGTCCAGGTGGTGCCGTCCATCCGCAGGAACGAGGCGCCCGCCGACTCCTCGCCGCCGAAGCCGAACGACCCGTCGATCAGGCCGGGGACGAACCACTTGAAGCCGACCGGCACCTCCACCATCGGCTTGCCGAGCGAGGCGGCCACACGGTCGATCATCGACGAGGAGACCAGGGTCTTGCCGATCCGGGCGGTGTCCGGCCAGTCCGGGCGGGCGCCGCCGAAGAGGTAGCCGATCGCCACCGCGAGGAAGTGGTTGGGGTTCATCAGGCCGGCGTCGGGCGTGACGATGCCGTGCCGGTCGGCGTCGGCGTCGTTGCCGGTCGCGACGTCGTAGGAGTCCTTGCGGCCGATGAGCGACGCCATCGCCGAGGGGGAGGAGCAGTCCATCCGGATCTTGCCGTCCCAGTCGAGCGTCATGAAGCGCCACGTCGGGTCGACGAGCGGGTTGACCACCGTGAGGTCGAGGCCGTGGCGCTCGCCGATGGCGGCCCAGTAGTCGACGCTCGCGCCGCCCAGCGGGTCGGCGCCGATCCGGACGCCCGCGTCACGGATCGCCGCCATGTCGACGACCTGCGGCAGGTCGTCGACGTACGTCCCGAGGAAGTCGTAGGCCGTCGCGGCCGCCCGCGCCCGGGTGAAGGGGATCCGCCGCACGTCGCGCAGGCCGCCCGCGATCAGCTCGTTGGCGCGCTTGGCGATGACCGAGGTCGCGTCGGTGTCGGCGGGGCCGCCGTGGGGCGGGTTGTACTTGAAGCCGCCGTCCGCGGGCGGGTTGTGCGAGGGGGTGACCACGATGCCGTCGGCGAGGCCGGACGTGCGGCCACGGTTGGCGCGGATGATCGCGTGGGAGACCGCCGGCGTGGGGGTCCAGCCGTCGCGGTCGTCGACCGCGACCGTCACGTCGTTGCCGGCGAGCACCTCGAGCGCGCTCGCCCACGCCGGCTCGGACAGCCCGTGGGTGTCGCGGCCGAGAAACAGCGGGCCGTCGTACCCGTGGCTGCGCCGGTAGTCGCAGATCGCCTGCGTCGTGGCGAGGATGTGGGTCTCGTTGAACGACGTGCGCAGGGAGCTGCCGCGGTGGCCGCTGGTCCCGAAGGCGACCTGCTGGTCGACGTCGTCGGGGTCGGGGACGCCCGTGTAGTAGGACGTCACGAGGTGGGCGACGTCGACGAGGTCCTCGGGCTGGGCGGTCTGGCCGGCGCGGCTCGGGTCTGCCATGGCGCCATCATTCCGGGTGGGACGCCCACTCCCGCAAGCGTGTGACCGGCAGGCGGTGCAAGACTGCCGGGCGACGGGACGTCCGAGTGGCCGAGATGGAGATCCATGACCAGCAGCGCAGAGTCCTTCGTGTACGCCGCCGCGCGCACGCCGTTCGGGCGTCTGGGTGGCCGGCTGGCGGACGTGCGCCCCGACGACCTGGCTGCCGCGGCGCTGTCGGGCGTGCTCGACCGGGCGCCGGACCTCGACCGCGGCGCGGTGGAGGAGGTGGTCTGGGGCTGCGCCAACCAGGCCGGGGAGGACAACCGCAACGTGGGACGGATGGCGGTCCTGCTGGCCGGGCTGCCCGCCGCCGTGCCCGCCACCACTGTCAACCGGCTCTGCGGCTCGTCGCTGGACGCCGCCATGATCGCCTCCCGGGCGGTCGAGACCGGGGATGCGGACGTCGTCGTGGCCGGCGGCGTCGAGTCGATGACGCGGGCGCCGTGGGTGCTGCCGAAGCCGTCGCGGGCGTTCCCGGCCGGCAACGTCACCGCCGTCTCGACGACGCTCGGCTGGCGGCTGGTCAACGAGCGGATGCCCGCGGAGTGGACGGTGTCGCTGGGGGAGGCCAACGAGCAGCTGGCCGACAAGTTCGACATCGGCCGGGAGCGGCAGGACGAGTTCGCCGCCCGCTCGCACCAGCTCGCGGCGGCGGCCTGGGACGCGGGCTTCTACGCCGACCTGGTGGTGCCGGTGCCCGGGGTCGAGGGGACGCACGACGAGGGGATCCGCCCCGACAGCACTGTCGAGACACTGGCCGGCCTGAAGCCGTCGTTCCGGTCCGACGGCACGATCACGGCCGGCAACGCGTCCCCCCTCAACGACGGGGCGTCCGCCGTCCTCATCGGGTCCGGGGCGGCATCGTCGCGGATCGGCCTCGAGCCGCTCGCCCGGGTCGCCGGCCGTGGTGCGTACGCGCTGGAGCCGCAGATGTTCGGCTTCGCGCCGGTCGAGGCCGCACACCGTGCCCTTCGGCGGGCGGGGATCGGCTGGGGCGACGTCGCTGCGATCGAGCTCAACGAGGCGTTCGCCGCTCAGTCGCTCGCGTGCTTGGATGCCTGGGACGTCGACCCCGGCATCGTCAACGCGAAGGGCGGCGCCATCGCCATCGGGCACCCGCTCGGCGCGTCCGGCGGACGGATCCTCGGCACGCTGGCGCACCGGCTGCGCGAGTCCGGCGACCGGTGGGGCGTCGCGGCGATCTGCATCGGGGTGGGCCAGGCGCTCGCCGTCGTGCTGGAGAACGTGTCGTCGGGCGTGCGTTCCTGACGGCCGAGAGAACGAACGGGGGAACAGATGGGGGACGAGGCGTTCACGGACATCGTCCAGGTGAAGCGGCACCCGCTCCGGACCGCGGTCATCGTCGCGGTCGCGCTGCTGGTGGCGGCCGGGGCCCCGGCCCTGCACTGGTGGACCCACCCGAGCGTCTTCGGCGGGCTCGGCGACGCCCACCGCCTGGCGCCCCGCCCGCTGGACCGGGCCGCCGTCGCGACGGCCGTGACCCTTCCCCGGACCGAGGGGGAGGCCGAGACAGTCACGATCGAGGACGTGCAGGCGGTCCTCTCGGAGAACAGCGCGCGGGCGAGAGTCACGTTCCGGATCTGCCACCTGGGGCCGGGGGAGGACGTGATCGGCACGGTCCACGACCCCGGCAGGTTCTGCAAGGACAGCGAGACCTTTGAGCCGGGCATGTCCTTCCGGCACGGCGTCGCGCCCGACAGCGACTACCTCTTCGCCATGATCACCCCCACGTCCCCCGGCGTGGTGCACCTCGAGCAGGTGGAGATCACCTACCAGCGCGGCCGCGACGGCCTCTACCAGCAGGGCACCCAGACGATCCGAGTCGACCGCAAGGTCGTCGCAAGGTAGCCGACCGCGCCCGGCAGCGGGTGAGTGAGGGCAGCGTGGCGACCGTACGGCGGTCCAGCCCGTCGAGGCCCGGGGAGCTGAGTGCCGCGGTGGTCTCGACGAGCTCGACCAACGCGTGGTTGCGGTGGGTCGAGAACGTACGGCGGTGGGCACGAGTCGGTGGTTGAGTTTTGAGCGGAGCGAGCCTCGAAACCCCCGCACCAGCGCAGGGCGGTGACCGACGGTGGTCGAGCCCGTCGAGACCCGGCGAGGTTGGTGCGGCGGTGGTCTCGACGAGCTCGACCGACGTGTGGTGACGGTCGGCTGTGCGCGTACGGCGGGGGTCTCGGCGAGCTCCCTTCGACACGGCGCTGGCGCGCCTACTCAGGACAGGCGACCGACGTGTGGTTGCGGTGGGTCGAGAAGGTACTGCGGTGGGCACGAGTCGGTGGTTGAGGTGCGAGCGGAGCGAGCTTCGAAACCCCCGCACCAGAGCAGGGTGGTGATCGACGGTGGTCGAGCCCGTCGAGACCTGGTGAGGTCTGTGCGGGGTGGTCTCGACGAGCTCGACCGGCGTGTGGTTGCGATGGGCTGTCAACGTGCTGCGGTGGGCACGAGCCGGTGGTTGAGGTGCGAGCGGAGCGAGCCTCGAAACCCCGCAAGTGAAGGCAGGGCAGTCGTGCGGTGGGGGTCTCGACGAGCTCGACCGGCGTGTGGTGGCGGTGGGAGGGTCGTACCTGAGCCCGCTTTCCGGCCACAGGCGAGGGGGCTGGGTGGACGCTGCACAGGTCGAACTGGCGTTCGAAAAAGTGTCGGTGGTCGGCCCTAGTGTCTGGGTATGTCGATCCGGCCGCTGCACCCCACGCACCCGGTGCTGGCGTGCACGGAGGCGATCGGCAAGGAACTCGATCTCGTGGCCGAGGTGGACCCGGCCTACATGCGGACCGAGGACCAGGCGGCCGCACTGGTCGAGCTGTCCGCGCTGGCGGCGCGGGTGGAGGAGCTGAAGCTGCGGGTGCTCGCGTCGGCTGACGAGGTGGCGCTGGACTCGGGTGCGCGGTCGGCGGCGGCGTGGCTGGCCCACGCGACCCGCACCGACGCCGGCCGCGCGCTGGGGGCGGCCCGGCTGGCCGAGGCGATCACCGGCAGGTGGTCCCGGGTCGGGCAGGGGCTCGCGCAGGGGTCGGTGAATCCGGCGCAGGCGCGGGTGCTGGTCACGTCGCTCGACGACCTGCCGGCCGACCTCGACCCCGACGTCGTCGCGAAGGCGGAGGAGTACCTCGTCGGCCAGGCCGCCCACTTCGCGCCCAAGCAGCTGCGGGTGCTGGGTGCGAAGGTGCTCGAGGTCGTCGCGCCCGAGGTTGCGGAGGCGGCGGAGCGGGACGCGCTGGAGCGGGCCGAGGCGCACGCCCGGCGTCGCACCAGCCTGACGTTCCGGCGACGGGGCGACGGGACGACCGAGATCCATGCCCGGGTGAGTGATGCGGTGGCGGGGCGGCTCCGGACCTACCTGGACGCGTACTCCAGCCCACGCCAAGCAAGTGGCGACGAGAAGGTCCCGCGCGACCGGCTGCTCGGG
>NZ_JBHSSS010000019.1:153941-284491 GCF_042659625.1 Nocardioides sp. GCM10027114
CCGGCTGCCGCGGCACGGCGGCCGCGCCACCACGGTGGTGGTGACGATCGATCTCGACCAGCTCCGCGCCCGGCTCGGTGCGGCCGGGCTCGGGACCGGCGACCTCGTGTCCGCGGCCGAGGCGATGCGGCTGGCCTGCACCGCGGACCTGGTGCCGATGGTGCTCGGCGGCAGGGGCGAGGTCCTCCACCAGGGCCGCGCGAAGCGGCTGTTCACCGACGCCCAGCGGCTCGCGATGGCGGTGCGGGACAAGACCTGTCGCGCGGCCGGCTGCACCATCCCCGCGACCTGGTCCGAGGCGCACCACAAGCACGAGTGGGCCCTGGGCGGACGGACCGACCTCGACGACGGGGTCAGCCTCTGCTCGTGGCACCACCACCGCGCCCACGACCCGGCGTACACGGTCGAGTTCCACGCCTCCGGCGAGGTCCGGTTCCACCGACGCAGATAGGCCGACGTGGGGGGCCTAGGGTGCGGCCATGTCCTCGATCCCGCCTGCGTCCACCCACGACCCGGCCACGTTCACCTCTCCGCTTCGCGAGCAGCTGCTGGCGTTCGTCGACGAGCACCGCGCGATGCTCCGCGCCTGCCTCGACGACCTGACCGAGGACGAGGCACGTCGGCGACTGGTGCCGTCGAGGACGACGCTGCTGGGCCTGGTGAAGCACGCGACGTTCGTCGAGCAGGTGTGGTTCGACGAGGCGGTCACCGGTCGCAGCCGCGAGGAGATCGGCTGTGCCGCGGGACCGGACGAGTCGTTCGAGCTGCTGCAGGAGGACACCATCGAGACCGTCCGCGCCGCCTACGACGCGGTGTGCGCCCGATCCCGCGAGGCGACGGCCACCCTGGACCTCGACGACGTCGTCGAGGGCAACCGGCGCGGCCCGCTGCCGATGCGCTGGGTCCTGCTCCACGTGCTCCGCGAGCTCGCCCAGCACTGCGGCCACGCCGACATCCTGCGCGAGCAGGTCCTCGCCGGCCGTCAGCAGGAGACCGCTAGTCGCTGAGCAGAGCCGCGAGCGTCCCGCCGAGCTCGTACGCCGCCGCGCGCTGCTCGTCACCGACGTCGCCGAGGACCTCCAGCACCTCGGCGGCCTGGGTCCACGGCAGCGCCCCGATGATCGACTGCACCGAGCGGACCGCGCCGGTCGTGTCGTAGCGACCGTGCACCCACAGCCCGTACGGCTTCTTCCCGCCGGAGCCGGCTGCGGCGGAGCCGTCGTCGGACAGCGCTCCGCCGGCCTCGAGGAAGATCGAGTCGAAGAAGTGCTTCAGCGCGCCGGACATGTAGCCGAAGTTCGCCGGCGTCCCGAACAGGTAGCCGTCCGCCGCCAGCACGTCGTCCGCCGACGCCTCGAGCGCGGGTCGGGCGACCACCTCGACGCCGGTGATCTCGTCGTCGTGGGCGCCCGCCACGACCGCCTCCGTCAGGGAGCGCACGGTCTCGGTGGGTGAGTGGTGGACGATCAGCAGCCGGGCCATGGCAGGGACGCTAGCGCCCCGCAGCGCTCCGGCTCAGGCGAGCAGCGCGAGCAGCACCGCCATCATCGAGGCGAAGGAGCCGGCGGCCAGACCGGCGACCGGGACCCGGTCCCAGACGCCGTACCGCAGCCGGTGCTCCACCGCCAGACCGGCAGCGCCGGCCCCCACGACCAGGGGCACGCCCCACGCCCAGGTGGGCAGGGTCGCCACCGCGACGATGGCGAGCGCGGGCGCGCTGCGGGCCAGCCGTTCCTCGGAGCCGATGCACGCCCACAGCGCTGTTGCGCACACTGCAGCGAGGGCCAACAGCGCCAGGGCGGCGTACCACGGCTGGTAGCCGGGTCCCGCCAGCATCACGACGGCGTGCACGAGCAGGCCTACGGGTGCGAAGACGAGGAAACGGGCTGCGCCCACCACGGGTGCGCTGATGGTGGCGGCGTGGGTCATCGGACACCTCCGGACACGGTTCGACTGCTGTTCGGACCCCCGGCGGGTGGTCCCCGACCCCCCCCGCCTCAGTCACCGTATGGGCGGCCCCGGCGCGCCACAGGAGGTCAGGATCGCCTCCCCAAGATTGGGCATGCCATGACGAGGGGCTGAGCGAGGGGCTCAGCGAGGGGCTCAGCGGGGAGCCAGACTCCGGGTCGCGGGTCCCTCGAGCACCTCGCCGTCGGGCGCGAAGCGCGACCCGTGGAGCGGGCAGTCCCAGCTGCGCTCGACGTCGTTCCACCTCACCACGCCGCCGAGGTGGGGGCACACGGCCGAGACCCGCGACTCCACGCCGCCGACACGGCAGGTCGCGGTGGCCGGGCCGAACCGGTCCTGTCGTACGACGCCCGTGCCCTCCTCGATCTCCGCGCCCTCCCCGCCGCCGCGGCCGGGTCGGAGGAGGGGGCGCAGCCAGCCTTGCGCCAGCTCCAGCCCCACCTCGGTGTTGTTGCGGACGGAGTCGAGCAGCCCCGTCGCCTCGTGCCAGCGCCAGGGCTCCAGGGGCTTCGCCCACTCCATGTGGCCGCCGAGCATGCGTCCGGTCAGGGCCAGCGCGGCGGCCGGCCCGTTGGTCAGGCCCCACTTCGAGTAGCCGCCGGCGACGAGGACCGACTCCTGGCCGGGCAGCACCGGACCGACGAACGGCAGGCCGTGGTGGGTGACGTAGTCCTGGGCCGACCAGGCGTGCGTCTCCTCCGCGTCCGGGAAGTGCTCCAGCGTCCAGTCGCGCAGCGCGTCGAGCCGCTCCGCCTCCGACCCCGACGCACCGGTCCGGTGGCCGTGGCCGCCGACGAGCAGCAGCGCGCCGCCCTCCGTCGGGGCGTCCCGCAGCGACCGCGTGGGCTGGTCGGCGGAGAGGAACATGCCGGCCACGGTCGGCCCCGGGGTCCGGTAGGCAAGGCCGTACGAGCGGTGCGACCGAGCACGGGCGAAGAACCCGCCGCGGTCCAGCACGGGCAGGTTGGTGGCAACGACCACGCGGCCGGCGGACAGGTCGCCCACCGGCGTCACCACCCGCACCGGGTCCCGGTCCGTGACCCGCTGCACCCGGGCGCCCGCCACGATCTCGGCGCCGTGTCGCACCGCCTCCGCGGCCAGGGCGGAGAGGAGCTCCGTGGGGTCGAGCTGGAGCTGGTCGGCGAGGTGGACCGCGCCCCGCGTCGCGAAGGGCAGGGGCGGCTCATCGACCCAGGTCGCCGGCAGCCCGGCCGCGAGGGCCACCTCGAGCTCGCGCCGGGCGGCCCGCTCGCCGTGCTCGCTGGTCGCGAACGTGTAGGCGGCGCGGCGCTGGAACGGCACCTCGTGGTCCTCGCAGAACCGGGCGAGCCAGGCCTGACCCTCGAGGTTCGCGGTGACGTAGTCCCGGACCACGCCGGCCGGGTGGCGGCGTGCGACGCGGGACAGGTGGGTCCCCTGCAACACGCTGACCTTGGCGGTGCTGCGGCCCGTCGTGCCGGCGCCGACGTGCCGCGCCTCGAGCACGACCACCGAGCAGCCGGCCCGTGCCAGCAGCAGTGCCGTCGTCAGGCCGGTCACGCCTGCGCCGACGACCGCGACGTCGAACTGCCGCCCGGCGACGGATGCCATCGGGGAGGTCATCTCGGACGTCGGGGAGGGGGCCACGGTCGTGCCGAGGTCCGCCCACGGGGGTGTCGTCGTCATGCCCGGGACGTGCCCTCCCCGCGCAGGAACATGCCAACCCGGTCGTGCAGAGTTGAATGACCTGCTCGAATGGACCGGCTGCTCGCGGGGTACTGCAGGACATGCTGCTGCCCAAGCCCCGAGGGGCGTTCAGCCAGTCCCTCTTCTCCTCGCTGCGCGACCGGACCGGCCAGGCGGAGCGCGACCTGCCGGCGCTCGACCTGCCCGAGCCGGAGCACCACGACGATGCGGCCATCGCGCTGTGGGCGCTGCACGAGCTGGCCTACCGCGGCTTCGACGACGTCGACGACGCCCTCGAGTGGGACCCGGGCGTGCTCGCCGTGCGGCGTCGGCTCGAGGCGGACCTGGAGCGCCGGCTGCGTTCGCGCTTCGACGCCTACGGCGGCCGGGCGACGATTCCGGGCCGGGTGGGGTCGGACCTCGCCGAGGCGCTGTTCGCCTTCGTCGAGGCGCACGACGGCGCCTCCCTCGCGCGGCACGTCCACCGCGAGGCGAGCGAGGAGCAGGTGCTCGACCTGCTGCGCTGGCGGTCGGTCTACCACCTCAAGGAGGCGGACCCGACGACCTGGGTGGTGCCGCGATTGCCCACGGCGGCTAAGGCGGCCCTGGTGGAGCTGCAGTACGACGAGTACGGCGTCGGCGACCCCGACCGGCTGCACGCGGAGCTCTTCGCCCGCGGGCTGGAGGCATGCGGCCTGCGCTCCGAGTACGGCGGCTACGTGGACGAGGTCCCGGCCGAGCTCCTCGAGCAGAACAACGCGCTCTCGATGATCGGACTGCACCGGCGGCTGCGCGGCGCGGCGCTCGGCCACCTGGCGGCGTTCGAGGCGACCAGCTCGCTGCCGTCGCGACGGATGGCACAGGGCCTCGAGCGGCTGGGCCTCGCCCGGGAGATGGTCGACTACTACACCGAGCACGTCGAGGCCGACGCTGTGCACGAGCAGCTCGCGGTCCGCGCGATCCTCGTGCCGCTGCTCGAGGCGGAGCCGCACCTGCTGGAGGACGTCTTCCTCGGCGTCTTCACGTGCCTCGACCTCGAGGACCGCACCGCCCGGCGGGTGCTGGACCTGTGGGGGGTGGCGGCGTGAGCACCCAGGACGCGAACGGTCGGGGATGCCGTCCGGACATCGTGATCTGCCCGGAGGGACCGCTGCTGGTGCGCGGGGACGCCGTCGTCGAGGACGCGGACGGGGTGCGCCACCGGACCACCCGCCCCGTCACGGCGGTGTGCCGGTGCGGCAAGTCGGCCGTGCAGCCTTGGTGTGACGGCACCCACAAGCTGCTGCCGAAGCAGGCCCGGCCCTAGCCGACCGACCCGCAGCCGCACCGACCCCCGGTCAGGCCGGCCGGTCGAGCCGCAGCAGCACGCCTCGCTCCTCGACCCGCACCTCGCCGGGCACCAGGTCTCCCCGGACCGGGTCGGCGGCGAGCAGCTCCGCCTGCCGCTCGGTGCCGAGCTGGACCACCGTCGAGCCGCCCGGCCGCAGGTGGCGCGCCGCCAAGGCGACGCAGGCCCGCGCCACATCCAGACCGTCGTCGCCGCCGTCGATCGCGGTCAGCGGGTCCTCGGGGTAGCGGCCGGTCTCGTCGGTGGGCACCCACGGCGGGTCGGCGACCACGACCGCGAACCGCTCGTCGTCGGCGAGCGCCTCCTCGAGCCGGGCGTGCCGGACCTCGACGAGCTCGCCGAGCCCTGCGGCCGCCGCGTTGAGCCGTGTCAGCTCGACGGCGGCCGGCTCGGCGTCGACGCACACCAGCGAGCGGACCGGCCCCGGCTCGCGGACGGCGAGGGCCAGCATCAGCAGTCCGATGTGACCGGCGCCGGAGCACAGTTCGAGCACCGGCCCGTCGGGCGCGGTGCGCAGGAGCTCCGCCCCCCAGCGCGACTGCGCGGCCGTCCACGGTCGCGGCAGCAGCACCCGGTCGTCGTACCGGATCTGCAGCGGGCCGAAGTCCATCGACCGGAGCCCGGCGGGGTCCTGGAGGGTGTCAGGCAGGGGAGTCTCGGTCACGGAGGTCCTCTCGGAGCGGGTCAGCGGGGGAGTTGCGACAGCAGCCGCCGGGTGCGGTCGTGGAGCAGTGCCGCCCGTGCGGCGTTGTACCCGCAGGCGCCGTGCACCCCGCCGCCGGGGTGGGCGGACGCCGACGCGAGGTAGAGCCCGGCGATTCCGGTCTCCGCGCGGCCGAGCCCGGGCACGGGGCGGAAGACGAGCTGCTGGTGGAGCTGGGAGGAGCCGCCGCCGACTGCGCCGCCGACGAGGTTGGCGTTGCGCTCCTCGAGCTCGCGCGGGCCGAGCACCCGCCGGGCCAGCACCCTGCTGCCGAAGCCGGGTGCCCGCTCCTCGATCCGCTGCTGGACGCGGTCCGCGAACCGCTCGCGGTCATCGGCGTCCCACGTCCCACGCACGACGCCGGCGCCCTGCCCGGGCGTGCCGCCGGCGGCGTCGCCCCGGGTGCGCTGTGGCACGTGCGTGTAGGCCCACATCGACTCCGTGCCGGCGGGGGAGCGGGTGGGGTCGGCCGTCGTCATCTGCCCGGCGAGCAGGAACGGCCGCGCCGGCACCAGGCCGCTCGCGACCTGGGACAGCGCCTCTGTCATCTGCTCGACCGAGTCGGCGACGTGGACGGTGCCGGGCGCGTGGGGAGGCTCGTCCGCCCAGGGGACCGGCCCGGACAGGGCCCAGTCGACCTTGACGGTGCCGGGGTCCATCTCGAAGTCGCGCATCCCGCGCGCCACCCGGGCGGGGAGGTCGTCGGGTGCGACCAGTCCGCCGAACAGTCGCGGCGCCGCGACGTCGGCCAGCACCGCTCGGCGTACGCCGATCCGCTCGCCGTCGGCGAGGCGCACGCCGGTGGCGCGACCGCGCTCGACCTCGACGGCCACCACCTCGGCGTCGCACCGGATCTCGCCGCCGGCCGCGGTGAACCGCCGGGCCATCGCCTCGCTGAGCCGACCCGCGCCCCCCTCGGGGACCGGGAAGCCCGCGGTCTGGCCGACGAGCGTGAGGAGCAGTGCCACCACTCCGGACCCGGGCGCGTCGAGGGGGATGTCGCCGTGGCCGCCGTTGCCGGCGATGAGGATCCGCGGGGCGACGCCCCCGAACCGGGTGCGGCCGAGGTCGAGCGCGGGGGTGAGCAGGGTGCGGGCGAGCTCCAGCGCCCCGAGCCCGCGCAACCGCGCGAGGAGCCCTGCCCCGGCGCGAACCGGCGGGAAGGGCGAGAACAGGGCGGACACCACCGACTGGCCGACCCGGTCCCACTCCGAGCACAGCCGCAGCCAGGCCTCGCCGTCGCCGGCATGGGTGTCGTCCATGCGCCCCGCGGTGACCTCCCGGTCGCGGTGCAGCAGCGCCCAGCCGCCCTCGGGCAGCGGGTGGCCCAGGACCGCCGGGGCGTGGCGCCACCGCAGTCCGTGGTCCTCGAGTCCCAGCCATCGGATCGCCGGCGAGACGGCGGACAGAGGGTAGAACGCGCTGAAGGTGTCGTGCTCGAAGTCGGGGTGCACGTCGCGCGCGCTGCGCACGGCACCGCCGACGTCCGGCTGCGCCTCCAGCACCAGCACCGACCAGCCCCGGTCGGCGAGCAGGTTGGCGCCGACCAGGCCGTTGGGTCCGGCGCCGACCACGACCGCGTCGTACGTCACGGCCGGCTCCCTCCGTCGGGCCTCACGTGCGCCGCTCGGCGAGGAGTGCGAGCCGGGTGAGGGCTTCCTCGTTGCGCCAGCGAAGGCCGAGGTCGCGCACCGGCTTCGGCACCAGCGTGCCGGGTCCCTCGACGGCGTCCTCCTCGATCGTCACCTCCGTGGCCGACCCGACGGCCTCGAGTCGCAGCACGACCTCGGCCGCCCCGGACGGCCACGCGTGGGCGCGCAGCCGCAGCAGTGCGGGCGGACGAGACTCGAGGACCTCGGTCTCGTCGTCGAGGAGCGCCGGCCAGGCGCCGACCGAGTGGTGCAGCCGGGCGCCCTCGCCGGGCCAGTGGTCGTCCACCTCCCGCATCCGTGAGGCGCCCACGACCCACAGCGGGTAGAGCCAGCCGTCGGAGAGCACGTCCCAGACGCGTTCGGGGGTGGTGTCGACCAGGCGCGTCGTCGTGCTCATGGGTCCTGTCTACCCGAGGGGGCGTGGCGGAAACGGGTGCCGAGCCCGCGGACGGGCCGCCTGTCATCTGGACGAGCGCTGTCCTTCCCGGGTCCAGCGGTTAGGCTGTCCCCGTCATGACGCGACTCGAAGGGCTCCTTCGCTGCCGCAGCGAGGTCTGACCGCCGGACCCCTCGCTGCGGAGTGCGTGCTGTCCGACCGGCACCCAGCAGCTTCCCGATCGAGGACCCCATGACCCTCCAGAACTCCGGCTTCACGAACACCCAGCGCCCCAGTGGCATGCCCGTCCACCGCTACCGCGCCTTCCCACCGGTCGACATCCCCGACCGCACCTGGCCGGACAACCCGATCACCCGTGCCCCCCGGTGGCTCTCCACCGACCTGCGCGACGGCAACCAGGCGCTCATCGACCCGATGTCGCCGGCCCGCAAGATGATGATGTTCGACCTCCTCGTGAAGATGGGCTACAAGGAGATCGAGGTCGGCTTCCCGTCGGCGAGCGAGACCGACTTCAACTTCGTCCGCCAGCTCATCGAGCAGGACAAGGTCCCCGAGGACGTCACCATCTCGGTGCTCACGCAGGCCCGCGAGGACCTGATCGAGCGCACCGTGCAGAGCCTCGTCGGCGTCCACCACGCCAACATCCACCTCTACAACGCCCTGGCGCCGCTGTTCCGCCGCGTGGTGTTCCACGCCGGCCGCGACGAGGTCAAGGACATCGCCGTGCGCGGCACCCAGCTGGTGATGAAGCACGCCGAGAACATCCTCGACAAGACCGTGATCGGCTACGAGTACAGCCCCGAGATCTTCACCGGCACCGAGCTGCCCTTCTCGGTCGAGGTGTGCGAGGCGGTCTCGGACGTCTGGCAGCCCGACGACGGCCGCGAGATCATCCTCAACCTGCCGGCGACCGTCGAGATGGCGACGCCCAACGTGTACGCCGACCAGATCGAGTGGTTCTCCCGCCAGCTCACCCGGCGTGAGCACACCACGATCAGCCTGCACCCCCACAACGACCGCGGCACCGCCGTCGCCGCCACCGAGCTGGCGATGATGGCCGGTGCCGACCGGGTCGAGGGCTGCCTCTTCGGGCACGGCGAGCGGACCGGCAACGTCTGCCTTGTCACGCTCGGCATGAACCTCTTCAGCCAGGGCATCGACCCGCAGATCGACTTCTCCGACATCGACGAGATCCGCCGCACCGTCGAGTTCTGCACCCAGCTGCCCGTGCACCCGCGCCACCCGTACGCCGGCGACCTCGTCTACACGGCGTTCTCCGGCAGCCACCAGGACGCCATCAAGAAGGGCCTCGAGGACCTCGACCGCCAGGCCGCCGAGCAGGGCGTCCCGGTCGAGGAGGTCGCGTGGGAGGCGCCGTACCTGCCGATCGACCCGAAGGACGTCGGCCGCACCTACGAGGCGGTCATCCGGGTCAACAGCCAGTCGGGCAAGGGCGGCGTGGCCTACATCCTCAAGGCCGAGCACAAGCTCGACCTGCCGCGCCGCGCGCAGATCGAGTTCAGCCGGGTGATCCAGGAGCGGACCGACACCGAGGGCGGCGAGCTCGCCCCCACGGAGATCTGGAGCATGTTCGCCGGGGAGTACCTCGACCGCGAGACGCCGCTACGGCTGAACTCCGTGCACACCTCGTCGGCCGCCGGCGAGCGCGACCAGCTCACTGTCAACGTGTACGTCGACGGCGAGGCGCAAACGCTCTCCGGCGAGGGCAACGGCCCGATCGAGGCGTTCGTCAACGCGATCAACGCACTGCCGCAGGACTTCGACGTCCGGGTGCTCGACTACCACGAGCACGCGCTGTCGTCGGGCGGCGACGCCATCGCGGCGGCGTACGTCGAGTGCGCGGTCGGCGGTCAGGTGCTGTGGGGCGTCGGGCTCGACCCGAACATCGTCACGGCCTCGCTGAAGGCGGTCATCTCCGCGGTGAACCGGGCCTGACCAGGCGCCGGCGCGACCTCCGACACTTGGTGGCGCGGCTACCGTCGGCAGCATGCTGAGCGGACTCGTCGACACCGTCCTGGACCGGACCGTCGCGCCGGGGTACTCCCGCGTCGGCCTGGCCGTGCGCCGCCGCCTGCCCGACTGGCCGGCGGACCCGCCCCGGGACGCGCTCGTCGGCCGGCACGTGCTGGTCACGGGGGCGACCTCGGGCCTGGGGGAGGCGACGGCGTCGGGCGTGCTCACGCACGGCGGCCACGCCCACCTCGTGGTCCGCGACCTCGAGAAGGCCGGCCGCGTCCGCGACGAGCTGCTGGCCGAGCATCCCGATGCCGAGGTCACGGTCTGGCGGTGCGACCTCGGCGACCTCGAGGACGTGCGCCGGCTGGCGCGCGAGCTGCGCGACTCGGGGCTGCGGTTCCACTCGGTGGTGCACAACGCGGGCGTCATGCCGCCGGAGCGCACCGAGTCGCCGCAGGGCCACGAGCTGACCATGGCCGTGCACGTGCTCGGGCCGGTGCTGCTGACCGACCTGCTGCAGCCGGTGCTGGAGACCGGTGCGCGCGTCGTGCTGGTGACCTCCGGTGGGATGTACGCCCAGCCGCTGCGCGACGACGACCCGCAGTACCTCCGCGGCGAGTACTCCCCGACGACCGCCTACGCCCGCAGCAAGCGGGCCCAGGTCGAGCTGCTCGGCCTGCTCCAGGAGCGGTGGACCGGGGTCGACGTGCACGCCACCCACCCCGGCTGGGCCGACACCCCCGGCGTGCGCGACTCGCTGCCCGGCTTCCGGAGGATCACCGGACCGATCCTGCGCGACGCGGAGGGCGGCGCGGACACGACGGTCTGGCTCGTGGCGGTGCAGCCCGGGCCGCCCGGCGGCGGGCTCTGGCACGACCGTCGCCGCCG
Source organism: Nocardioides sp. GCM10027114 (assembly GCF_042659625.1). Taxonomy (NCBI): domain Bacteria; kingdom Bacillati; phylum Actinomycetota; class Actinomycetes; order Propionibacteriales; family Nocardioidaceae; genus Nocardioides; species Nocardioides sp. GCM10027114. Next base: position 164,540 of record NZ_JBHSSS010000019.1, read on the forward strand.
CCCCGCGAGCCTGCTGCCCCGGACCCGCCCCAGCGAGGAGCAGCGTCGCCGCACCCTCGAGTGGGTGCTGGCCCAGACCGATCTCGGCTAGAGAAGCCGGCGCAGCGCCTCGGTCGCGCCGCGCAGGTAGGCCGCCACCACCTCGCGCTGCTCGGGGGCGAGGCCGGCGTCGACCTCGTGCAGCCCCTGGAACATGGGGGACAGGTGACCGATCACCTCGGCCGCGCCCGACGGCGTGATCGTGACCGCCGTGCGCCGGCGGTCCGACGGGTGCGGGGTGCGCACGACGTGGCCGCGCTCGGTGAGCCGGTCGACGATGCCCGACGACGCGGCGGTGGTGACCCCGAGCCGGCGCGCGATCTCGGCGGGGCCGAGCGGCTCCCCGAAGAGCATCTCCAGCGTCGACATCTCCGAGTGGCTCAGCGCCGCCCGCCGCGCCACCGCGGGCCGGACCCGCGCGGCCACGTCGAGCAGCTCGCGCAGCGCGGTCAGCGTCCCGGTCTGCAGCCCGCCCTCGGGCAGGCCGGAGTGCTCCTCGGCCCGCCCGTGGCTCTCTGCACTGGGACCTCGGTGGCCGGGGCCGGTCCGGACCGGTTTGGGTGCGGGGATATCGTTCACTTGGTTAGCAATCTGGTGAGCAACCCGATAAGTAACTTGGTGAGGTAAGTCTAGATGAGCACCCCTCGAGCCCTCCGATCGCGAGGAGAGTCGCGCGGCCGGGACCCGTTCCGCCTGACACCGGCCCGCGCCGTGGCCGCCAGCCTCCTGGGCCTGCTGCTCGCCGGCATGCTGATCGGGGCCCTCGGCGAGGCCGAGCTGCGGCCGGACCCGACCGCGAACGCGCCGGCCGGGGCCGACAGCACCCGGGTGGTCGAGCTGCAGTCGCAGTTCGACGCAGGCGAGGACCCCACCGCCGTCGTGCTCTACACGGCCGACTCCGGGGAGCTGACGGGGGAGCAGCTCGACGCGCTGCAGCGCACCTTCGCGAACGTCACCGGCAGCCCCGTCCCGCTGCAGCCGAGCGAGGACGGCACAGCCGCGCTGGGCGTCACGCCGGTCGAGGGCGACGGCGCCCTCGCGGTCGCCGACTCGGTGCGGCAGCTCCGCGCGGACCTCGACGACGCCGTCCCCGACGGGGTCACCGCCCAGGTGACGGGCCCGGCGGCGATCCAGGCCGACCTCTCGGCCGTCTTCGAGGGCGCCGACACCCGGCTGCTGCTGGCCACCGCCACCGTCGTGGCGATCCTGCTCATCGTCACCTACCGCAGCCCCGTCCTCTGGCTCGTGCCGCTGGTCGTCGTCGGCGTCGCCGACCGGCTCGCCGCGGTGCTCGCCACCCAGGTGCTCGCCGTCGTGGAGGTCCCGTGGGACGAGTCCACTGTCGGCATCCTCTCCGTGCTGGTCTTCGGCGCCGGCACCGACTACGCCCTGCTGCTCATCTCCCGCTACCGCGACGAGCTCCGCCGTCACGACGACCGGTACGCCGCGATGCGGCTGGCCCGCCGTCGTACCGCCGAGGCCGTGCTCTCCAGCTCCGCGACCGTGGTCGTCGGCGTGCTGACGCTGCTGCTCGCCTCCTTCCCGGCCACCCGGGGGCTCGGCGTCGCCTGCGCCGTGGGCATCGTGGTCGCGGCCGTGATGGTGCTGGCCGTGCTGCCGCCGGCGCTGGTGCTGTTCGGCCGCTGGGTGTTCTGGCCGGTCGTGCCGCGGGTCGGCCAGCCGACCCTGGCCGAGTCCCGTTCCCTGTGGGCGCGCGTCGGCCGCGTGGTCGCCGCCGCGCCCGTCGCGCTGATGGTGTCCTCGCTCCTCCTCCTGGGCGCGCTGGCTGCCGGGCTCACCCAGGTCCAGGCGGGGCTCTCCACGTCCGAGCAGTTCCTCGAGGAGCCCGAGGCCATCCGGGCCGCGGACCGGCTCGCCGAGAGCTTCCCCGCCGGTGCCGCCGAGCCGACGGTCGTCGTCACCGCCGCCGACCCGCAGCAGGTGACCTCCGCGGTCGACGAGCTGCCCGGGGCGGCCGCCCGCGAGGTCGAGGAAGGGGCCGGGGGGTGGAGCCGGTTCACCGTGGTCCTGGACGCCAGGCCCGGCAGCGACGAGGCAGAGGAGTCCGTCCGCGACCTGCGGGAGGCGCTCGCCGGCTTCGACGAGACCTACGTCGGCGGCGCGGAGGCGGAGGCGCTCGACGAGGCCGACGCCGCGGCCCGCGACCGCCTCGTCGTCATCCCGCTGGTGCTCGCCCTCGTGCTCGTCGTGCTGATGGTGCTGCTGCGCTCGGTGGTCGCGCCGATCGTCCTGGTGGCGACCGTGGTCGCCACCTTCCTCGCCGCCCTGGGCGTCTCGTGGTGGTTGTTCAGCGGCCTGCTCGGCTTCGAGGCGATCGACGTGGGGATGCCGCTGCTGGCCTTCCTCTTCCTGGTCGCCCTGGGCGTCGACTACAACATCTTCCTCGTCACCCGCGCGGCCGAGGAGGCACGGGACCACGGCACCCGCACCGGGATGCTGCGCTCGCTGGCGGCGACGGGCGGCGTGATCACCAGCGCCGGCGTCCTGCTCGCGGCAGTCTTCGCCGTGCTCGGCGTGCTGCCGCTGGTGGTGCTGGCCCAGCTCGGCGTCGTCATCTGCATCGGCGTCCTGCTCGACACGCTGCTGGTCCGCACCGTGCTCGTGCCGGCCATCGCGGTCCGGCTCGGCGACCGGTTCTGGTGGCCCCGGCGGCTGGGTCCGGCCGAGGACGGCACGGACGGGTCGGCTGCCCCCGGGGGCGGCACGGACGTCACGTCGTCGACAGGGGCAGCCGCACGGTGAAGGTGGTCCCCGCGAGGTGGGCGGAGTCGACGTCGATCCGCCCACCGTGGGAGCTGACGATGCCGTTGACGATCGACAGGCCGAGCCCGGTGCCCTGGATGGCGCGGGCCTGGGCGGTCGAGGAGCGGAAGAACTTCTGGAACAGGCCCGCCTGCTCCTCCCGGGGGATGCCGATCCCGGTGTCCTCGACCACGAGCCAGGCCTCGCCGTCCCGCCGGCTGAGCCGGCAGCCCACCCGGCCGCCGTCCTCGGTGAACTTCACCGCGTTGCTGAGCAGGTTCAGGGTGGCCCTCTCGAGCTGGGCCCGGTCGCCCAGCACCCGCACCTCCTCGCCCGGGAGCACGAAGCTGACGTGGAGGTCGCGTCCGTTGACGAAGGGGCGCATCGACTCCTCCGTCTGCCGGAGGAGGGCGGTGAGGTCGACCGGGTCGCGTCCCCACCCGGCCGCGCCCGAGTCGATGCCGCCGAGCAGCAGCAGGTCGTTGCACAGGTTGATGAGCCGGTCGCCGTTGCGGGCGATGGTCTCCAGCATCGGTTGCGCCCGGTCGGGGTCGGCGATCATGCCCTCGCGCAGCATCTCGGTGTAGCCCACGATGCTGGTCACCGGCGTGCGCAGCTCGTGGCTCACCGTCGAGACGAACTCGTTCTTGGCAGCGTCCAGCGACTTGAGCCGCTCCACGGCGTGGCGCTCCTTCTCCAGCGCCGCGATTAGCATCTCCTGGCTGTGCCGCTGCTCGGTGACGTCGCGGCCCACGCAGAGGTAGCCGCGACGGGCGACGGTCGCGTCGGTGGTGACGCTGAGCGTCATCGAGATGGTGTGGCGGCTGCCGTCCGAGCCGATCCAGGTCCAGTCGCGTGGCCGGCTCTCGCCCTGTCCGCCGATGTCCGCGGTGAGTGCCTCGAACGTGCCGCGACGGGAGCCGGTGGCGCGCGCCGCGAGCTCGGCGGGGTCGAGCAGCTCCACGAACGGGCGTCCCACCACCGCGGCGGCCTCGTAGCCGAGCATCCGTTGCGCGCCCGAGTTGAAGAGCGTGATCCGGCCGTCGGCGTCGATCCCGATCAGGGCGGTCGTGATCGCCGCCTGGAGCAGGTGGGAGACCATCCCGGCCGCGTTGCGCTCGGCGGTGACGTCGATGCCCGTCATGACGACGTACGCCGGCCGGTCCTCGTCGTCGCGCACGATGCGGTTGTTCCACACCACCCGGAGCCGGCCGCCGTCCTTGCGGGCCACGTCCGCCTCACGGGTCTGCGGGACCCCGCGGCCGTCGGGCTCGGCCCAGTAGCCGGCGACGACCTCGCGCCGCTCCGGCGTGATGATGTGGGCCCACAGCGGTTCTCCGAGGAGCTCCTCGGGGTCGAACCCGGTGAGGACGCGGGTGGCCTCGTTGACGCGGACGAGGGTGCCGGCCAGGTCGCTGACGAGGATGATGCAGGCCGTGGTGTCCAGGGTGGCGCTCGTGAGCCGCTCGGCCGCCTCGATCCGCTGCCGCGCACGGTGCTCCACGGTGACGTCGAGCATCTGGGCCGCGAACCGGGGCCGCGTGCCGCCCGCCAGCTTCGACACCACGACCTCGACCTGGGTGGTGGGGTCGGCGGCGAGCGCGCGGCGTCCCCGCCAGCCGTCGAGCCCGCCCTCGAGGATGTCCTGCATCGCCCGGCGCACCTCGGAGGGGCGGTCGAGCAACCGGTCGAGGTAGCGGCCGACGACGGGCCCGCCGCTGTGGAGGAGCCTGACGGCCGTGTCGTTGGCGTCGACGATCTCGAGCCGGTCGCCGCGCGGCTCGAGCAGCAGCATCGCGTTGAGCGAGTCGGTGAAGTTGCGTCGGAAGAGCTCCTCGCGCTCGACGACGTCGCGCAGCAGCTGGGCCCGCTGCTCGAGCACCAGCGCCAGCGGCAGCAGCATCAGCGCTGCGGTGATCATCCAGATCTGCACCATGGTCCCGGCGGCGCTGGCGGAGACCGTGCCGCCGCCGACGCGAAGGGCGAACGGGCCGTGGCCGAGCGTGGTGAACGTCGTGCACAGGGCGCTGACGAGGACCAGCTGCCACGCCACGGTGCGGGCGTCGAAGCGCAACGCTGCCCAGACCAGCACCGCCATCGGTACGAAGGCGAGCGAGAGCTCCTGCGTGGGGGCGAAGACACCGAGCGTGACCGCCACGAGCAGCAGGGACTGGCCCAGCACCTCGATCGCCCGCGGGCGGACGAGACGCCCCGCCGTCAGGGCGAGGGGCACGATGACCAGCGTCGAGGCGAGGTGGGAGGGGAGCACGGTGCGGGTGGTGAGCCACCAGGGCGTGCCGGCGAGCAGCGCGAGGCCCGGCGCTGCCACGAGGGTGAACGCGGTGGCGCCGACAAGGGCGGCGCGGGCGAGGTGCAGGAAGTCGTCGAGGGTGCGCAGCACCGCCGTGCGTGAGCCGCGCGCGGTGAGCACGCTCGCGGCGAGGAGTGCCTCGGCGGCGTTGGCGAGGCAGAACATCAGCGCGACCGGGAGGTCCCGGCCCCCGGTCAGGTTGGCCGCGAACGTGGCCAGGGCGACGCCGGCGGTCAGCGCCGGCCAGTGGCGTCGGGGGCCGAGGGCGACCAGCGCGACCGCGAGGCCGGCCGCCGGCCACCACAGCGCGACGCCGCCCTCGAGCCGCAGGTGCACCGCGGCCACGGACACGACGTAGACGGCCACGAGGGTGGCGGTCGCGGCCAGGAGGCCGCGGCGTGGCTGTCCCGAGACGGTCATGGGCGAGATTCTCGTGCAACGAGGGCGCCGTCGCGCCCGGAATCGCCGGAGCGTGTCCGGACCGGGTCCAAGGTCCCGCCTGACGGAGCAGGAGCCGCTACTGTGCCCGCATGCTGGTCTCGGAGCGCATCGGTCAGTTCTTCCTGGAGGAGCACGGGTCGCGCGACCGGCTCGAGTACACCGAGTACGGCAGCGGCGACGCATGGGTCGTGCTGCTGCACGGACAGCTCATGCCACGCCGGATGCAGCAGCCGCTCGCCCGCGCGCTGGCCGCCGAGGGCCTGCACGTCGTCACCCTCGACCTGCTCGGCCACGGCCGCTCCGACCGCCCTGCGGACCCGCGTGTCTACTCGATGACGGCCTTCGGCGAGCAGGTGATCGCCCTGCTCGACCACCTCGGCGCCGACCAGGCCGTCGTGGGCGGCACGTCGCTCGGCGCCAACGTGTCGCTGGAGGTGGCGGCGCTGGCACCCGACCGGGTGCGCGGCATCGTCGCCGAGATGCCGGTGCTCGACAACGCCGTGGAGGCCGGCATCCTCGCGTTCGCCCCGCTGATGTTCACCGCCCGGTTCCTGCCGGCCGCGGTCTCGGCGATCCGCGCCGTGACGAGGCCGGTGCCGCGCGGGCTGGTGCCCTTCTGGGTCGGGATCGCGCTCGACACGCTCGACCAGCGGCCCGAGGCGATGGCCGCGGTGGTCCACGGACTCTTCTTCGGCCGCGTGGCGCCCTCGTCCCGGCACCGTCGACAGATCACCGCGCCGGCCCTCGTGGTCGGCCACGCCCGCGACCCGATCCACCCCGCCGCCGACGCGGCCATGCTGGCCGACGAGCTGCCGAACGCGACGTTCGTGCAGGCGCGCAGCATCCTGGAGTGGCGGAGCCACCCGGAGCGGCTCAACCAAGCGGCGATCGACTTCGCGCTGGGGTGCTGGGAGGACCGGCCGCGCCGGCGCCGCTCCGGCCGGGCGGGCAGGTCGGGCCACGACCGGCGTTCCGGCGCCTGAGCGCGCCGCCCGGAGGCGGTATCCCCGCCCGCCGGTGGCAGGGGCGACAATGGAGGGGTGCCGCTCTACCGCGACGAGGCGATCGTGCTGCGCACCCACAAGCTGGGTGAGGCAGACCGGATCATCACCCTGCTGACCCGCCACCACGGGCGGGTCCGTGCCGTCGCGCGCGGCGTGCGCCGTACCACCTCGCGGTGGGGCTCCCGGCTCGAGCCCTTCACCCACGTCGACCTGCAGCTCGCCGAGGGTCGCAACCTCGACACCATCACGCAGGCGGAGACCCTGACGCCGTTCTCCGGCGAGATCGGCCTCGACTACGACCGCTACACCGCGGGGACCGTGATGCTCGAGACGGCCGACCGGCTGGTCCCGGAGGAGCGGCAGCCGGCGCTCCAGCAGTTCCTCCTGCTCGTCGGCGGCCTGCGGGTGATGGCGTCCGGGCAGCGCGGCCCGCACCAGGTGCTCGACTCCTTCCTGCTGCGCTCGCTCGCCGTCGCCGGCTACGCCCCGTCGTTCGACCACTGCGTGCGCTGCGGCCTCGAGGGCCCCCACCGGTGGTTCAGCCCGGCGGCGGGTGGCGTGCTGTGCGCGACCTGCCGGGTGCCCGGGGCGGCCAACCCGTCACCCGAGGCGCTCGTCGCGCTCGGCGCCCTGCTCGCCGGCGACTGGCCGACGGTCGAGGTGACCGAGCCGCGCCACCTCCGCGAGGCCAGCGGCGTGGTGGCGGCCTACCTCGCCTGGCACCTCGAGCGCGGGCTGCGTTCGCTCGAGCACCTCGAGCGCTGATTCCTCAGGCGGACCCGTAGCGGCGGTCGCGCCGGGCGTACGTCTCGATCGCCCGCCACAGGTCGCGGCGGTCGACGTCGGGCCACAGCACGTCGCTGAAGACGAGCTCGGAGTACGCCGCCTGCCACAGCATGAAGTTGGACAGCCGCTGCTCGCCCGACGTCCGCCACACGAGGTCGGCGTCGGCGAGCTCGGGCACGTAGAGGTGGCGCGCGAACACCTTCTCGTCGACCTTGTCCGCCTTCAGCCGTCCCGCGGCGACCTGCTGCGCGATGGCGCGGGCGGTGTCGGCGATCTCCGCGCGACCGCCGTAGTTGACGCACATCGTCAGCGTGAGGACGTCGTTGTCGCGGGTGAGCTCCTCGGCGACCTGCAGCTCCCGGATCACCGACTTCCACAGCCGGGGTGTCCGCCCGGCCCAGCGGACGCGGACGCCGAGCTCGTGCATCTCGTCGCGGCGGCGGCGGATGACGTCGCGGTTGAAGCCCATGAGGAACTTCACCTCGTCGGGGGACCGCGACCAGTTCTCCGTCGAGAAGGCGTAGGCGGAGATCGCCTTCACCCCGATCTCGATGGCGCCCTCGACGACGTCGAACAGCGAGTGCTCGCCCTGCTCGTGGCCTGCCGTCCGGGGCAGGCCGCGCTCGGCGGCCCAGCGGCCGTTGCCGTCCATGACGACGGCGACGTGCCGGGGCACGAGCTCGCGCGGGACCGGCGGCGGAGTGGCTCCGGATGCATGGGGCGTGGGGGGCCGCACCGTTCGCTTCACAGCGGGCAGGATACGGGGCGTCGGTCCCCGGGCTCTGCCATGCTGGGCGCGGGGGACAACACAGGGGGACGCCGATGGGCACCAGGGACGCTCGCGCGCGCAGCATCTCGGCGGGCCGGATGCTGCTGCTCGGGGACGAGCTCCACCCGGGGGTGCCGCAGACGGCGTTCCTGGCGCTGTACGTCGTCGACACGGCGCTGCGGAGCTCCGGGATCGCGGGGCTGACCGGTCCCGCGGTGTGGTCGGGGCGCGGCGTCGGTGCGGTGCTCGTCGTCGCGCTGACAGCCGCTGCGTGGCTGCTCCCGTGGCGGCTGCTGCCGCCGTGGGCGGTCGGCGCGCTGCCCGTTCTCGACCTCGCGGCGATCGGCCTCGTCCGGCTGGACCAGGTCGGCGCCGCGTCCACCGCGCTGCTGGCGGCGGTGCCGGCGGTGTGGCTCGGCCGCCACGCCGGGCGTGGCGGCGCTGCGGTCGTCGGACTGACCACGTTTCTCCTCGTGGGTCTGCCGCCGGTCCTGCTGCTCGGGAGCGACGGGGAGCTGCTCGCGCGGATGGTGCTGCTGCCGGTGGTCGCCGCGTGGGCCGCGCTCGTGGTCGCGGTGGGGCTGGAGCGGGCGGGGATGGCGTTCGCGGAGATGGAGCGCCAGCGCGAGGAGCTCGGGCGCGCGATGGTCTCGGCCGACCACCACCGGCGCATCGCGGCCGCGATCCTCGACACCGTCGACGTGGGGCTGGTGCTGCTCGACGGGGACGGCGCCTACCAGACCATGAACCGCCGCCACCTCGACTTCATGCACCTCGCCTACCCCGACGGCCACGCCGGCCGCGCCGGACAGCTCGGGCTGGTCTTCGGCCCCGACGGGACCACGCGGCTGACTCGCGAGGAGATGCCCACGTGGCGCGCCAGCCGCGGCGAGGAGTTCGACGACTGCCGGATCTGGGTCGGGGAGGACCCGGCCACGCGCCGCGCCCTCTCGGTCTCGGCACGGGCCGTCCACGACCAGGCGGGCGCCTTCGCGGGAGCGGCGCTCGCCTACAAGGACGTCACCGACTTCATGCTCGCGCTGCGCAGCAAGGACGACTTCGTGGCGGCGGTCTCCCACGAGCTCCGCACCCCGTTGACGTCGGTCGTGGGGTACGTCGACCTGCTGCGGGAGGAGGGCTGGACCTCGGACGCTCCCGCCCAGCTCGACGTCGTCGCGCGCAACGCCGACCGGCTCGCCCGGCTGGTCTCGGACCTGCTGGAGTCGGCCAAGCTCGAGCAGGGTCCGATGCCGGTGTCCCGCGAGCCCGCGGACCTCGCCGTGGTCGTGCGTGAACGACTCGCCGCCGTCGCGCCGTCCGTGGCCGCCGCCGGGCTCGAGCTCGACGTGGACGTGCCCGACAGCCTGCCGGCCTCGGTCGACGTCCGCCGGATGGGTCAGGTCGTCGACAACCTGCTCTCGAACGCCGTGAAGTACACCCCGACGGGCGGGCGGGTGACCCTGACGCTCACCGAGACGGCAGAGGGGGCCGAGCTGGCCGTCGCCGACACCGGCATCGGCATCAGCGCCCTCGACCTCGAGCAGCTCTTCACGCGCTTCTACCGAGCCCGCGAGGCGGAGCGGCGGGCGATCCAGGGGATCGGGCTGGGACTCAGCATCGTCCGCGCGATCGTCGACGGGCACGGCGGGCGGATCGAGGTGGAGAGCGAGCCGGGGCGCGGCAGCGTCTTCCGGGTGGTGCTCCCCGCCCCGGAGCAGGCCCCGGAGCACGCGCCGCAGCTGCGGCTGGTCTGACCGGGCGCTGCTGGAGCCGGTCTTCAACCCTCGCGGCAAGCGCGGACCCAAGCACGGCGCGGGCCTGCGGAAGGGAATACCATCGCTGTTCTCACCTGTGGCGCGGCGGATTCGGGAGGGCTGGTACGGGTGGCTGAGCAGGTCCCTGTCGTGGGCAACATCTTGACGCTCATCGAGCGCCGTGACTGGGTACGCCTCGAGCGCTTCCTGGCTCCCGACGTGCACTGGACGACCGGCATCGAAGAGGAGCTGCGCGGTGCCGAAGAAGTGATTGCCACCCTCCGGGACGACCCGGTTCCCGGCCCCCCGGCGTTTCACGAAGTCGACGGCGACGGACGGCTCACACGCTGGATCGACAAGGTGGGCTGAGGGGCGTGCGGCGTCGGGGGGGACGGCCTCGTCAGCGGCAGGCGGGGCAGGTCCCGAAGATCTCCAGGGTGTGGCTGACGTCCTCGAAGCCGTGCTCGGCGGCGATCGTGTTCGTCCAGCGCTCCACGGCCGGGCCCTCGACCTCGACGGTCGACCCGCACGAGCGGCAGACGAGGTGGTGGTGGTGCGACGTCGAGCAGCGGCGGTAGGCCGCCTCGCCCTCCTCGGTGCGCAGCACGTCGATCTCGCCGGCCTCGGCCAGCCGCTGGAGGGTGCGGTAGACGGTGGCGAGGCCGACCCGCTCGCCCTGCCGGCCGAGCAGCTCGTGGATCTCCTGGGCAGAGCGGAAGTCGTCGAAGGTGCCGAGCACCTCCGCCACGGCCCGACGCTGGCGGGTCGGCCGGGCGCCCGCGAGGGCGGGTGCCGTCGCGTCGGTCGGTCGGTCGCTGCTCGTCATGTCGTCCTCGTCGCTCCTGGTGCCGCTGGGGGCCGCTGGTGGGCGGTCTCGGGTGAGGCTAGTGCTCGTCGTAGTGCTGGTCGTGGGGCGCGTGCCGGTGGCCGTCGTGCACGTAGTCCACGTGGTCGCCGTGAGGCACCGCGAGGTGGCCGCAGTCGGGACCGTGCTGGTGCGGGTGGTCACCGGTCGGATCGTGGCCCACCGGCTCGACCTCGGGGAAGGGTGCCCGCAGCCGGGCGCGGCGGCGCAGCGCGGCGCCGACGGGCCAGGCCACCACGAAGCCGACCAGCGCGAGCACCACGATCGTCGGACCGGGCGCCACGCGCCACTGGTACGACGCGAAGGCCGACAGCACCAGCCCACCGACCGACGCGGCGAGCCCCAGCGCCATCGCGAGACCGAGGGTGGTGCGGAAGCTCCGGGTCAGCTGCTGGGCGGTCGCGACGGGCACCACCATCAGTGCCGAGACCAGCAGCAGGCCGACGGTGCGCATCGCCACCGTGACGGTCACCGCCGCGAGGACGGCCACCAGCACGTTGTAGGCGCGGACCCGCAGCCCCGCGACCCGGGCGAACTCCTGGTCGTGGGCGACCGCGAACAGCTGGGGCATGAGGCCGACGGCCACCACCAGCACGATCGCCGCGAGGCCCATCGTGAACCACACGTCCGCCGGGGAGATCGTCGTGATCGACCCGAACAGGTAGGCGTGCAGCTGGCTGGCGCTCTGGTCGGCCAGGCCCGTGATCAGCACGCCGCCCGCGATGCCGCCGTAGAACAGCAGCGCCAGTGCGACGTCGCCGTTGGCGTGGCCGCGCTCGCGGATGACCTCGATCGTCACCGCGCCCAGCACGGCGACGACGACCGCGGTCCAGGTCGGGGAGGCACCGGTCAGCAGGCCCACGGCGACGCCGGTCACCGCGACGTGGCCGATGCCGTCGCCCATCAGCGCCATCCGCCGCTGCACGAGGTAGGTGCCCACCGCAGGGGCGGCGAGCCCCGTGAAGACGGCGGCCAGCAGGGCCCGCACCATGAAGGGGGCGGTCAGGATGTCCACGGGCGCTCCTCCCGTTCTGCGGGGGCGTCGAGGGGCGAGGCGACGTGTGGCGTGAAGGGGTGCTGCACCGACCGGCGGTGGTGCGCGTGGTCGCCGTCCAGCCCGGACCCGTGGACCTCGTCCTCGGCCAGCGGGGGACCGTCGTACGCCACCCGGCCGTCGCGCATGACGACGGCGCGGTCGACCAGGGCAGCGAGCGGCCCCAGCTCGTGGGCCACCAGCACCACGGTGGCCCCGCGCTGCTTCAGCACCGCGAGGGCGTCAGCGAGGGCCCGCTGGTTGGGGAGGTCCACCCCGGCCGTGGGCTCGTCGAGGAGGAACAGCTCGGCGTCACCGGCCAGCGCGCGGGCGATCAGCACCCGCTGCTGCTGGCCGCCTGACAGCGTCTCCACGGCGTCCCGTGCCCGGTCGGCGAGGCCCACCAGGTCGAGTGCGTCCTGGACGGCCGCCCGGTCGGCACGGCGGAGCGGCCGGAGCAGCTTGCGCCGGGTGAGCCGGCCTGCCGCCACGACCTCCCACACCGAGGCAGGGACACCGCTCACGGCGCTGGCCCGCTGCGGGACGAAGCCGATGCGGTGCCAGTCGCGGAAGTCGCCGACGGGGGTGTCGAACAGCTTCGCGGAGCCCTCGCTCAGCTCGCGCAGGCCGGTGAGCGCACGGACCAGGGTCGACTTGCCGGAGCCGTTGGCACCCATCAGCGCGACGAACTCGCCGGCCGGCACGGCCAGCGAGACGTGGCGCAGGACGGGGCGCCCCCCGATCGCGACGCCCGCGTCCCGGAGCTCGACGATGCTCAACAGCCGTTCGCCTCCCGGATCAGCTCGAGGTTGGCGCGCATGAGGGAAAGGTAGTCGTCGCCCTGGGTCTCCGTGGTCAGTCCCTCGACCGGGTCGAGGACCTCGACGTCGATGCCCAGGTCGCCGGCGAGGGCCTCGGCCGCCTGCGGGCTGTCGAGCCGCTCGGCGAACACCGTCGTGATGCCCTCGTCGCGGATGAGGCGCTGGAGCCGGGCAAGGTCCGCCGGGGTGGGCTCGGCGTCGGGGGAGAGACCGACAATGGGCTCGAGGTGCAGGCCGTACTCCGCGAGGTAGCCGAAGGCGTCGTGGTTAACGACCACCGTGTCGCGCTCGCAGGAGGCCAGCCCGTCGGCGTACTCGGTGTGGAGCGCCTCGAGGTCGGCGCGCAGCGCCGCAGCGTTCTGCGCGAACTCCTCGGCGTGGTCGGGGTCGAGGTCGGCGAGCCGGTCCGCCACCGCGTCGGCGACGTCCGCCATGCGCAGCGGGTCGAGCCAGAAGTGCGGGTCGGTGTCGCCGTGCTCGTGCTCGTGCTCCTCGTCGTCGGCGTGGTCCGCGTGCTCCTCGTCCGCGTGGCCCTCCTCGGAGTGGTCGGTCGCGGGACGCAGGTCGACGACGTCGGTCACGTCGAGGACGTCGCCCTCGACGTTCTGCTCGACCGCGTCGTCCACGGCGGGCTGGAAGCCCTGCTGGTGGATCACGAGGCCGGCGCCGGCGAGGCGGGCGGTCTCCTCGACGGTGAGCTCGAGGTCGTGCGGCTCGCCGCCCACGGCGGTCAGGTTGCTGACCGGCACGTGCTCGCCCGCCACCCGCTCGGCGACGAAGGCCAGCGGGTAGAACGCCGCGACCACGCCGCCCTCGGTCTCCCCGGCATCGCCGGTCAGCGCGCCGCAACCGGTCGCGACGAGGGGGAGGGTCAGGGCGAGCGCGGCCATGCGGCGGCCAGGGGTGGAGCGGAATAGCATGAGAACGATTCTCAGTCCAGTGAGAATGGTTGTCAAAATCTCAACCGCGACGGGCGAGGGGTGGGCGGCGCGGCGGGGTCTAGGCTCCACGGGTGCTCGTCGTCACCCGCTTCCGTGTCCCCGAGGCCGACGCCCCCGTCTTCCGCGCCGACGCCGAGCGCGCCCTTGCCGCGCTCGCAGCCCGCCCCGGGTACCTCGCCGGCCAGCTCGGTCGCAACGTCGACGACCCCGAGCTGTGGGCGCTCGTCACCACCTGGGAGCACGTCGGTGCCTACCGCCGTGCGCTGTCGTCGTACGACGTGAAGCTGCACGCCGTGCCGCTGCTCGGCCGCGCGCTCGACGAGCCCAGCGCCTACGAGCCCGCCGACCCGGGAGCCGACCTCAACGTGGCCGGCAGCCGCTCGTTAGGCTGAGGCACCGCACGCACACCACCACGGACGGTCCCCGACGGGACCCCGTCCTGCCCGCGTGGTCGACCACCACGAACCGACCGGCAGCCAGCCGGCCATTCCCAAGGAGCTCCAGTGGCCAAGCCTCCCGCCTCGACCCTCGACCACGTCGTCTCGCTGTGCAAGCGGCGCGGCTTCGTCTTCCCGTGCGGGGAGATCTACGGCGGCACCCGCTCCGCGTGGGACTACGGCCCGCTGGGCGTGGAGCTCAAGGAGAACATCAAGCGGCAGTGGTGGAAGTCCATGGTGACCGCGCGCGAGGACGTCGTCGGTCTCGACTCCAGCGTCATCCTGCCGACGCGCACCTGGGAGGCCAGCGGTCACCTGAGCACCTTCAGCGACCCGCTGACCGAGTGCCAGTCCTGCCACAAGCGGTTCCGTGAGGACCACCTGCAGGAGGACTTCGCGTCCAAGAAGGGGATCGAGGACCCCGACACGGTGGACATCAACGAGTCCGTGGCGTGCCCCAACTGCGGCACCCGCGGCGCGTGGACCGAGCCGCGCGAGTTCAACATGATGCTCAAGACCTACCTCGGGGTCATCGAGGACGCCTCCGGCATCCACTACCTGCGGCCCGAGACTGCGCAGGGCATCTTCCTGAACTTCCAGAACGTCGTGACCTCGAGCCGCAAGAAGCCGCCGTTCGGCATCGCCCAGATGGGCAAGTCGTTCCGCAACGAGATCACCCCCGGCAACTTCATCTTCCGGACCCGCGAGTTCGAGCAGATGGAGATGGAGTACTTCGTGAAGCCCGGCGAGGACGAGGAGCTCCACCAGTACTGGATCGACGAGCGGACCCGCTGGTACACCGACCTCGGCATCAGCCCCGACAACCTGCGGCACTACGAGCACCCCCAGGAGAAGCTCAGCCACTACTCCAAGCGGACCGTCGACATCGAGTTCCGCTTCGGGTTCTCGGGTCGCGACTTCGAGGAGCTCGAGGGCATCGCCAACCGCACCGACTTCGACCTCGCCCAGCACAGTCAGTTCTCCGGCCAGGACCTGTCGTACTTCGACCAGGCCACCAACGAGCGCTACACGCCGTACGTCATCGAGCCGGCGGCCGGCCTCACCCGCAGCCTGATGGCGTTCCTCATCGACGCCTACCAGGAGGACGAGGCGCCGAACACCAAGGGCGGCGTCGACAAGCGCACCGTCCTGCGCCTCGACCCGCGCCTGGCGCCGGTCAAGGTGGCCGTGCTGCCGCTGTCGCGCAACGCCGACCTCTCGCCGAAGGCGCGCGACCTCGCCACGGAGCTGCGCCGCAACTGGAACGTCGAGTTCGACGACTCCGGCGCGATCGGTCGCCGCTACCGCCGCCAGGACGAGATCGGCACGCCCTACTGCGTCACCGTCGACTTCGACACGCTCGACGACCACGCCGTCACCGTCCGCGAGCGGGACACGATGAAGCAGGAGCGGATCGGTCTCGACTCGATCACGTCCTACTTCGCCGAGCGTTTCGTCGGCTGCTGAGGGTTTCTCGTCGTGCACACTGCTCGCATGCTGCAGCCTGCCCGCACCCGCCGTGCGCTGACCGGCGCCGCACTCGCGGCGACGCTCGTCCTCGGCGCCTGCTCCGGAGGCGGTGACGAGCCGGAGGCCGCCGGCCCGGCCGACGCCTCGCCGTCGGCCGGGGAGACCTACCTTCCCGTGCCGGAGGAGGTGGAGCTGACCGCGCAGGGCAGCGAGCTCGAGGTCGGCGACACCGCGACGGTGGCCTGGCGACCCGACCAGCAGACCGTGGGCGCGCTCGACGTGAAGGTCACCCGGATGGAGCGGGCGAGCTTCAAGATGTTCGTCGGCTGGCAGATCACCGACGCGATCCGGGAGACCACGCCCTTCTTCGTGCACGCCGAGGTCACCAACGTCGGCGAGACCGACCTCGGGGGGCGCCGCGTGCCGCTCTACGGCGTCGACGGCGACAACCGGCTGCTCGAGGCGTCGACCTTCGCGAGCAGCTTCAAGGCGTGCGCGGGCGAGACCCTTCCCGGGAAGTTCCGCGCAGGCGCGTCGACGAAGGCCTGCCTCGTCTACCTCGCGCCCGACAACGGCGACCTGGTCGCGGCCAGCTTCCGGCCCACCGAGGACTTCGTGCCGATCACGTGGACCGGCGAGGTCACCAAGGCTGCCGGCGACTCCGCGAAGAAGAAGTCGGGCTCCGCGAAGGCGGCCGGCAAGTCCGACAAGAAGCCGGGCAAGAAGTCGGACGGCAAGCAGGGCTGACCCGGCGGGAGCCGCTGCGCGCCGCGGCTCCGTTTGGGAGCGGTGGGGTCTGTCGCCGACAATGGGGCGCATGCCCACCGCCCTGCCCACCTCGCTGACGCTCGGGTCGCTGCGCGTCGAGACGCCGGTCGTGCTCGCGCCGATGGCGGGGATCACGAACGCCGCCTACCGACGACTCTGTGCCGAGCAGGGCGCCGGGCTCTACGTCTGCGAGATGATCACCAGCCGCGGACTGGTGGAGCGCGACGAGACCACGCAGAAGATGCTGGTCTTCGACGACGCCGAGTCGGTCCGGTCGGTCCAGCTCTACGGCACCGACCCGACGTACGTCGGCAAGGCAACCGAGATCCTCTGCGGCGAGTACGGCGTCGCCCACGTGGACCTCAACTTCGGCTGCCCGGTCCCCAAGGTCACCCGCAAGGGCGGCGGCGGTGCCCTCCCGTGGAAGCGTGGGCTGCTCGCCGACATCCTCACCGCCGCGGTCTCGGCGGCCGCGCCGTACGACGTGCCGGTGACGATGAAGACCCGCAAGGGTCTCGACGACGACCACCTCACCTACCTGGACGCCGGCAGGATCGCCCAGGAGACCGGCGCCGCGGCCATCGCGCTGCACGGGCGCACCGTCGCGCAGGCCTACTCGGGCCAGGCCGACTGGGAGGCGATCGCCCGGCTGGTCGAGCACGTCGACATCCCCGTGCTCGGCAACGGCGACATCTGGGAGGCGGCCGACGCGGTGCGCATGGTCGAGCAGACCGGCGTCGCCGGCGTCGTGGTGGGGCGTGGCTGCCTCGGCCGGCCGTGGCTGTTCCGCGACCTCGCCGCCGCGTTCGCGGGCGAGGAGGTCGCGACCCTTCCCACGCTCGGGGAGGTGCGCACCATGATGCGCCGGCACGCCGAGCTGCTGAGCGAGCACATGGGGGAGGAGCGCGGCTGCAAGGAGTTCCGCAAACACGTCTCCTGGTACCTCAAGGGCTTCTCCGCCGGCGGCAAGCTGCGCCACTCGCTGGCCCTCGTCGACAGCCTCGCCGCGCTCGACGAGCTGCTCGCCGGTCTCGACGGCGACGAGCCGTTCCCGGTCGCCGAGCTCGGCACCCCGCGCGGCCGGCAGGGATCCCCGCGGCAGCGCGTCGTGCTGCCCGAGGGCTGGCTCGACGACACCGACGGCAGCGGCTGCCAGGTGCAGGAAGAGGCGCTGGAGATCACGGGCGGGTAACGGCCCGGTCACGAGCGGGTGACGGGAAACACCCCGCGTGGCGGCGGCCCGGATTTGCCCGCGGCGGGTGCCGGTGTGCTTTAGTCGTTGGCCGCGCGTCGGTTTGGGGGGACCGGGCGCTTCCCTTGTCAGCAACAGCAAAGGATCAGCGCTGTGGCCCACAACAGCCACAAGCGGGACACCGATGCCCGCCGTTTCCCCAAGGCCCAGTTCATCGCGGGCCCCCTCGCCTTCGTGGCGACGGCCTCCGCCGTCGGCCTCGGGGTCCTCGGGTCCGACTCCTCCGCCCAGGACGAGATCATCGCCAGCAACTCCGCCAGCGTCTACCAGACCGAGCGCGAGGAGCGGCAGGTCGTGACCCGGTCCGCCTCCCGCATGGACATGGCCGAGTACCGCGACATCCTCGACGAGTACATGGAGAAGGTCGCCACCAAGAAGGCGATCCGCAAGGCCGACACCAAGCTGTGGACGACCGCTCCGCTCAACCTCTGGAACGACCCGACCAAGAAGGCCAAGAAGGTCGGGCTCCTCGAGGAGGGCAAGAAGGTCCTCGTGACCGGTCGCCGCACCACCGACCGCGCCGAGGTCGTCGTCGACGGCAGGTCGCGCTGGGTCACCCTCGGCTACCTCTCGCAGGAGAAGCCGTCGGCGGAGGAGCCCGAGGAGGCCGAGCCCGCCGAGGTCGAGGCCGACGCGACCTGCACCAACGGGTCCTCCGTGCCGTCCGGCGTGAGCCCGAACGTCGTGGCCGTCCACCAGGCCGTCTGCGCCAACTTCCCCGAGCTCACCAGCTACGGCACCTTCCGCAGCGACGGTGAGCACTCGCAGGGCATCGCCATCGACATCATGGTCAGCGGCGAGCGTGGCTGGCAGGTCGCGGAGTTCATCAAGGCGAACTACCAGGAGCTCGGCGTCAGCTACCTCATCTACTCGCAGCAGATCTGGTCGGTCGACCGGGCCGGCGAGGGCTGGCGCTGGATGGAGGACCGTGGCTCCTCCACGGCCAACCACTACGACCACGTGCACGTGACCACGTACTGAGGAGCGAGCAGTGGCGGGTGAGGAACGAGCCCGCCGCGTCGCGAGCGAAGGTTGAGCAAGCCCGCGACCGAGGTCGCGAGGTCGCGCAAGGCGCGTCGAAACCCGGTGAGGTGCGCGCCCACAGTGAGTGGGGTTGTCGGGGGCGGCCAGTAAGGTCGCCCCCGATGACCATTCCGCCGGCCGCCCCCTCGGCCATCCCGCAGTACGCCGACGCGCAGCACCACGACGAGGCCTACGACCGGGCCGCGCGCGAGCGGATCGTCGCCGAGCCGCCCAAGCGGGTCGACGCGCCCGAGCGCACGCCGTTCGAGCGTGACCGGGCGCGGGTGGTCCACGCTGCGTCGTTCCGGCGGCTCGCGGCCAAGACCCAGGTCGTCGGGCCGCAGACCGACGACTTCGTGCGCAACCGGCTGACCCACAGCCTCGAGGTGGCCCAGGTCGGCCGCGACCTCGCCCGGGCGCTCGGCTGCCACCCCGACATCGTCGAGACCGCGGCGCTCGCCCACGACCTCGGCCACCCGCCGTTCGGGCACAACGGCGAGCGGGTGCTGGCCGAGCTGTCCGTCGACTGCGGCGGGTTCGAGGGCAACGCCCAGACGCTGCGGCTGCTGACCCGGCTGGAGTCCAAGACGGTCGACGACGAGGGCCGCTCGGTCGGACTCAACCTGACCCGGGCGACGCTCGACGCCTGCACCAAGTACCCCTGGTCCCACGACGAGGCCGAGGATCCCAACGGCGTCCACGCCGACGGGTCGCCGCGGGTGGTGCGCAAGTTCGGCGTCTACGGCGACGACCTGCGGGTCTTCCGGTGGCTGCGCGACGGCGTGCCCGGGCGGCGGCGCTGCCTCGAGGCGCAGGTGATGGATCTCGCCGACGACGTCGCCTACTCCGTCCACGACGTCGAGGACGGCATCGTCGCCGGCAGGATCGACCTGACCCGCCTCGACCGCGCGGCCGTGTGGCAGACCGTCCGCGACTGGTACCTCCCCGACGCCGCCGACGACCGGCTCGACGAGGTGCTCGAGGGGCTGCAGCAGCAGGGCAGCTGGCCGACCACGCCCTACGACCGCAGCCGGCGCAGCCTCGCGGCCCTGAAGAACCTCACCAGCGACCTCATCGGCCGGTTCTGCGGCGCGGTGCAGCACGCCACGTACGCGACGGGCGACGGGCCGTTCGTGCGGTATGCCGCCGACCTGGTCGTGCCGGAGACGACGAGGCTGGAGATGGCGGTGCTCAAGGGGATCGCCGCCCACTACGTGATGCGCGCCGACGACCGGGTCGCCGCGATGGTCCGCCAGCGCGAGCTGCTGGCCGAGCTCGTGGCGGCGCTGCTCGACCGCGGTCCGGACGGCCTCGACCGGCCGTTCGCCGACGACTGGGACGAGGCGGCGGACGACGCCGCCCGGCGCCGGGTCGTCATCGACCAGGTCGCCTCGCTCACCGACGCCAGCGCGGTCGCCCGGCACGCCCGGCTCGTCGGGGCCACGTCTTGATGGCGGCCCGGGGGACCGGCCCGGAAGCGGGGGAGCCGCTCGTCTGGCTGCCGTTCGACCCGGCCGACCTCGGCAGCCCGCCGGCCGGGCTGCGCTACGAGCAGGTCGACCCCACCCGCCACGTGCCCGACTCCTTCGCCGACGTCGCCTTCTACGTCACCCCCTACCTGCTCGGCCCCGAGGTGGCCGACGTGCTGCCCCGCATGCCGTCGCTGCGGGTGGTGCAGACGCTCACCGCGGGTGTCGACAACCTGCGCGGCCGCACTCCGGACGGGGTCGTGCTCTGCAGCGGCCGGGGCATCCACGACGCCTCCACCGCCGAGCTCGCGGTCACGCTGGTTCTTGCCTCGCTGCGCGGCGTCCCCGGCTTCGTCCGAGACCAGGACCGCGGCGTGTGGCGGCCGGGTTGGCACCCCGCGCTCGCCGACCGGCGGGTGCTGCTGGTCGGCCACGGTGCCGTGGGGGAGGCGATCGAGCGCCGGCTGGCGCCGTTCGAGGTCGAGGTGGTCCGGGTGGCGCGGACTGCCCGCGAGGGGGTGCACGCGCTCGACGAGCTCTCCGCGCTGCTGCCCGAGGTCGACGTGGTGGTGCTGGCGGTGCCGCTGACCGACGCGACGCGCGGCCTCGTCGATGCCGGCTTCCTGGCCGGGATGCGCGACGGTGCGCTGCTGGTCAACGTCGCCCGCGGCGCCGTCGTCGACACCGACGCCCTGCTGGCCGAGCTCCGGTCCGGCCGGATCAGCGCGGCCCTCGACGTCGTCGACCCGGAGCCGCTGCCGGCCGGCCACCCGCTGTGGGAGGCCCCCAACCTGCTGGTCTCGCCCCACGTGGGCGGCTCGAGCAGCGCGATGTGGCCGCGCGCCCACCGGCTGGTGCGCGAGCAGCTCGAGCGGTTCGCCGCCGGCGATCCGCTGCGCAACGTCGTCCCCGACCATCTCTGACGGCCGTCGACCGGCGCGGCCCCGCGAGTTGTGGAGCCCTCGCCCCGCGCTGGGTGCGCGGCCGTAGACTCCGCCGCGTGGCAGGCAGGATCCGCGATGACGACATCGCCGCAGTGCGCGACAAGGCGCGCATCGACGAGGTCGTCTCCTCCTACGTGACGCTGCGCAACGCCGGGGGCGGGTCGATGAAGGGCCTGTGCCCGTTCCACGACGAGAAGTCGCCGTCCTTCCACGTGACCCCGGCGCGCCAGTTCTACCACTGCCTGGCCGGGGAGACGCGCGTCCTGACCTGGGAGGGTGCTCGTCCGATCGCCGAGCTGGCCGGCGGGACGCACCGGATCCTGAACCACCAGGGACGCTGGGTGGAGGCGCCGTTCAAGTCCTACGGCGTCCAGCGCCTCCACAGGATCACCGTCACCCGGAACCGTCAGACGAAGGAGCTCTTCGCAACCGACGGTCACCGGTGGTTCGTTCGTTCGGGCAAGGACCATCGAAAGCGGCGGGAGGTCCTGACCACTGACCTCAAGGCGGGTGACCGTCTGGTCTCGCAGTTCGCCGCAAACCGGATCCAGCGCACGACACCTTCGCCCTTCGGCATCGCGCACGGATTCACCTACGGGGATGGGACGCGGTCCGGCACCGGGAGCCTGGCAAAGCTGTGCCCGCCCAAGGACATGGCGATGCTCAAGTGGTTCCCCAACAGCCACACGACGGAGACCGAGGGGAACCTCCTCGTCCACCACCTCCCGAGGTTCTTCAAGGAACTACCGCCGATCGACGAGTCGGTGTCCTACCTCTACGGATGGTTGGCGGGCTACTTCGCAGCCGACGGCTGCGTGGCCGCGGACGGAACCCTGATCCTCAACTCCGCCGATCGAGGGTCGCTCGAGTTCGTCCGAGACGTGTGCACGCGACTCGGCATCGCCACCTACGGCATCACGACGCAGTCACGAGTCGGCCTCGGCACGGAAGCCAGCGACCTGCACCGCGTCCACTTCGTGAACGAGGACCTCACCGAGGACTTCTTCCTGCTGGACAGGCACAGGGAGCGTTTCGTCGCGGCGGACAAGAAGTACTCGAGGCGCGGTTGGGTCGTGCGGTCCGTCGAGCCCTCCGAGCGAGTCGAGGAGGTCTACTGCGCCGAGGTGGAGGACGGTCACGCCTTCGCCCTGGAGGACAACATCCTCACGGGGAACTGCTTCGGCTGCGGGGAGGGCGGGGACGTCTTCACGTTCCTGATGAAGCTCGACGGCCTGTCGTTCGTCGAGGCCGTCGAGCGGCTGGCGGAGAAGTACGGCGTGCCGCTGCGCCGCGAGGACGGCGACGGCCGCGACGACCGGCCCAAGGGGCCGCAGCGGAGCCGCCTCGTGGAGGCCCACCGCGTCGCGCAGGAGTACTACGCCGACCGGCTCGGCGCGCCGGAGGCGCTCGAGGCGCGCAAGTTCCTCGCCGAGCGGGGCTTCGACCAGGCCGCCGCCGAGCACTTCGGGATCGGCTTCGCGCCGCGCGACGGTGACGCCCTCTTCAAGCACCTGCGCCAGAAGGGGTTCTCCCAGGAGGAGACGGTGGCCGGCGGGCTCGTCGCCATCGGCAGGTCGGCGTACGACCGGTTCCGCGGCCGGCTGCTGTGGCCGATCCGCGACGCCACCGGCGACACCATCGGCTTCGGCGCCCGGCGGATCTTCGACGACGACAAGATCGAGGCGAAGTACCTCAACACCCCCGAGACGCCGCTCTACAAGAAGAGCCAGGTGCTCTACGGCATCGACCTCGCGCGCCGTGACATGGCGCGCTCCTCGCAGGCCGTGGTCGTCGAGGGCTACACCGACGTGATGGCCTGCCACCTCGCCGGTGTCACCACCGCTGTCGCCACCTGCGGCACCGCCTTCGGCGACGACCACGCCCGCGTGCTGCGGCGCTTCCTCCACGACCACGAGGAGTTCCGCGGCGAAGTGATCTTCACCTTCGACGGCGACGCCGCGGGACAGAAGGCCGCGCTGCGCGCCTTCGAGGGGGACCAGAACTTCGTCTCGCAGACCTACGTCGCGGTCGAGCCGTCCGGGCTCGACCCGTGCGACCTGCGGATCCAGCAGGGCGACGCCGCCGTGCGCGAGCTGGTCGCCCGGCGGGTGCCGCTCTATCGCTTCGTGCTCGGCAACGTCATCGGCAAGTACGACCTCGACCGGGCCGACGGGCGCGTCGACGCGGTGCGCGAGGGTGCGCGCCTGGTGTCGAGCATCCGCGACAAGTCGAAGGTCGACGCCTTCGCCCGCGAGCTCGCCGGGATGGTCGGTGTCGACGTGGAGCAGGCCCGCAGCGAGGTGCGCCGGGCCGCGGCCCGGCCGGCCTCGACCCGCGGTGACCAGCGCGGTGACCAGCGCGGCGCCCGGCAGCCTGAGCCCGCCGCGCCGGCCGGCCAGCAGGCGCCCCGCCGACAGCTGCCCGACCTGCGCGACCCGCGGTTCCAGCTCGAGCGCGACGTCCTCAAGCTGGTCATCCAGCACCCCGGCGCCGCCTCGCGCGCGACCGGCGACGTCGGCCCCAACGACTTCACCCACCCCACCTACCGGGCGGTGTGGGAGCTCGTCGCCGCCGCGGGCGGTCCGGCCGCGGCCGCCGCGGACCCGGGCTGGGCCACGAAGCTCCGCGACGCCGCCGAGGACCCGGCCGTGTCGTCGGCGATCAGCGCCCTGGGTGTCGAGCCGCTGCGGACCTCGCGCGAGCCCGACCAGAGCTACGTCGCCGCCCACGTCTACCGGCTGCTCGAGCTCACCGCGATGCGACGGATTGCCGACCTCAAGTCCAAGCTGCAGCGCACCAACCCCGTGGAGCAGGCCGGCGACTACAACCGGATGTTCGGCGAGCTCGTCGCCCTCGAGCAGCACCGCCGCAACCTCCGCGAGCTCGCGGTGGGCGCCTCGTGAGGGCCGGGTGGCGCTCCCGCCGGACCGTGCCGGTCGCCCCGGGGGAGAAGGTCCTGGCGAGCGCCGAGACGGTCGACGGGCGGCTCGTCGCGGGGACCCGCGACGCGCTCTACCTGCCGCCGCCGGTCGCGGCGCCGTGCCCCGTCGAGGGTGCCTCGGGCCCGGCGCCGGTCCGGCTGCCGTGGGAGGAGGTGGAGTCCGCCGACTGGGACCAGGAAGCGTCCGTGCTGCGAGTCCGCGAGGTGGGCTCCTGGGGCGAGCACCGCGTCCAGCACGTCCTCGCGCTCGACCACTCCGGGCTCTTTCTGCAGCTCGTCCGCGAGCGGGTGACGGCGAGCGTCGTGCTCCAGCGGCACGTCCGCGTCGACGGCCGTCGCGGTCTGCGCGTGATCGCCCGGCGGGCGCCCCGCGGGGACCGGCCTATCGCCTGGTTCTACGAGTTCGACGAGGGCGTCGACCCCGCCGACCCCTTCGTCCGCCAGGTCGCCGAGGACGCGCTCACGGCCGCCCGCCAGGAGCTGGGCGAGCCCTGATGAGCCCGTGACGGGCACCGTGGCGCGGCCCGCTCGGGAGCGGGGACCTCGATTTTTACGTCGGCCCCTCGCTTGCTAAGGTTTCGCACGCGCGATCCCCTGTAGCTCAACTGGCAGAGCATTCGGCTGTTAACCGGAGGGTTGTTGGTTCGAGTCCAACCGGGGGAGCGATCGAGAGGCCCCGACCCGCACTGCGGGTCGGGGCCTCTTTGTTGTGTCGTGGGACGGGCTAGAAGGCCCCTCCGATGAGTCCGGACCGGTCGTACGGTCCTGACGTGTTGCCCGGGTGGTCCTTCCCGCAACGACGGCAGCGCAGGTAGGTCCTGCCGTCCTCGGTGCGCTCGGACCGCCAGGCGTGGTGGATGTTCAGGCGACATCCGAGCCGACGACCTGCCATGGCGGTCTCCATTCCTTCAGCAGCAGGATCCGCCCGTCAGGTCGTCGGCCGTCAGGCCTCTTTCGAAGCCTCAGCGGAGGCGGCAGTGGTTGACGGTGTCGGTGCCTTCGGCAGGCCGGCTGAGGGTGGCGCTGGCCGGCGGCCGGGCGCCGTCCTCGACCCACCGGGTCAGCTGCACGAACGCCGATCGGGCGCACGGCAGCAGCGGACGCACCCGGTCGCCGTACTCGGCGTACAGGCCGTCGACGTGGGTGCCGTCGGGGACCCGGTAGTAGCGGTGGAGCGCCGCCCGACCCCGCTCGCGGATCATCGGCCGGTAGACGTCGGAGTCGGTGCGGATCGGGAGCAGCGCGTCGAGGGTGCCGTGGAGGGTGAGCATCGGCCGGCGCACGTCGCCGGTGAGCGCGACCTTCGCCATCGCCTCCTGGGCGACCGGCCGGGACGCGTAGTCGTAGTCGGCGTCGCAGCTCGGGGTGCCGCTCTGGCAGAACGGCACGCCCGCCTCGAGCTCGCCGTCGTACGCCGGGTCGAACTCCTCGCGGTACAGCCGCTGCGTGAGGTCCCAGTAGACGCCGTAGTGGTACTCCCACGTGAACGCCGACTCCGGGTGGAAGCCTGCGTCGACCATCGCGTCGAAGGCCTCCTGGTCGCCGGTCGCGGCGTACGACGGGTAGTGGCGCAGGGCGTCGGGCAGGTAGGTGAGCAGGTTGGGGGCGTCGGCCTGGTAGAGCGTGCCCTCCCAGTCGATGCCGCCGTCGTAGAGCCGCGGCCGGTTCTCCAGCTGCCAGCGGACGAGGTAGCCGCCGTTGGAGATGCCCATCGCGTAGGTACGCCGCGGCTCGCGGCCGTAGCGCTGCGCCACGACCTGCTTCGTGGCGCGGGTCAGCTGGGTGACCCTGCGGTTCCACTCGGCGACGGCGTCGCCGGGCTGCTCGCCGTCCCGGTGGAAGCCGCTGCCGCTGTTGCCCTTGTCGGTCATCGCGTAGGCGTAGCCGCGGGCCAGCAGCCAGTCGCTGAAGAGGACGTCACCGGCGAACTGGGTGCGGGTCCCGGGTGCACCGCTGACCACGAGCCCGCGGTTCCAGTCGTCGGGGAGCCGGATCACGAACTGCGAGTCGTGGTTCCAGCCGAAGTGGGTGTTCGAGGTCGAGGTGTCCGGGAAGTACCCGTCGACCTGGATCCCCGGCACGTCGCTGGGGTTGCGGGTGCCCGGGGCGTGCAGCCCGGCCCAGTCGGCCGGGTCGGTGTGGCCGGTGGCGACCGTCGACGCGGTGGTGAGGTCGTCGAGGCAGGAGATCCGCTGCTGCGGGGCGCCCGGCACGTCGATCCGCCCCTGCCGGGCGCAGTGCCCGTCGTCGGACGCCTGGGCTGATGAGGGGGCCGGTGTGAGGGTGGACGAGAGGGCGGGCGAGGGGGCGGCGAGGAGCGTCGCGACCAGCGCCGAGATCGTGATCAGGACACGCATGCCGGCCATGCTCACCGGCTCCGGCCGGGAGGTCCATGTGGCCGAGCCCCACACCGGGTCGCTCGGTGTGGGGCTCGGCCACCTCGTGGGCGGATGCGCGGGCCGGTGCCTGAACCGTGAGCGTCAGGCGCGGGCAGCCTCGGGGGCGCCGTGGTGGCTGCCGAGGAGCTCCTCGATCTCGCGCACGGCGAGGTCGTCGGCGGTCTCCACCGCGATGACGTCGGCGATGGACGAGGCGCGGACCCGGTACGCCGGGTCGTCGAGCACCTCGCGCACCGCCGCGGCGATCTGCTCGGGCGCCGAGGCCGGGTCCAGCCGGACACCGGCGCCGCGGTGCACCACCCGGGCGGCGACGTCGTTCTGGTCGCGGCCCATCGGCAGGCAGACCAGCGGTATCCCGGCGGCCAGCGCCTTGATGGTCGTGCCGTGGCCGCAGTGGGTCACCACGACCGAGGCGTGCGGCAGCACCTCCCGGTGCGGTGCCAGCCGCAGCACCTGCACGTTCGCCGGCGCCGGCACCGACCCCGGGTCGACGGCGCGGCCGGTGGTCACCACGCCGCGCACGGGCAGTGTGCCCAGGGCGGCCGCGACGCGGGCGAGCGTGTCGGTCTGGTCCTGGAACTCGGTGCTCAGCGACACGAGCACCAGTGGCTCGTCACCGGGCTGCGGCGTCCAGCCGTCGGGCACCGCGTCGAGGTCGTCGAGCCGGGGCCCGACGTACCGCAGGAAGGGCGGGAGGGGGCCGGTGAAGTCGAAGGCGGAGCTCGTCAGCACCAGCACCCGGGCGGCGCTGCGGTACTGCTCGAGCACGTGCGCCAGCGGCGGCAGCCCCTGCTCCTCGCGGGCGCGGTTGAGGGCGGGAAGCGCCTCGTTCCAGGCGGCGGCACCCTGCTCGGCCACGGCCGCGTGGAGCTCCCGGTCCGCGTCGTCGACGGCCGGCAGGAAGCCCGGGCCGAACGGCGGCACGCCCTCGACCGGGAACATGTTGATCGTCGTGTTGAGCAGGGCCGCCGGGACCTCCGCGGCCTCGGCGGCGACGAGCGCCCCGAGCAGCAGGGTCTCGGCGAGCACGAGGTCCGGTGGCTCCCTCCAGATCTCCTCCCGCACGTCGGCGGCGAACGCGGCGGCCGGGCCGACGGCGAGGTTGTCGCGCATCCCGGCGAAGCCGTCCGGGCCGAGGTCGTCGATGAACCACGACGCCCGGTTGCGGTCGCGCCGGTGCGGGGCCCGGGTCCACGGCACGTGGCGTGCCCCGGCGGCGGTCGTCGCGCCGGCGAGCACGGGGTCGCCGATGACGCGGACGTCGTGACCGCGGCCGACGAGGGCGCGGGCGACGGACATCAGCGGGGGGACGCATCCCGCTCCGTCCCAGGCGGCGATCAGGATCTTGGAGCGCTTCATGGTGGTGCCTCTCTGGTGTGGTGGTGGGGTGAGGGGGGCGAGCAGCGCGAGCAGGTCCGGGAGGTGGTGTCGCATCGCGGCGGCTCATCGCAGGTGCAGCAGTCGTACGAGACGGCTCAGCGAGTCGGCGACCTCGGCGGGGCTCAGGTCCCGGTCGCGGCGCAGCAGCTTCCAGGCGTAGACGTCGGTCGCCACGACCAGCTGGCCGAGCCGCTGGTCCCGCTCGCGGCCTGACAGGCCCTCGAGCGCGTCGGCGAAGATCGTGGCCACCCAGCGCTCGTGCTCGCGCCGGCCCATCGCCAGCCACGGCTGGACGGTCGGCACGCGGTCCTCGACCGCGAGCATCCGGAGGGTCGCGTCACCGGTCGCCTCGTAGTCCTCGACGAGGACGGCGACCGCCTCGTCGACGTCGCCGGGGGAGACCTGGGCGCGACGCGAGTCGATGGCCGCGGTGAACCGGTCGAGCGCCGCGGCGCACAGGTCCTCCTTGGTCGCGAAGTGGTTGAGCACGGTCTGCTGGGAGACACCGGCCTCCGCGGCGATGCCGCGGATGGTCACGTCGTCGTACCACTGCGTCGTGAAGGCGTGCTCCGCGGCAGCGGCGATGCGCTCGCGGGTGGCGGCGGCGGCCGCGGCCCGCGTGTCCATTCGGTAGGGTCGTGTGCTAGTCATTAGGGCATTACTAAAACCAAATGTTGGTTCCTGGCACAAGAGGTTTGTCGGCACGAGCGCGGGTGGGCTGGACCGGCCGCCCCGGTCGGGCGGCTCTGGCAGGGTGGGGCCATGGACCGGCCGGAGCCGCGCGGGCGGGCCCCGCTGGGGCCGTGGACCGCGGGAGCGCTGGTGTTCGGCTCGTCCGGCGCCGTGCTCGTGGTGGAGCTCGCGTCGCTCCGCCTCCTCGCCCCCTACCTCGGTCTCACGCTGGAGACGAACACGCTCGTCATCGGCCTGGCGCTCACGGCCATCGCCGCGGGTGCCTGGTTCGGCGGGCGTGCCGCGGACCGGGTCTCCCCGCGGCGGACGCTGGGCCCCCTGCTCGCGGTCGCCGGAGGCGCCGTGGCGCTGATGCCGGGTGCCGTGCGGTCAGCGGGTGCGGCCGGCGACGGGTCGATGCTGCTGGGAGCCGCGACGCTCGCCATCGTGGTGCCGGCCTCGCTGCTGTCCGCGGTCACGCCGATGGTGATCAAGCTCCGGCTGGCCAGCCTCGACGAGACGGGCACCGTGGTGGGCCGGCTGTCCGGCATCGGCACGGTGGGCGCCATCGCCGGCACGGTGCTGACCGGGTTCGTGCTCATCTCGCTGGCTCCCGTGAGCACCATCCTGGTGGGCCTCGGCGTCCTGCTCGTCGCCTCGTCGGTGCTGGTCGACGTACGGGTGCGGGGCTGGCGCAGCCCGACGATCGCGGCCGGGGCGATCGCGGCCGGGGCGCTCGGGGCGGCGGCCGCTCCCGGTGGATGCGACATCGAGACCCGCTACCACTGCGCCGTGGTGCAGACCGACCCCGACCGGGAAACCGGTCGAGTGCTGGTCCTCGACGGGGTCCGGCACTCCTACGTCGACTTGGTCGACCCGACCCACCTCGACTTCGCCTACGTCCAGGCGATCGCCTCGCTCACCGACACGGCGTACGCCGAGGGTGCGGCGCTGCGCGCCTACCACCTCGGCGGCGGCGGGCTGACCCTCCCGCGCTACCTGCACGCAGTCCGCCCGGGGACCGACAGCCTGGTCTCCGAGATCGACCCGGGCGTGCTGGAGGCGGACGTCGAGCTGCTCGGGCTGGAGCAGGGGGACGGCCTCGAGGTGCGCGTCGAGGACGCCCGAACCGGGCTCCGTCGAGCCCCCTCGGCCAGCCGCGACCTGGTCGTCGGTGACGCCTTCGGCGGCGTCAGCATCCCCTTCCACCTCACGACGCGAGAGGCGCTGCAGGAGGTGCGGCGCGTGCTCACCGACGACGGGCTGTACGCCGCCAACCTCATCGACTACGGCCCGCTCGCGTTCGCGCGGGCCCAGGTCGCGACCCTGCGGGAGACCTTCGAGCACGTCGCGCTTGCGGCCCGGCCGGAGACCCTCTTCGGGGACCGCGGTGGGAACCTCGTCGCGGTCGCGGGTGCGCGGCCACTCGACACCGCGGCCTGGGCCGACCGGATGGCGGAGCGGGGGACCGGCTGGACGGTGATCGAGGGAGAGCGGCTCGACGACTGGGTGGAGGACGCGCCGGTGCTCCGCGACGACCACGCGCCGGTGGACCAGCTGCTCACGCCCTACCCCTGAGCGCCTTACCAGTGCGCGGCCGGGCCGAGCGTCTGCTACTCGCCCCAGCCCATGGGCAGCACCTCGAACGCCGCCGCCATGGGGACACCGAGCCGCTGGCCGGTCTGCCGCGCGAAGCCCTCGAGGAACTCGCGCGGGTCGAAGTCCTCCCAGCCGAGGCCCTCGATGTAGGCGGCATGGGCCCTCAGCGACTCCACGCCCGCCTCGAACGTGTCGGTCGTGTCGACCGCGTGCCCGGCCTGCGGGGAGCCGAACGCCCACACCGCCCGCACGCCGCCCCACGGCTCCAGCGGGCCGTCGAGCTGCTCGGGGAAGACCCAGCGGTTGCCGGCGTCGCGCACGGCGTCGAGCACGGCCCGGCCCACGGCGATGTGGTCCGCCTGGTTGAGGTTCCGGCCGCCCCAGGTGTCGCGGAAGTTGCCGGTCACGACGATGTCCGGACGGAAGCGCCGGACCACCTCGGCGAGCGTGCGGCGCAGCGGCACGCCGTACTCGAGGATGCCGTCGGGCAGCCCGAGGAACTCGACGTGGTCGACCCCGACGATGCGGGCCGACTCGACCTGCTCGGCCTCGCGCACGCGGCGGCACTCGTCGGGGTGCATGCCGTCGATGCCGGCCTCGCCGCTGGTCACCATGCAGTAGCCGACCTTCTTGCCCTGGCCGGTCCAGCGGGCGACGGCGGCGGCGGCGCCGAACTCCATGTCGTCGGGGTGCGCGACGATGCACAGCGCACGGGTCCAGTCCTCGGGCAGCGGGGTGAGGGGCTCGGGCTCCATCTCCCGAGCATGGCAGAAGCACCCGGCGCCCGGATGGGGCGGCGAAACCCGTTGCCGCGGCCGCCGCGGTCCGGTTGGGTGTGGCCATGGTCGAGATCGCGGGGGTCGACCCCTTCGACGAGCAGGCCCTGCGGGCCTGGTTCGACGCCGAGCAGGTCGCCTTCCACGCCGGGCGCCCGTATGCCTACTCCCGGACGTTCGAGGCGCTCGCCGCGGCGGTCCGCGACCCCGGCGAGTACGTGCGGCGTGACCTGGTCACGGCCCGCGACGGCGACGTCGTGGTCGGCACCGGCGAGCTCGAGCTGTCGCTGAACGACAACACGCACCTCGCCGAGGTGGCGGTCCACGTCGTGCCGGCGCGGCGCCGGGAAGGCATCGGCACCGCCCTGCTCGACCGGCTCGACGCGCTGCGACGCGAGGCGGGCAGGACCACGGTGATCGCCGAGCTCTTCGTCCCCGACGGCGCCGTGGGGCGGGCGGGTCTGGAGTTCGCGACGCGTGCGGGATTCGGCAGCGTCCACGTCGAGGACCACCTCGTGCTCGACCTTCCCGTGGCCGCCGACCGCCTGGCGGCGCGCCGGGCGGAGCTCGACGGTGCGGGTGCGGCGTACGAGGTCGTGACCTGGGGCGACCGCTGCCCGGCCGAGCTCAGGGCCGGCTACTGCCGCCTCAAGACCCAGATGGCCGACGACGTGCCGGTCGGCGAGCTGGACTGGGAGCCGATCGTCTACGACGAGTCCCGGCTGCGCTCCTTCGAGGAGCGGATGGTGAGGTCGTACCGCCAGGTCGTCGCCGCCGCCCGCGATGCAGATGGGGAGCTGGTGGGTCACAGCCAGGTGTTCCTGCCGCACGGCCAGCCCACGGCGATCCAGGGCGACACGCTGGTCATGCCCGCCCTCCGCGGCCACCGGCTCGGGACCCTGCTCAAGCTGGCGACGCTCGAGGTCGTGGCGCGCGAGCACCCGGACCGGACCGTGCTCCACACGTGGACCGACCCGGAGAACCACGCCATGCACCGCACCAACCTGCGCTTCGGCTACCGCGTCGTCGAGCAGATGCACGAGATGCAGCGGCGGGACTGACGTGCCGCACGCCGATCTGGGGGAGCGGCTGCCGAGCCGGACGCAGGAGTGGGCGAGCGCCGAGTGCGCCGCCGCGCTCGCCGAGTGGGTCGCCGGCGAGGTCGGCGACCTGGCCGTGCTGGAGCAGGTGAAGCTCCGTGTGTGGGCGTCGGTGTGGGCGGTGGAGACCGCGGACCGCCGGTTCTACCTCAAGCAGAACTGCGAGCTGCAGTCGTTCGAGGCCGCGCTCGTGCAGGCGCTGGGGGAGGTGGCGCCGGACCGGGTCGTGCCCGTGGCGGGCGCGGATCCGGACCGCGGGCTGCTGCTGACCCCCGACCAGGGGCAGGTCATGGCCGCCACCGTGGCGGACGACGACGTGGACGCGTGGTGCCGGGTCGCGGCCGCCGCGGCGGAGCTGCAGCGGGCGGTCGCGCCGCACCGGGACCGCCTCGAGTCGCTGGGCCTCACGACGCTGCCGCCCGCCGACGCCCCGGCGTACGTCGAGCGCCGGCTCGAGGAGCTCGTCGCGCTGCCGGCCGACGACCCGCGCCGGATGCCCCGCGAGCTGCACGACGCCGTGTGCGGGCGGCTGCTCGCCGTGCGCGACTGGGCGGAGCAGGTGGCCTCACTCGGGCTCCCGGTGACCCTCAACCACAACGACCTGCACGAGAACAACGTCTTCCACGTGGCCGACGAGCTGCGCTTCTTCGACTTCGCCGACTCGCTGCTCACCGAGCCGTTGGGCGTGCTGCTGATCCCGCTGAACGTGCTCGCGGGCCGGCTCGGGGCCGGTCCTGACGACCCGCGGCTGTGGCGGGTGGCAGATGCCGCGCTCGAGGTCTGGAGCGACCTCGCCCCCATGCCGGCGCTGCGCGCCGCGCTCCCGGCCGCCCTCCGCCTGGCCCGTCTGGGCAGGGTCGAGTGCTGGGCCCGCTGCTGCGCCTCGATGGACGACGCCGAGCTGGACGAGTGGGGCGGCGCGATCCCGCGCTGGCTCGCCGAGCTCGTGGCCGACTCGCCGGTCGGGTGACCGGGCCGAGGGGCCGGACCGTCAGTCGCGCTTGAGCTGTCCGCGGATCGCGCCCGCGGGGAAGGCCTCGTTGTGCACGTTGACGTAGTAGGCCTTCGGGTTCGCCTTGATGGCCGCGGCGAGCCCCGCGTCGATCGCCACGCAGTCCGAGACCGTGGCGCCGGAGCCGTCGCCCACGCTGAGGGGGATGACGACCGGGCCTGCCACGTGGCGCGGTGCCACGTGGACGTGTGCCGCCACGGCGGTGTCGATGCCTCGCCAGGACATCGAGTAGCAGAAGTCGGTGCCCGAGAGGCGGTAGCTGAAGAAGCCGTGCCCGTTGTTGTCACCGGGACCGGACTCCTGCGCCCCGGTCATGGGGATGGCCGGCGCGGCCGCCGCCGGTGCGGCGGCGAGGGTGAGCGAGAGCGCGGCAATGCCGCCGAGGGCGGCCAGGGACGTACGCATCGGAACCTCCAGTCGGACGTGACCCCTTTTCTGGTGTACCGCGGGTCGTGGGCCGGCGCCACGGTCGAAGGTCCGGGGACCCGGACCTTCGACCGGCGGGTCAGGGTCCGGTCTGGACGGGTCCCCCGGGGCCACCGACGATCCGGCGGTGCAGCTCCGTGGTGAGGACGTGGATCTCACGCGTCAGCTCGGTGTTGGTCCGCAGCTCGAGCTCGGACTCCTGGAAGTCGTGGTCGGCCTTGGCCTGCTGGAACGCCGCCTGTCTGTTCTGGCCGATCAGCACGAACGTCGACAGGAAGATCGCCTCCAGCGAGACCGCCAGCGTCAGCGTCGGCCATGGGCTCGCCTCCACCAGCAGCATCCACGTCGCGAACGCAACGGCGTGCAGGTAGACGAAGGTCATCGACCCCGCGAAGGCGGTGATGCGGTCGGCGAGCCGCAGTTGAAGATCTCCCGCGCGGTGCTCGAGCTGGGAGACGACGACCGGGTGGTGGCCCCGGGACTGTGTGGACATCGATGCCTCTCGATCCCCGGGGGTGGACGACACCGGGGTCCCACTGTCGCAGGACCTGGCCAGTGGAGGGGAGGGTTGAGCCGACTCGGGCGTTCGGTGGGGGACCCGTGACCCGGGACCACGAGTGACGGACAGGCTGCCCCGTCCGGACTGCCCCGTCGTGGTCAGGCGAGACCCCCGTCGTCGCGCGTAGCGTGGCTGGTGTCCACCTCCTCATCACAGGGATGTGTCATGAGCACCGAGACGCTGTCATGGGTCCGCGACTACCTCTCGAAAGTCGCCGCACACGACGTCGAGGGGGCGAGCAACTACCTCGCCGACGACCTCGTCGCGCACCTCCTCGGCAGGAGCAAGCTCGCAGGGGACTTCTCCCGGGACGGGCTGCAGGAGGTGATGCGCGAGATGTTCGGGTCGCTCGACGTGAAGATCGAGCCGATCGAGGTCATGGCTGGTGAGGACCACGCCGTCGCCGTGGTCCGGTCCACCGTCGACGTGGCCGGCACGACGTACGAGGGCTTGCGCACCGTGCTGTACCGCCTCTCGGACGGCCAGATCCACGAGATCTGGACGTTCGACGAGGACCAGCGCGCCTACGACGCCGCGGTCGACGCCGGACTCGGGTAGCACTCACCGGCCCTCGCCGCCGGCGCTCATCCGTTGGTAGGGCGGGTGGGGCTCGAACCCACGACCCAAGGATTATGAGTCCTCTGCTCTGACCGACTGAGCTACCGCCCCCGAACCGGGGCCGAGCCTAGCCGGGCTACGCCGTGACGCCCCCCCCGAGGGCCACGAGCGCCGCCGGGAGCCCGAGGGCGGCGGCGAGCAGGAGGCCCAGGGCCAGGTCGCTTCGTCCCGGCCGTGCCCCCGGCTGGCCGGAGAGAAGCGGCAGG
Organism: Nocardioides sp. GCM10027114; assembly: GCF_042659625.1. Classification (NCBI taxonomy): domain Bacteria; kingdom Bacillati; phylum Actinomycetota; class Actinomycetes; order Propionibacteriales; family Nocardioidaceae; genus Nocardioides; species Nocardioides sp. GCM10027114. The sequence continues at coordinate 199,118 of NZ_JBHSSS010000019.1, forward strand.
GCCGCGACGGCCGCCGCAGTCGGGATCCACATCAGCCACCACGCGGCGGCGCCGATCCCGTCGAGGGCCCGCCAGGTCGCGCCCACGTTGAGCAGCGAGCCGAGGCCGACGGCGCAGCCCAGCGCCACGTGCACCGGGCCGCGGGGCTTCCCGTCGCCGCCGAGAAGTCCCCAGACCAGCAGCAGCGCCACTGTCGGGAGCAGGAGCGCCGCACTGACGAGTGCGGCGACGACGAGGGCCGTGGACACGGCGGCACCCTAGGGCTGACTCGTCGACGGTGCACCCGGATTGCGGAGAGGACCCGCGGGCGACGTCGGCGGTGGTCGTGACTCCGGGTCCGGTCCCTCGTTGCAGGGGCGGCTGGGGAGTCCAGCCTTCTCATCTCGGAGGAGAAACCCATGCGCGTGCGTCACACCGTCCTGGCGGCCCTGTCAGCAGTGGCCCTGACCATCCCGCTCTCGTCCTCGGCCACCGCCGTCGAGGAGGTCGCCGGCACACCCGAGGCGCCGCGCTTCGTCGAGCTCAGCGCCCCTCAGCCCGACTGGTACACCTCGCAGCTGCACGAGCGGGTCATGGCGGCGGCCGAGCGTGGCGAGTCCGTGCCGCTGCCGGAGGGCGTGGACTTCCCGACCAGCGGCCTCGCCTTCACGGGCATCCGCCCCGGCGCGTGGATCATCGCCCCGTCCGGTTGCACCACGAACTTCGTCTTCGGCAGCGCCAGCAACTACTTCATCGGCACCGCCGGCCACTGCACCGAGGTCGGCGACGAGGTCACGCTCGTCGCGGCGCCCGGGGTGCTGATGAACATCGGCACCACGGTGAAGAGCGTCGACCAGGGTGTCGGCAACGACTTCGCGCTCATCGACGTCCGCCCGGAGATGGAGCAGTACGTCAACCCGTCCATGGCCTACTTCGGCGGCCCGACCGGCGCCGGCTCCCCGCAGCCGGGCGCCGTCGTCGAGCACTCAGGCCACGGTCTCGTCGTCGGCACCGGGGGTACGCCGCGGGCCGGCGTGGTCGTCTACCGCGGCAAAGGCGACGGTGGTGACGCCTTCGCCTGGGCCGGCGCCGCCTCGCCGGGTGACTCCGGGTCCGCCGTCCGGCTCGCCAACGGCCAGGCGGCCGGTGACCTGACCCACCTCGTGGTCGGCGGCGAGTACCTCCCCGGCGACGTGGCCGGTACGACGATCGCCCGCATGCTGCAGATCGCCGGGAAGCCGCTGGCCACCGCGCCGAACCTGCCCGACCCGACCTCCTGAGCCCGAGCGGGTCGTCCTTTCGGCCGGTACGCCGGAGGCCGCGGGTCCCTACGCTGGTGGCGTGATGGGTCACCAGTTCCGCAGCGCACTGGGCGGCGCCCTCGCCATGCCCCGGGCGCCGTCGCCGCCCGCACGGGTGTGGCGGGACTGGCTGCTGGTCGCCGGTGCCGCGACCGCGGTGGTGCTGGAGGTGGCCCTCCGGGGCGACCTGCCGTTGCGGTGGCTCTCCCTGCTCCTCGGGCTGGCGCTGCTGCCCGCGACGCTGTGGCGGCGGACCCGGCCGCTGGCGGCGGTGGCCGTCGTCTTCGGCTCCGTCCTCCTCGTGGAGGTGGCGCTCGCGGTGACGGGCCGGCCGCCGCTGGGGCTGGTGTCGATGGTCTACGTGCTGGTGATGCCCTACGCCCTGGCGCGCTGGGGCACCGGCCGAGAAGTGGCAGCGGGGCTCGGCATCGTCCTCGCCGCCGCCGGGGTGGCCATGCTGGTCGACTGGACGGGTCTTGCCGACGCGGTGGGGGGCATGGCCGTGCTGACCACCGCTGTGGTGCTGGGCGCCCAGATGCGCGCGGTGTCGACGGCGCGCCGACGCCGGATCGAGCGGGTGAGGGCCGACGAACGCGTTCAGCTGGCCCGCGAGCTCCATGACACCGTCGCCCACCATGTGTCGGCGATGGCCATCCAGGCGCAGGCGGGGCGGGCCCTGGCCGACCGCGACCCGGGCTCCGCCGTCGAGGCGCTGCGCGTCATCGAGGAGGAGGCGTCGCGCACGCTGGACGAGATGCGGTCGATGGTGCGCGTGCTGCGCGGCCCGGGCCGCCGCGGCAGCCCAGCGCCTGCCGAGTACGCCCCGCAGCCCGGGGTCGCCGACCTGCACGGCCTGGCCACCTCCGCCGGCCGGGGGCCCGGGCCGGCCGTGGCCGTCGCGCTCTCGGGCGACCTCGACCGGCTGCCGGCGGCGCTGGACACGGCGCTCTACCGGATGGCGCAGGAGGCGGTCACCAACGCGCTGCGCCACGCGCGCGGCGCGGGCCGGGTCGACGTCGAGGTCCTCGGGAACGCCACGGCGGTCGAGCTGCGGGTGCGCGACGACGGCGAGCCCGCGCCACCGCGGGACCGCCGGCGCCCGGACGGTCTGCCCGGCGTCGACGGCTTCGGGCTGACCGGCATGGCCGAGCGGGCGGCGCTGCTGGGGGGCACCTTCGCCGCCGGGCCCGGACCGGACCGCGGCTGGCTCGTCGCTGTCCGGTTGCCGAGGGAGGTGCCGGCGTGACGATCCGCGTGCTCGTCGCCGACGACCAGGACCTGGTGCGCACCGGCCTCCGGCTGATCCTCGGCACCCTCGACGGCATCGAGGTGGTGGGCGAGGCCGCCGACGGCCGGGAGGCGGTGCGGCTGGCGCGCGAGCTGCGGCCCGACGTGTGCCTGATGGACATCCGGATGCCGGTGCTGGACGGGGTCGAGGCGACCCGGCTGCTGGCCGGCCCGGACGTGCCCGAGCCGGTCGCGGTCGTCGTCATCACGACCTTCGACCTCGACGAGTACGTCCACGGCGCGCTGCAGGCGGGAGCCAGTGGCTTCCTCCTCAAGGACGCCGGCCCCGACCTGCTCGGGGAGGCGATCCGGGCCGCGGCGCACGGCGACGCGCTGATCTCGCCGCGGATCACGCGGCGGCTCCTGGCCGGCCTGGCCGGCGCCGCCTCGCCGGTCGCGCAGCCGGTGGAGCCGCTCACGGACCGGGAGGAGGAGGTGCTGGCCACCGTGGCCCGCGGGCGCACGAACGCCGAGATCGCCGCCGACCTCCACATCAGCCTCAGCACCGTCAAGACGCACCTCGCCAGCCTGATGGCGAAACTGGGCGCCCGGAACCGCGTCGAGATCGCGATGTGGGCCTACGAGACCGGCCGGGTGCGGGACTGAGCCGGGGCCTCCGCCACCTCGAGCAGCCGCAGCGACGCGAAGAGGACGAGGGCTGCCGTCCCCGTTACGAAGCAGAGTCCGGCGAGCACCGCCACCGCCTGCCCCAGCGCCGCGTCGCGCACCCCGGAGGCGGCGTCGAGGACGAGCGCCAGCCCGAGGCCGAGCACCAGCGTCCCGACCGCTGTCGGCAGGAACCAGCGGGCCCGGCTCGACGGCGGCTCGGGCTCGCCTGTCGGCGGGGTGCCGAAGGCCACGACCGTGGCCGCGGCCGCAGCCGTCCACGCGCCGACAACGAGGAAAGCGGCCACCGAGTCGCTGGGCCGGTGCCAGCCGGCGAACAGCGTCGCCATGGCGGCGAGCACGGAGGCGACGCCGCCGGCGACCGCGACCGGGAGGCGCAGCCGGTGGGGGAGCACGAAGACCACCGCGGCCACTGCCGAGAAGGCGGCCGTGGTGTGGCCGCTGGGCAGGCTGTTGAGGGTGGCGGGGGTGTACTCCGTGAGGCCGAGGTCCGGGCGGGTGAGCAGGTGCTCCTTGAGGAGCCAGGTGGTGCCGTTGGCCCCGAACATCAGCCCGAGTGCGGCGAGGCCGGGGACGCGGGCCAGCCGAAGCAGCGCGATCGTGGCCACCACGGCGAGGGCGCCCAGCAGCATGGCGACCGAGACGACGTCGAGCACTGCGTCGACCGTGTCCGTCACGGCGGAGCGGGTGAGCAGCCCGCCGCGCAGCGCTGCATCACCGAACTCGCGGCCGTTGACGGTGCGGACGGCGACCCAGTAGACGAGGCCGAGCAGCACGGCGTACGCGAGGACCGCGCCGCTGAGCGCCGCGAGCCGGCGGCGCAGGCGCGGGTCGTCGGTCACGCGTCCATGGTGCCCGGCCCGGCTACTCCCCGTCGATGGGGTCGATGGGCAGGCCGCGCCCGGGCCCGGTGAACAGGAGCATGCGCAGCAGCCAGGTTCGGATCCCTCGGTTCATGCAGGCCACGGTTCCCCGCGGGGGTCCGCCCCACGCGCCGCCGGCCGCATGGTCCGCGTCACGTGCCGTTCCGGTGCAGGACGAGGGGATCACACGCGTCACGGCCGCCACCGGCGCGTCACTGGCGCTCGTCGGTCACTTCCGCCACAATGGCGGCATAACTACACATGGGTCACTTCCGACCGACCCGCTCCACGAGACCGCTGGGGAAGGCGTATCTCACGCTGGAGATGGAGGAGGTCACGGTGACCACACGCACTGCTGCTGCAACGAGAGGCGTCCTGTACGTCCACTCCGCGCCGTCCGCGCTGTGCCCGCACATCGAGTGGGCCGTGGGCGGCGTACTCGGCGTTGCCGTGAGCCTCGACTGGACGCCGCAGCCGGCCCAGGCGGGGACCTACCGTGCCGAGCTGTCCTGGACGGGCGGCGTCGGTGCGGCGGCCGCCATCGCCTCCGCGCTGCGCGGCTGGAACCACCTGCGCTTCGAGATCACCGAGGAGCCCACGGCCTCCTCGGAGGGTGCTCGCTACTCGTTCACGCCGGACCTCGGCGTCTTCCACGCCGTCACCGGCCTCCACGGCGACATCATGATCCCCGAGGACCGTCTCAAGGCCGCCGTGGTCAAGGCCGCGCTCGGCGACACGACGCTGCCGCTCGAGATCGACAAACTGCTCGGCAAGCCCTGGGACGACGAGCTCGAGACCTTCCGCCACGCCGGCGACGGCGCCCCGGTGCGCTGGCTGCACCAGGTGGTCTGAGGGTCGCCCCCCCCCGGCGGGGTCAGGCCAGCCGCATCCGGAACCAGCCCGGCTTCACCCAGCCGACGGTCTGGTCGTAGCCGTCGTACTGCGTGAGCTTGCCGCGGATTTTGAAGCGTCCGGGCTCGGTGTTCCACCGGCAGAAGCGGAAGGTGCTCGACCCGCGGCGCTTGTTGGTGGCGTTCTCGAACGCGTTGGACGCGATCACCTCGCCGCTGGGGTCGCGGAGGAAGGTCTCGAGGGACCAGTGCCGGGTCTCCGGCTTCACGCGGTACTGGTAGCGGTAGTCGTGGCAGCCGCGCTTCAGCACCTTGTCCTTGGCCCACAACCGGCCCAGGTCGCTGTTGCCGGCCGCGGCCGGGGCTGTGAGCCCCCCGAGGAGCAGGGCCGCGGTCGTGAGCACGGCCGCGGCCGTCCGAAGCAGCATCCGGAACATGGCGGAACCCCCTTGTCACGTCACAGGGGTCAACGGACGGGTGTGACGTGCGTTACGCCACACACGTCACCGTCGGGCCCGATCCGTGGCAGCGATCAGAGCGGGATGTTGCCGTGGCCGCCCCGGCGGACGCCCACGGTCTGCACGGCGTCGTCGATGGCCCGGGCGATGGCCGTCCGGGTGGCGGTCGGCTCGACGACCTCGTCGACCACGCCGATCTCGACAGCCTTGTCGACGCCGCCGGCGAGCTTCTCGTGCTCGGCGGCCAGCTCGGCCTCGACCTGGGGACGGATCTCGGGGGAGACCTCGGCCAGCTTGCGGCGGTGGAGGATCCGGATCGCGGCGACGGCCCCCATGACCGCCACCTCCGCGCCCGGCCAGGCGAAGACCCGGGTGGCGCCGAGGGAGCGGGCGTTCATGGCGATGTAGGCGCCGCCGTACGTCTTGCGGGTGACCAGCGTGACCCGGGGGACGACGCACTCGCCGAACGCGTGCAGCAGCTTGGCGCCGCGGCGCACCACGCCGTCCCACTCCTGGCCGACGCCCGGGAGGTAACCGGGGACGTCCACCACGACGATGAGCGGGACGCCGAAGGCGTCGCACATGCGCACGAACCGCGAGGCCTTCTCGGCCGACAGCGAGTCGAGGCAGCCACCGAGCCGCAGCGGGTTGTTGGCGACCACGCCGACGGTGCGCCCGCCGAAGCGCCCGAGCGCGGTGACGATGTTGGGTGCCCAGCGGGCGTGCAGCTCCTGGGCCGTGCCCTCGTCGAGGAGCGACTCGACCAGCGGGTGCACGTCGTAGGCGCGCTTCTTCGACTCCGGCAGCAGGTCGGCGAGGTCGCGGTCCTCGACCGTGGCCACGTCCAGGCTGCCCTGCGAGCCGAGCAGCGCGGCGACGCTGCGGGCGCGGTCGAGCGCCTCGCGCTCGGACTCGGTGAGGATGTGCACCACGCCGGAGCGACGGCCGTGGGGCTCGGGACCGCCGAGCCGCAGCATGTCGACGTCCTCGCCGGTGACGGAGCGGACGACGTCCGGGCCGGTCACGAAGATGCGGCCCTCCGGCCCGAGGATGACCACGTCGGTCAGCGCGGGGCCGTAGGCGGCGCCGCCGGCCGCGGGGCCGAGGACGACGGAGATCTGCGGGATCTTGCCGGACGCCTGGGTCATCACCTGGAAGATGCGGCCGACGGCGTGCAGCGAGAGCACTCCCTCGGCGAGCCGGGCGCCGCCGGAGTGCCAGAGCCCGATGATCGGGACCCCGTCCGTCATCGCCCGGTGGTAGGCGTCCACCACGACCCGGCAGCCCTGGTCGCCCATCGCGCCGCCCATGACGGTGGCGTCGGAGCAGAACGCGACGACGCGCGTGCCGTCGACGAGGCCGACCGCGGCGAGCATCCCCGAGTCGTCGTCAGGGGTGATGAGCTCGAGCGAGCCCTCGTCGAGCAGCGCCTTCAGCCGGGTGACCGGGTTGCGGGGGTCCTGCTCGCGCGGGAGCTTGGTCGGCCCCTTGGAAGCAGCAGGGGCGGCGGGGGCCGCGGTGGCGGGGGTCATCACGCGCTCCGGAAGGCCAGGGCGACGTTGTGGCCGCCGAACCCGAACGAGTTGTTGAGGGCGGCCACGTCGCCGGCAGGCAGGTCGCGCCGCTTGTCGGCGAGGTCGAGACCGACGTCCTCGGGGTCCTCGAGGTTGATGGTCGGCGGCACGGTCCGGTCGCGGATCGCGAGGATCGTGGCGACCGACTCGAGCGCGCCCGCCGCGCCGAGAAGGTGGCCGGTCATCGACTTGGTCGAGGTGACGACCACCCCGTCGGACGCGTCGCCGAGGGCGGCGCGGATCGCGCCCGCCTCCGCCACGTCGCCCTGCGGGGTCGAGGTCGCGTGGGCGTTGATGTGCCGGATGTCGGCGGCCTCGAGTCCCGCTTCGCGGAGCGCCATCCGCATGGCGCGGGTGGCGCCGAGCCCGGCCGGGTCGGGCTGGGCGATGTCGTGGGCGTCGGCGGTGATGCCGGCGCCGGCGGCCTCGGCGTACACCTTGGCACCGCGCGCCCTCGCGTGCTCCTCCGACTCCAGGACGACCACGGCCGCACCCTCGCCGAGCACGAACCCGTCACGACCCTTGTCCCACGGGCGGGAGGCCGCCTCCGGGTCGTCGTTGCGCTTCGACAGCGCCATCATCTGGCCGAACGCGGCCATGGGCAGCGCGTGGACCGCGGCCTCCGTGCCGCCGCAGACGACGACGTCCGCGCGGCCGAGGCGAATCAGGTCGATGCCGAGGGCGATCGCCTCGTTGCCGGAGGCGCAGGCCGACACCGGCGTGGACACCGGCCCCTTGGCGCCGATCGCCAGCCCGATGTGGGCGGCGGGGGAGTTGGGCATGAGCATCGGGATCGCCAGCGGCGAGACCCGGCGCGGCCCCTTCTCCTTGAGCGCGTCGTAGTTGCTGAGCAGGGTCTGCACCCCACCGATGCCCGAGGCCATCGCGACGGCGAGCCGCTCGGCCTCCACACCGCCGTCGGCGAGGCCGGCGTCTGCCCACGCCTCCTGCGCGGCGACCAGCGCCAGCTGGCCGGACCGGTCGAGGCGTCGGGCCTTGACCCGGTCGAGCACCTCGGTCGGGTCGACCGCGACCTCGGCCGCGATCCGGGCACCGAGGTCCTGGGCCCAGTCCTGGGTCAGGGCGGCGACGCCGGAGCGACCCTCGAGGAGGGCGGACCAGGTGGTCGGGACGTCGCCGCCGACGGGGGACGTGGCGCCCAGCCCGGTGACGAGGACTCGCGTGGCAGACATGGTGGTCACCTCTGTGTGGTGGGGATCGGTGGGGTGCAGCAGCCCGGGTCGGGCGTGCGCTCAGCCCTGTCGGTCAGTTCTGCGTTGTCAGTTCTGGGCGCGCTCGATGTAGGCGACGGCGTCACCCACGGTCTTGAGGTTCTTGACCTCGTCGTCGGGAATCGACACGCCGAACTTCTCCTCGGCGGCGACGACGACCTCGACCATGGACAGCGAGTCGACGTCGAGGTCGTCGACGAACGACTTGTCGAGCTGCACGTCGTCGGTGTCGACGCCCGCGACCTCGTTGACGATCTCGGCGAGGTCGGCGCGGATCTCTTCGGTGGTGGCCATCTGGCTTCCTTCTCTCGGTGGGTGTGTGGTGGTGCTGGTCTGGTGGTGGACGGGTGTCTGGTGGTGGACGGGTGCTGCCTGTGGTGGTGCAGGGGGTGGTGCGTCCGGGGGTACGCCGGGTCAGGGGACGGTGACGACCTGGGCGGCGTACGAGAGGCCGGCGCCGAAGGCGATCAGCAGGGCGAGGTCGCCGCTGCGCGCGTCGCCCTCCTCGACCATGCGGTCGAGGGCCAGCGGGATGGAGGCGGCGGAGGTGTTGCCCTGGTCGGCGATGTCGCGCGCGATACGCACCCGCTCGGGCAGCTTCATCGAGCGCGCCATTGCGTCGATGATCCGCATGTTCGCCTGATGGGGGATGAACAGGTCGAGCTCGTCGACGGTGACCCCGGCGAGGTCGAGGGCCTGCTGGCCGATCTTGGCCATCGCGAAGGAGGCCCAGCGGAAGACCGGGTTGCCCTGCATCACCAGGTGGGGCATGACACCGCTTCCGGGGACGGCGGGGGTGCCGACCACGTCGCGCCAGTCCTCCTTCTGGCGGATCAGGTCGAACTGCTCGCCGTCGGAGCCCCACACCACGGGCCCGACCCCCGGGGTGTCGCTCGGTCCCACCACGGCCGCGCCCGCGCCGTCGGCGAAGATGAACGCCGTCCCGCGGTCGTAGAGGTCGGTGATGTCGCTGAGCCGCTCGACGCCGATGACGAGCGCGTGACCCGCGCTCCCGGCGCGCACCATGTCGGAGGCCATGGCGATGCCGTGGCAGAACCCGGCGCAGGCGGCGGAGATGTCGAAGGCCGCAGCCTGGTTGGTGCCGAGCTCGTGGGCGATCGCGGTCGCGACCGCCGGCGTCTGCAGCATGTGGCTCACCGTGGCGACGATGACGCAGTCGATCTGCTCCGGCGAGATGCCGGCCCGCTCGATCGCGTCGCGGGAGGCGGCCACGCTCATCATCTGGATGGACTCGTCGGGCGCGGCCCACCGGCGGGTCTTGATGCCGGAGCGCTGCTGGATCCACTCGTCGCTGGAGTCGATGGCCTCGACGACCTCGGCGTTGGGGACCAGCCGGGACGGGCGGTAGGCGCCGACCCCGAGGATCCGGGTGTGGGCGGGGCCGGCGCTGGGCGTGATGGGCATCAGGAGACCACCTCCGGGTGGAGCCGGACCAGGGGCTGGCCCGGCGAGACCAGGTCGCCGTCCTCGACGAGCCACTCGACGACCTGCCCGCCGTGGTGGGCGACCACGCTGACCCGGTCGCGGAGACCGGCCACGTCGCCGATGGCCGAGCCGGCCGGGAGCCGGTCGGCGCCGGACGCCTCCTCGGCCACGTGGAAGGTGCCCTTGGCGGGGGAGACAACCATCCGCCACGTGGGCGTCGTGTCCATCTCCGCGAACTCGCCGTGCTTGTCGCAGAAGGCGCGGGCGTCGTCGAGCTGGTCGGGGGTCTTGAGGGCGAAGGTCTCCACGCCCTTCAGGGCGCGCTTCGCGATGCCGGTGAGGGTGCCCGCCGGCGGCATCTCGAGGATGCCGGTGACGCCGAGGTCGGCCATGGTGTCCATGCACAGGTCCCAGCGGACCGGGCTGGCGATCTGGCCGACGAGGCGGCGGAGCACCTCGCGGCCGTCGTGGACCACCTGGCCGTCCTTGTTGGAGATGACGCGGGTCCGCGGGTCGTGCGTCGACACCGATCGGGCCAGCGAGGCGAGGTGCCCGACAGCGGGGGCCATGTGCTCGGTGTGGAAGGCGCCGGCGACGCTGAGCGGGGTGAGCCGGGCCTCGGCCGGCGGGTCGGCCTTGAACGCCTCGAGCTGCTCGAGCGTCCCGGCGGCGACCACCTGGCCGGGGCCGTTGTCGTTGGCGGCGGTGAGCCCGTGGCGGGCGATCGCCGCGAGCACCTCGTCGCGGTCGCCGCCGAGCACGGCGGTCATGCCGGTGGGCGTGGCGGCCGCGGCGGCGGCCATCGCCTTGCCGCGCTCGCGCACGAGAACCATCGCCTGCTCCGCGGTGATCACCCGGGCGCCTGCGGCGGCCGTGAGCTCGCCGACGCTGTGGCCGGCGACGGCGCTGACCTTGCCGAACGCGTCGGTCGGGTGCGGGAAGATCCCGAGCGCCGCGACGAGGCCGGTCGCCACCAGCAGCGGCTGGGCGACCTGGGTGTCGCGGATGGTCTCGGCGTCGGCCTCGGTGCCGTAGTGGACCAGGTCGAGGCCGGCCACGGTGGACAGCCACTCGAAGCGCGCGGCGAAGGCGCTGTCCTCCAGCCAGGGCTGCAGGAATCCGGGAGTCTGGGCCCCTTGTCCGGGGGCGACGATGACGAGCACGAGTCCACTCTGACGGGTGGACGGGGTCCGGTTCGCCTCCGGCGCGCACGAATCTGGACGGTGAGTCCTTGTAGGGTTCCTACAAAGAGCTGGGTTCGGCGCGGCCGCTCTGCCGGCCGAGCACGAGCGCGATCTCGAGCGTGAACGCGTGCCGCGCGTCCGACGGGGACCACCCGGTGAGCTCGCTGACCTGCTTGAGCCGGTAGCGGACCGTGTTGGCGTGCACGAACAGCGCGCGCGCCGTCGCCTCGATCGAGGCGCCGTGGTGGAAGTAGGCGGTGAGGGTCTCGATCAGGGTCCCGCGGGCCGCGAGCAGCGGCAGGTAGACGTCGTCGACCAGGTGGCGCCGCGCGTGGCCGTCGCCCGCCAGCGCGCGCTCCGGGAGCAGCTCGTCGCTGCGGACCGGGCGGGGGGCGCCCGGCCAGCCGGGCGAGGCGCGGTGGGCGGCGAGGGCTGCCCGGGCGGAGACGTGCGCGTGACCGAGGTCGTCGGTCACCGGCCCGACCACCACCGTGCCCTCGCCGAAGACGTCGAGCACCGCCTCGGCCGCGGCCCGTGAGTCGGTCACGCCGCCCAGGACCACCACCAGCCGATCGCCCTGGGTGGCGCACAGCGCGTCCATGCCCGCGGCGCGGGCGAGCCGGCGTACCTCCTCGAAGAGGTCGGTCTCGGTACGCCGCTCGGGGACGGTCCCGAGCACCACGGCCACCTCGCCGCGCTCCGCCCAGCCGAGCGCGCTGGCGCGCGACAGCACGGCCTCGTCGGTCTCCGACCTCAGCACCGAGTCGACCACGAGGGCCTCGAGCCGGGCGTCCCAGGCGCCGCGGACCTCCGCGGCGCGTGCGTAGACCTCGGCCGTGGCGAAGGCGACCTCGCGCGCGTAGCGCAGCACGGACGCGTGGACGTCGGGAGCGTCGGCCGGGTCGAGGATGTCGTCGACGTTGCTCTCGACCACCTCGATGGACAACCGGACGAGGTCGACCGTCTGCTGCAGGTTGATGACGCCCGCCAGTGCCCGCGGCGCGGCGCCGAAGACGGACGAGGCGAGGGTGGTGGCGTCGGGGACCGGGTCGGCGCTGTGGCGGTACCAGTCGACGAAGCCGCGGATGCCGGCCTGCACGATCATGCCGACCCACGACCGGTCCTCGGCACTGAGCTCGCGGAACCACGGGAGGTCGGTCTCCATCCGTGCCGTGGCGTTGGTGCTCAGCTGGCCGGTCGCGCGCTGCAGCGCCGCCACCGCGCGGGTGCGGGAGCGCGAGCGAGCAGGAACGGACACGTATAGACAGTAGTGCTGGAACCGGCACCACGGGGTACATGACCCGCCAACCGCGGCACCGCAGGGATCGTCGCGACGGCAAAGGTCACGAAACCCCAACGAAATAAGGGTTTGCACGACCGGAACCGTGGTTTCGTCTGATTGAATCGAGGGCATACCCCACGTGACGCACGGGGGTAGCAACCAGGAGGGACCCGTGTCCGCAACGCGCCACGACGTCGAGTACGTCACGATCCACGGCCACCGTCGCGCGTTCGTGCGGGCCGGCAAGGGTCCGGTGCTCCTGCTGCTCCACGGCCTCGGCTGCGACCACACCACCTGGGAGCCGGTCATCGACTCCCTGGCCCGTCGCTACACGGTGATCGCCCCGGACCTGCTGGGTCACGGGCTCTCGGACAAGCCGCGCGCCGACTACAGCGTCGGTGGCTACGCCAACGGCATGCGCGACCTGCTCACGGTGCTCGGCATCGACAAGGTGACCGTCGTGGGCCACAGCTTCGGCGGCGGCGTCGCGATGCAGTTCGCCTACCAGTTCCCCGAGCGCACCGAGCGGATGGTCCTCGTCGCTCCCGGCGGGCTCGGCCCCGAGGTGACGCCGGCGATCCGCGCGATCACCACGCCGGGCTTCCACCAGGCGATGAGCGTGCTCACGCTCCCCGGGGTCCGCCACGCCGGGATGGCCGGCATGCGCGCGCTGTCGAAGATCCAGTGGTCCCCGACGCGCGACCTCGACGAGGTCGCCGACATCTACGACTCCTTCGCCGACCCCCGGGCCCGCCACGCCATCCGGCACGTCGTCAAGGCCGTCGTCGACTGGCGCGGCCAGATCGTCACGATGGCCGACCGTGCCTACCTCACCGACGCGATGCCGATGTGCGTGGTCTGGGGTCGCGACGACCAGGTCATCCCGGTCAAGCACGCCAGCAACGCCGCGCTCATGGCGCCGAAGGCGCGCGTCGAGGTGATTCCCAACGCCGGGCACTTCCCCCACAAGGACCACCCGCACCGGTTCGCCCGGATCGTCCACGAGTTCATCCGCTCGACCCAGCCCGCGACCTACTCGCGGTCCCGCTGGCGCTCCCTGCTCAAGGCGGGCGAGGCACCGGCCGTGACCGAGGCCCCGACGGCCACGGTCACCTCGATCACCAGCGCCTGAAACGCCGAGCTGCCACCAGTTCCCCGCGAGGGGGACAACTGGTGGCAGCTCGCCGTCGTGCTCAGGGCAACTGGTGGCAGCTCGGCCTCAGGCGTCGCCGCCCTCCTGCTTGCGGCCGGCGACGGCGGTCGGGTCGTCGATCCGGTAGCGGTCGAACGCCTCGACGACCTTGCTCCGGTCGACCTGGCCCGCGTCGGCGAGGGCCTGCAGCGCCTGCACGACGACCGACTCGGCGTCGACGTGGAAGTAGCGGCGGGCGGCCGGGCGGGTGTCGGCGAAGCCGAAGCCGTCCGCGCCGAGGACGCGGTAGTCGCCCGGCACCCAGCGCGCGATCTGCAGCGGGACGGCGCGCATGTAGTCGGACACGGCCACGAACGGGCCCTGCGCACCGGACAGCTTCTCGGTGACGTAGGGGGTGCGGGACTCGGCCCCGGGGTTGAGGAGGTTCCACTTCTCGACCTCGGCGCCGTCGCGGGCGAGCTCGTTCCACGAGGTGACCGACCAGGTGTCGGCCTGGACGCCCCACTCCTCGCGGAGGATACGGGCGGCCTCCTCGGCCCACGGGAACCCGACGCCCGACGCCATCAGCTGGACGCGGGGGCCGTCGCCCTCGGCGCTCGAGACGTGGTGGATGCCGCGCAGGATGCCCTCGACGTCGACGCCCTCGGGCTCCTTCGGCTGCACGACCGGCTCGTTGTAGACAGTGAGGTAGAAGATGACGTCCTCGCCGTTGCCCTCGGGCCCGCCGGTGCCGTACATCCGCTCCAGGCCCGACTGCATGATGTGGCTGACCTCGTAGGCGAACGCAGGGTCGTAGTGGACGACCGCCGGGTTCGTCGCCGCGATCAGCGGGGAGTGGCCGTCGGCGTGCTGCAGGCCCTCGCCGGTCAGCGTGGTCCGGCCGGCGGTCGCGCCGATGAGGAAGCCCCGCGCCAGCTGGTCGGCCATCGCCCAGATCGAGTCGCCGACCCGCTGGAAGCCGAACATCGAGTAGAAGATGTAGAACGGGATCATGTGCTCGCCGTGCGTGGAGTACGCCGAGCCCGCGGCGGTGGCGGAGGCCAGTGCGCCGGCCTCGGAGATGCCCTCGTGGAGCATCTGGCCCTGCTCCGACTCCTTGTAGGAGAGCAACAACTTCCGGTCGACCGACTCGTAGCGCTGGCCGCCCGGGTTGTAGACCTTCGCGCTCGGGAACATCGAGTCCATGCCGAAGGTGCGGTACTCGTCCGGAGCGATCGGGACGATGCGCTTGCCGATCTCCGGGTCCTTCATCCAGTCCTTGAGGAGCCGGACGACCGCCATCGTGGAGGCGATGGCGTTCTTGCCGGAGCCCTGCTTGAGCTCGGAGTAGACCTCGTCGCCGGGGAGCTTGAGGTTCTCCGCGCGGACGACGCGGCGCGGCAGCGACCCGCCGAGGGCCTTGCGACGCTCGAGCATGTACTGGATCTCGGGGGAGTCCGGGCCGGGGTGGAAGAACGGCGCCGCCCCGGTCTCCTCGTAGGACCGCTCGAGGTCGCGGTCGGAGATCGGCAGGTAGAGCCGGTCCCGGAACTTCTTGAGGTCGTCCGGGGTCAGCTTCTTCATCTGGTGGGTGGCGTTCTTGCCCTCGAGGGCGTCGATCGTCCAGCCCTTGATGGTCTTGGCCAGGATCACCGTCGGCTGGCCGACGTGCTTGGTGGCCGCGTCGAAGGCGGCGAACACCTTGCGGTAGTCGTGGCCGCCGCGCGGCAGCTTCACGATCTGGTCGTCGGTCATGTGCTCGACCATCGAGCGCAGGCGCGGGTCGACCCCGAAGAAGTGGTCGCGGATGTAGTCGCCGCTCTCGGTGGAGTAGGTCTGGAACTGCCCGTCAGGCGTGGTGTTCATCCGGTTGACGAGGACGCCGTCGACGTCGCGGGCGAGGAGGTCGTCCCACTCGCGGCCCCACACGACCTTGATGACGTTCCAGCCGGCGCCGCGGAAGTTGGACTCGAGCTCCTGGATGATCTTGCCGTTGCCGGTGACCGGGCCGTCGAGCTGCTGCAGGTTGCAGTTGACGACCCAGACCAGGTTGTCGAGCTCCTCGCGGGCGGCGATCCGGATCGCACCCAGCGACTCGGGCTCGGCCATCTCGCCGTCGCCGAGGAACGCCCAGACGCGCTGCTCGCTGGTGTCCTTGATGCCGCGGTTCTGGAGGTAGCGGTTGAAGCGGGCCTGGTAGATGGAGTTGATGCCGGTGAGGCCCATCGACACCGTCGGGAACTCCCAGAAGTCCGGCATCAGCCGGGGGTGGGGGTACGACGGCAGGCCCTTGCCCGGACCGTGCTGCACCTCCTGGCGGAAGTGGTAGAGCTGCTGCTCCTCGAGCCGGCCCTCGAGGAAGGCGCGGGCGTAGATGCCGGGGGAGCCGTGGCCCTGGATGTAGATCTGGTCGCCGCCGCCCGGGTGGTCCTTGCCGCGGAAGAAGTGGTTGAAGCCGACCTCGTACAGGCTCGCCGCGGACTGGTACGTCGCGATGTGGCCGCCGACCTCGAGGCCCTTGCGGTTGGCGCTGGACACCATCACCGCGGCGTTCCAGCGGATGAAGGCGCGGATCCGGCGCTCGACCTCCTCGTCGCCGGGGAACCACGGCTCGCGCTCGGGCGGGATGGTGTTGATGTAGTCGGTGCTGCGCAGGGCCGGCACGCCGACGTTCGCCTGCCGCGCGCGCTCGAGGAGGCGCAGCATGACGTAGCGGGCTCGCTCGCGACCGCGCTCCTCGACCATGCCGTCGAACGAGGCCAGCCAGTCCTGGGTCTCGTCCGGGTCGATGTCCGGGAGCTGGGTCGGCAGGCCCTCGTGGATGACCGAGGGAGTGCTGCCGCTGCGGGACTGGGAACTCGATGCTGCGTCGCTCACGCCGAACATCCTTCCACGCACCCGGAGCGGGCGAAATTTACCCGCGGGTAGCCTGACCAGCGGTCCCACGGACCGCGACACGAGGGCGACGACTGGTGGACAGGGTTGCGCCGCTGCGGTATCTCCGCTGGACTACTGCCCACCTGACCGCCCGGCCGGGGCGGTGGAAGAACGTTGGAGGAGTGGCGTGGGTTCGACCGCGGGAAGCGGTTCCGTGCAGAGTGCCGGACAGGACGACGGGCCTGCTGCCCGGCTGGGGTTCAAGGCCGGCATGGTGGTCCAGGAGCTGGGCTGGGACTCCGACACCGACGACGACCTGCGGGTCGCGATCGAGGACGCCATCGACGCCGACATGGTGGACGGCGACTACGGCAACGTGGTCGACGCCGTGCTGCTGTGGTGGCGTGCCGAGGACGGTGACCTCGTCGACGGCCTCGTGGACGCGCTGACCGATCTCGTGGGTGGGGGCGCCATCTGGCTGCTCACCCCGAAGGTCGGCCGCCCCAACGCCGTCGACGCCACCGACATCGCCGAGGCGGCCCCGATCGCCGGCCTCGCGCAGACGACCACCGCGGCGGTGAGCAAGGACTGGTCGGCCACCCGCCTGGTCACTCCCAAGACCCCCGCCTGACGCCCACAGACACGGAGGTCCCGTGAAGTCGACCCTGCTCACGCGCGCTGCCGCGACCGGGACCGCCGC
Organism: Nocardioides sp. GCM10027114; assembly: GCF_042659625.1. Taxonomy (NCBI): domain Bacteria; kingdom Bacillati; phylum Actinomycetota; class Actinomycetes; order Propionibacteriales; family Nocardioidaceae; genus Nocardioides; species Nocardioides sp. GCM10027114. Next base: position 215,911 of record NZ_JBHSSS010000019.1, read on the forward strand.
CAGGGTGCTGGCGCGCTCCGGCGTCGTCCGTCCCTACTCGCCGGTGGCGCTGCTCCGGGTGCTGCGCGCCGTCCGGCAGTGGGGCACGGGGCCTGCTGGCGGCTTCGCCGCGCTGGCAGCCCGCTCGCCGGACCGGGTCGGCCTCGTCGACGAGCTGGGCTCGCTGACCTTCCTCGAGATCCACGAGCGCTCCAACGCGCTGGCCCACGCGCTCGCCGAGCGCGGCGTGCGGGAGGGCGACGCGGTCGCCGTCATGTGCCGCAACCACCGAGGGTTCGTCGACGCCACGGTCGCCGTCTCCAAGCTCGGTGCCGACCTCCTCTACCTCAACACGGCCTTCGCGGGCCCGCAGCTGGTCGACGTGCTCGAGCGCGAGCAGCCGGCGGCCGTCATCCACGACGAGGAGTTCACCGGCCTGCTGCGGGAGGCCGACGTCGCCCGGCGGCTGGTCGCCTGGACCGAGGGCGAGCCCGGGCCCGACAGCCTCGAGTCCCTCATTGCCGACGGCTCGACGGCCGACCTGGCCGCGCCCGGCCGCCACAGCCGGATCATCATCCTGACCTCCGGCACCACCGGGACCCCCAAGGGCGCCCCCCGCAACGAGGCCGGCATCGACGCCGCGGTGTCGCTGCTCTCCCGGATGCCGCTGCGGCACGGCTGGCGGACCCACATCGCGGCGCCGCTCTTCCACACCTGGGGCTTCGCCCACCTGGCCCTGGCCATGCTGCTCGGCTCGACCGTGGTGCTGCGCCGGCGGTTCGACCCCGAGGAGTGCCTGCGCGTCGTCGAGGACGAGCACTGCAACTCGCTGGTCGTCATCCCCGTCATGCTCCAGCGGATGCTGGCACTGCCCGACGACGACCTCGCCAAGCACGACGTGCCGGACCTGAAGGTCGTGGCGTGCTCGGGCTCGGCGCTGCCGGGGGACCTGGCGCTGGAGTGGATGGACCGGTTCGGCGACAACCTCTACAACATCTACGGCTCGACCGAGGTCGCCTACGCCTCGATCGCCGACCCCACCGACCTCCGCGAGGCGCCCTCGTCGGCTGGGCGGCCGCCATACGCCACCGTCGTGCGGATCCTCGACGAGCAGGGCCGGCCGGTCCCCGACGGCGAGCCCGGGCGCATCTTCGTCGGCAACGGCCTGCTCTTCGAGGGCTACACCGGCGGCGGCCACAAGGAGGTCGTCGACGGGCTGATGTCCTCGGGCGACGTCGGCCGGATCGGGGCGGACGGCCGGCTCTACGTCGAGGGCCGCGATGACGAGATGATCGTGTCCGGCGGCGAGAACGTCTTCCCCAAGGAGGTCGAGGACTGCCTCGCCCGCCACGAGGCGGTGGCCGAGGTCGCCGCGCTCGGCGTGGACGACCCCGACTACGGCAAGCGGCTGCGGGCGTACGTGGTGCTCCGCGAGGGCGCCCGCGCCACGGAGGACGACCTGCGCGACTGGGTCAAGCAGAACCTCGCCCGCTACAAGGTGCCGCGCGACGTGGTCTTCCTCGACGAGCTGCCGCGCAACGCCACGGGCAAGATCCTCAAGCGCGAACTAGCCCGGGACAACTGACCGCCGACCACCGGCACCGGGGCGACCGACGTCACGGCGGCCGGGGGAGACGTCGTTTGGCCCCGGTCTGGGCCGGGGTGCGAAGATGTGCGCACCATGAGCCCCTCCGCGACCCACGGCCTCGAGGTCGGCAAGCCGGCCCCCGACTTCACGCTGCGGGACCAGTTCGGCCAGGACATCTCCCTGTCCGGGTTCCGCGGCCGCAAGGCGGTGGCCCTCGTCTTCTACCCGTTCGCGTTCTCCGGTGTCTGCACCGGCGAGATGGCGGGCATCCGCGACCGCCTCGACGAGTTCATGACCTTCGACACCGAGGTCCTCGCGATCTCCTGCGACCCGGTGTACTCCCTGCGGACCTTCGCCGACACCGACGGCCTGAACTTCCCGCTGCTCAGTGACTTCTGGCCGCACGGCGAGGTCACCCGCGCGTACGACGTCTTCGACGAGGCCCGCGGCTGCCCGCGGCGCTCGTCGTTCGTCGTCGACAAGGAGGGCGTGATCCGCTGGGCCGTGCACAACCCTGCGCCCGAGAGCCGGGACCTCTCGGAGCACCTGCGGCAGCTCCAGGCGCTGGCCTGACGCGACCGCGTCGGCGCCCGTGCCGGCCCGCCTGCGACTGGTCTGGACCGCGGCGCAGACTTTGCGCCGATCGGCAGACATCGGCTTGAACGGCCCCGTAAAGTTCTTGATGTCGAGCCGCTGGTGACCCGAGACGCCAGCGGCTCGACTCTATTTCTCAGCAGGTCAGCCCTGGACGGGGACGCCGATCGGCCCGGCCCACGGCCCGACCAACGGCTGGGCGTAGTCTGTGCGCGCCGGTCAGCGGCGCCGCCCCGCGTGCCGGGCGTGCGGCGCCCGCGGTCCGGCGATTCGGGGCGTATAGCTCAGCGGTAGAGCACTGGTCTTACAAACCAGCGGTCGCAGGTTCGATCCCTGCTGCGCCCACCCCTCCGAATCCCGACGAAGGGTCCTTGCCAACCGGCTCCGGAGCCGATTGTGTTGAGGCACCGATCGGGAGGAGCGTGAGTTGGGCGCGCAGTCGGCTGGACAGGGGCGGATCGCCTCGCGACTCGACGGCACGCGCGTGCTGCTCACGGGCGCCACCGGCTTCGTGGGTGAGGCGCTGCTCCACCTGCTGCTCGACGAGGTCCCGGGCGTCCACGTGACGCTGCTGGTCAGGCCGCGCGGGTCGACCGGCGCCGATGCCCGGGTCCGCGCGCTGCTCGACAAGCCGGTGTTCGCCGACGTCGTCGAAGCGGCGGGCGGCGTCGACGCCCTGCTCGAGCGCCGCGTGCGCGTCCTCCCGGGCGACCTCGCCGACGCGCCGGAGCTCCCCGTGGACCTCGACGCCGTCGTCCACTGCGCCGGCGACGTCTCGTTCGACCCGCCCGTGGACGAGGGCTTCCGGACCAACGTCGTCGGCACCCGGGCGCTGCTCGACCGGGTCCGGGCGCTGGGACCGCACGTCCACTACGTGCACGTGTCGACGGCGTACGTCGCCGGCCGGCGGCGCGGAACCGTGCCGGAGGGCCCCGTGCCGCACGACGTCGACCTCGACGCGGAGACGGCCTGGGGGCTGGCGCAGCGCGCCGCCGTGGAGCACCGCTCCCGCTCGGCCGCGGTGCTGGGCGCGGAGCGGCGCAAGGCCGAGCGCCAGCACGGTCGCGCCGGGCTGCTGACCGCGGCCGGCGCCACCGAGGAGGCCCGGAAGCGGTGGGTCCGCGACGAGCTGGTCCGCATCGGCACCGAACGGGCACGCAGCCTCGGCTGGACCGACTGCTACACCTTCACCAAGGCGCTCGGCGAGCGCGTCGTCGAGGCCCACGCCGCCGACCACCGGGTCTCCGTGGTGCGGCCCAGCATCATCGAGTCGGCGCTCGAGCGGCCGTGGCCGGGCTGGATCGAGGGCTTCAAGATGGCCGAGCCGCTGATCCTCGCCTACGGCCGCGGCGAGCTCCCGGAGTTCCCGGCTGCCGCGGACACCATCGTCGACATCGTCCCGGTCGACCACGTGGTCGCCGCGCTCGTCGCGGTCCTGGCCCGCCCGCCCGAGCCCGGCCGGCCGGCGTACTTCCACGTCTCGTCGGGGGCCCGCAACCCGCTGCCCTTCCAGCGCCTCTACGGCGAGGTGCGGGCCTACTTCGACGCCCACCCCTTCGCCGCGGGGGACCGTGGCGCGGCCCGCCTGCCGGACTGGCGCTTCCCCGGGGCGCAGGCGGTCGAGCGGCTGCTGGTGACCAGCGAGCGCGCCTACAGGGTGGCCGACTTCGCGCTGGGCCACGTTCCGCGCAGCGACCGCACCCGCGACCTCGCGCGCAAGCTCGACCAGCAGGGCCGGCGGCTGGAGTTCCTGCGCCGCTACCTCGACCTCTACCGCGAGTACGCCCAGGCCGAGCTGCGGTTCGCCGACGACAACACCCTCGCCCTCCACGACTCGCTGCAGCCCGAGGACCGCGAGGTGTTCGCCTTCGACACCGCCGTCATCGACTGGACCCACTACCTGCGTGACGTGCACTGCCCGGCGGTCGCCGACCCCATCCGCGCCATGGACGAGGTGCGGGCGAAGCGGCGCCGCGCCGGGCGGCCGCGGATCAAGCCCCTGGCCGCGGCCCGGGCCGACGGCGCGGCCGACAATGCCGGCGACGTCGCGGCGTTCTTCGACATGGACGGCACGCTGCTGTCGTCCAACGTCATCGAGACCTACCTGTGGCTGCGGCTGCGCGAGCTCTCCGGCGGCCAGCGGCTCGCCGAGCTCGGCAGGGTGGCGGCCCGGGTGCCGGGCCTCGTCCGAGCCGAGCGGCGCGAGCGCAGCGCGTTCCTCCGGTCGGTCTACCGCGAGTACGCCGGCGCCACGCTCGCCGACCTCGACGCCGTCGCCGACGCCGAGCTGGGCGGCCACGTCCTGGCCCGTCTCGCCCCCGCCGCCGTACGCCGGATCCGCGAGCACCGCGCGGCGGGTCACCGCACCGTCCTCATCACCGGCGCGATCCGGCCGCTCACCCGGCCGCTGGCGCCGCTCTTCGACCACGTCGAGGCCGCCGAGCTCGCGGTCGACGAGCGCGGGGTCTGCACCGGCTTCCTGGAGTCGTCGCCGCTGGTGGGGGAGTCCCGGTCCGCGTGGATGCGGCAGTGGGCGCGTGAGCACGGCATCGACCTGTCGCGGTCCTACGGCTACGCCGACTCCCACTCCGACCTGCCGCTGCTGGAGGCGGTGGGCCACCCGGTCGCCGTCCGCCCCGACGTCCCGCTCTTCCGGCACGCCCGCCGCCACCACTGGCCGATCGTCGACTGGGCCAGCTCCACGGCGACGGGCCGCTCGCTCAACCCGGTGGGCAGCGCCGCCGGCAGCAGGGCAGGTGGTCGCCCGTGATGCTCGCGCTGGAGATGTTCCGATCGCTGCCCCGCCACGCGGCCGGCAAGGTGATGGGCAGCCGGATGCCGATGCTGCTGACCGGCTTCGCCGCCCCGCTCCGGCTGGTCACCATCGAGGAGCCCCGCGTGCAGCGGCCCGGGTGGGCCCGGCTGCGCACCCGGCTGTCCGGCATCTGCGGCTCCGACCTCGGGGCGCTCTCGGGGCGGACCAGCCTCTACTTCTCGGCCGTGGTCTCGATGCCGTTCGTGCCCGGCCACGAGGTCGTCGCCGACCTGCTCGACGACTGCGAGGACCTGCCCGCCGGTACCCGCGTCGTGGTCGACCCGGTGCTCGCGTGCGCCGCCCGCGGCGTCGACCCGTGCGACGCCTGCCGCGACGGGGCCACCAACCTCTGCTCCCGGGTGACCGTCGGCCACCTGGCACCGGGGCTGCAGACCGGGTTCTGCAAGGACACCGGGGGCGGCTGGGGTCAGGTGCTCGCCGCCCACCGCAGCCAGCTGCGGCCGGTCCCCGAGGGGTTCTCCGACGAGCAGGCGCTGCTGATCGAGCCGCTGGCCTGCGCCACCCACACCGCCCTCGCGGCTCGGGTCACCGCCAACGACCGGGTGCTCGTGAGCGGCGCCGGCCTCGTGGGCCTGCTGACGACGCTCGCGCTGCGCAACCTCACCCCGGCGGGCGAGATCACCGTGGTCGCCAAGCACGCCCACCAGCGCGAGCTGGCCCGCGACTTCGGCGCGACGGAGGTGGTGACGCCCGCCGAGGTGCTCCGCCGGGTGCGGCGCAGCACCGGCGCCTTCCAGCTCGAGCCGGAGATGTCCTCGCCGTACCTCCTGGGCGGTGTCGACGTGGCGGTCGACGCCGTCGGCAGCAAGCAGTCGCTCGAGACCGCGCTGCACGCGACCCGTGCCGGCGGCCGGGTGGTGCTGTCCGGCATGCCGGCCGCCGCGGACCTGTCGGCCGCGTGGTTCCGCGAGCTCGAGGTGGTCGGCTCCTACGCGTCCGCGGCCCGCGAGCCGGGCGCCGACGGCCGTGCCGCCTTCGACCTCGCGGTCGAGCTGGCGGCCGGCGACGCCGTCGCCGGGCTCGCCAAGACGGTGGCCACCTACCCGCTGCACCGGTGGCGGGAGGCGCTCGACCACGCCCACTCGGCCGGCCGGCTCGGCACGGTCAAGGTCGCGTTCGACCCCAGGGTGCGCTCGTGAGCCGCCCGCACGAGAGGAGCATCCGATGAGTCGCCCAGGCTTCGTCCTCGAGGTGGACGACCGCACGCCCCCGCTCGTCGTGCACGAGGGACAGGGCTTCCGCCTCGAGAGCTTCCCGCTCGGCACCCGCGTGGTCTACCCGCCGGAGTCGCTGCCCACCGTGCCGGACGTGGAGCAGGCGATCCGCGACGCGCTGCTGTACCCCGTCGACTCCGAACCGCTGCCTGCGCTGCTGCGGCCTGGCATGCGGCTGACCATCGCCTTCGACGACCTGTCGCTGCCGCTGCCGACGATGCAACGGCCCGACATCCGCCAGCGGATCATCGAGCAGGTCCTCACGATGGCGGCGGAGGCCGGCGTCGACGACGTCGCGCTGGTCGCCGCCAACGCGCTGCACCGACGGATGACCGACGCCGAGCTCAGGCACATCGTGGGCGAGCGGGTGTTCCGCTCCTTCCACCCCCAGGGACTGCTCACCAACCACGACGCCGAGGACCACGACAACCTGCTCCACGTCGGCCTCACCGACAAGGGCGAGGACGTCGAGATCAACCGCCGGGCCGCGGAGTCCGACCTGCTCGTCTACGTCAACGTCAACCTCGTCGCGATGGACGGCGGCCACAAGTCGGTCCCGATCGGGCTGGCGTCCTACCGGTCGCTGCGCCACCACCACACCGCCCGCACGATGGTCCGGTCCCACTCGTTCATGGACCACACGAAGTCCCACCTGCACCACTCGGCGTGGCGGATGGGCCGGCTCCTCAAGGAGCACCTGCGGATCTTCCAGATCGAGACCACCCTCGACAACCGGGTCTTCCCGCCGCCCTACGACTTCCTGATGAAGCGGGAGTGGGAGTGGTCGGTGCGCGACCAGGCGACGATGCTCGCCGTACGCCGTGGGCTCGCCGTGGCCCCCTCCCGGATGCGGCACCGGATGTTCCACGACCTGCGGGCGCCCTACGGACTCACGGGCATCAACGCGGGAGACACGGAGGCCGTCCACGAGCGCACCATCGACATGGTCCACCGCCAGCAGCTCGTCGAGGTGCAGGGGCAGTCCGACGTGCTCGTGATGGGGGTGCCCTACCTCGGGCCCTACAACGTCGGCTCGTCGATGAACCCGATCCTGGCCACCTGCATGGGGCTCGGCTACTACTTCAACTCCTACCGCGGCCAGCCCGTCGTCCGGCGAGGCGGCGCGGTGATCCTCTACCACCCGCTCAACGAGGGCTTCAACCAGCTCCACCACCCGTCGTACGTCGACTTCTACGAGGAGGTGCTGGCGGAGTCCACCGACCCGGCGGTCGTGGGGGAGAAGTACGAGCAGCAGTTCGCGACGGACCCGTGGTACATCCACCTCTACCGCACCTCGCACGCCTACCACGGCGTCCACCCGTTCTACATGTGGTACTGGGCGGCGCACGCGATGGACCACGTCGACGAGGTCATCTGGGTCGGCGCGGACCGGCGGGTGGCGTCGCGGCTCGGCTTCCGGGCCGCCACCACCCTGGCCGACGCGCTCGAGATGGCGTCGGGGACGGTCGGCAGCAACCCGTCGATCACCTACCTGCACAACCCGCCCCACCTGCTCGCGGACGTCCGGTGAGGGGAGGCCGCTGATGGGATTCGTGCACGACACCGTCGACGACGTCCGGACCGTGGCCCGCGGCTGGCGCTGGGGGCGCCGCGCCCAGGTGCCGCGCTCCGCCGAGCCGTGGGTCCCCGAGCCGACGTCGACGGTGTTCCCCACGGACTGGTCCCGCCGCCGCCCCGCGCGGGTCGCCCGGGAGGTGGCCCAGAAGGCGGGGCTCGAGCCGCTGTTCCGCTCCCAGGTGCGCACCCGGGTGGAGGGGCTGGACGTGCTGAGCCGCATCGAGGGGCCGGTCATCTTCGTGGCCAACCACGCCTCGCACCTCGACACCCCGCTGATCCTGCTGTCGCTGCCCGAGGAGTGGCGGCGGCGGACGGCGGTCGCTGCGGCGGCGGACTACTTCTTCGACACCTGGTGGCGTGCCGTGGGCTCCGCGCTGGTCTTCAACACCTTCCCGATCGACCGCCGCGGCGGGTCGCTGGCCGCGACCCCGGGCGAGGTGCTCGCGGACGGCTGGAGCCTGGTGATCTTCCCCGAGGGGACCCGCTCGCCGGACGGCTGGCTGCAGTCCTTCCGGATGGGCGCCGCCTGGCTCGCGGTCGAGCACGGCGTTCCCGTCGTGCCGATCGCCCACCGTGGCACCTTCGCCGCGATGCCCCGAGGGCAGGGCTGGCCGAGCCGCGGCCGGCGCCAGCTGACCATCCGCTTCGGCGAGCCGGTGTCGCCGGCTTCGGGGGAGTCCGCCCGCAGCTTCGCGCCGCGGGTGCGCGACGCGGTCGCGTCGCTGCTCGACGAGGACGCCACCACGTGGTGGGAGGCGCGGCGGCGCGCAGCCGCCGGCACCACCCCGGACCCGGGGGGTCCGGACGTCGCCCGCTGGCGGCGGGTCTGGGAGCAGTCCGCCTCGCCGGACCCCGAGCCCGGCGTGCGCCGGGTGACGGCCTGGCGTCGCTGAGGGCCGTGCCCGCCGACCGCGAGCTCGTCGCCGCCGTCCGCACCGCCCTCGTCGCCGCCGGCGACCCCGAACGGGCGGCGGGTCAGCAGGCGTACATGAAGTCCGCGATGCCCTTCCACGGCGTGACGTCCGCCGAGCTCACCCGGCTGCTCAAGCCCCTGCTCGCCGACTACGCTCCCGGCGACCGCGCGACGCACGAGGCCACCGTGCTGGCGCTGTGGGACGGCGCCACCCACCGCGAGGAGCGGTACGCCGCCCTCGCCCTGGCCCGCCACAGGGTGGCCCGTCCGTGGCTGGACCCGGCGGCGCTGGCGCTGCACCGCCACCTCGTCGTCACCGGCGCCTGGTGGGACCTCGTCGACGTCGTCGCCGCCCACCTCGTCGGCGCGGTGCTCCGCGGGCACCGGGCGGCCACCACGGCGGTGATGCGCGCGTGGGCCGTCGACGACGACCTGTGGGTGCGGCGTACGGCCGTGCTGTGCCAGCTCGCGCACAAGGGCGACACCGACACCGACCTGCTGCGGCACGCCGTCGAGGCGAACGCCGACGACACGTCGTTCTGGCTGCGGAAGGCCATCGGGTGGGCGCTGCGGGAGTACGCCAAGACCGACCCCGACTGGGTCCGGGCCGAGGTCGCGCGGCTCGACGACCGCCTCAGCGGGCTGTCGCGCCGCGAGGCGCTCAAGCACCTGGGCCTTCCCGACCCGCGACGCACTTCGTGAGAGTGGTCTCATCCCGGCCTCACGGGTGCTTCACTGGGGCGCGCCACCGTCGTCGGTGACCAACCGTTCGTCTCGGGAGTTCTCGGAAAGGAAGCACCATGAACGTGAAGCTCTTCTCCACCGGCACCATGGCCGTCGCCGGCCTGGTCGTCACCTCCACCCTGGCCTTCCCCTCGGCTCTGGCCTGGGGTGACGACGCGGTGAAGCGCGACGAGGACACGCCTGACGTGGTCATGGTGTCCGACGACGACGATGACGACACCGACGTCACCACCGGAGCCACCGACTCGGGCGCCACCACGGCCGGTGAGACCGGGACGAAGAACGAGACCCGGACCAACACCGGGAACACCGACACCAACACCGGAACCCACTCGGGCGACCAGAACGACCCCACCAACAGCCGGTTCACGGCGATGAGCCGCGACCGGGACCACAGCCGCGGCGACAAGACCCGGGACTGGACCAAGGACGGCGGCCACTTGACCCGCGACATGACGGCCGACCACACCAACGACAAGTCCCGCAACGACACGCGCGCCTGACCGCCTGCGACGACGGGGTGTGACGAATGGGAAAGCACGCGAGCTGGCACCTGTCCGAGGGTGAGCCGCTGACCGGGGAGCTCACCGCCATGCGGCTCCTTGGCGGAGGAAACGCCTACGAGGCCTACCTGGCCTTCGACGAGATCACCTACGCGCCCGTGGTGGTGAAGGTGCTCAGGCCGGACCAGGTAGAGGACGGGTCCAGCCTGCGTGGGCTGCGCCGCGAAGTCGCGACGCTGGAGCTCGTCAACCACCCCGTCGTCGTCAGGGCCCTGCGGCACGAGCTTGAGGGGCCGCGCCCGCATCTCGTGCTCGAGCACATCGACGGCCCCCGACTCTCCTCGCTCATCAGGAGGCACGGTCCGCTCCAGGAGCAGCAGTACCTCCCGCTCGCCATCGACATCGCCTCGGCGCTGCACTACCTGCGCCACGTGGCGGTGGTGCACCTGGACATCAAGCCGAGCAACGTCATCATGGGGGCCCCCGCCCGCCTGATCGACCTGTCCGTCGCCCGTGACCAGGACTCGGCGGCAGCTCTCACCGGTCAGATCGGGACCGACTTCTACATGGCGCCCGAGCAGGCCGACCCGGGCGGCGCCCACGGCGTCCCCGGCCCGGCGAGCGACGTGTGGGGCCTGGGGGCCACCCTCTTCCACGCCGTGGCGGGGTACCGCCCCTTCGACGAGGGAGCGCGCGACGGTGCGGAGCTGGAGGCCAGGTACCCACAGCTCGTGGAGGAGCCGTACGAGCTGCCGGCGCGCACCCCTGCGGAGGTCGCGAAGATCGTCTACGCCACCCTCGAGAAGGACCCCGCGAACCGGCCGCTGCCACGGGAGGTGTCGGACGCGCTCGAGCCGGTCCTGGCGCGGCAGCCCCGGGCGAAGCTCACCTACAAGGTCCGTGGCTAGCCCGGCGACCTGGCCGGCTCCTCAGCCACCGAAGCGGTAGCCCATGCCGCGGACGGTCGCGATCGTGTCGGTGCCGAACTTCCGCCGAAGGTAGCCGACGTACACGTCGACCACGTTCGAGCCGGGGTCGAAGTCGTAGCCCCAGACCTGGTCGAGCAGCTGCTCGCGGGACAGCACCTGTCCGGGGTTGCGCAGGAACATCTCCGCCAGTGCGTACTCGCGTGACGACAGCTCCACCTCCCGGCCGCCGACGGTGGCGCGCCGGGTACGTACGTCGAGCCTGACGCCCCCGGCCTCGAGCTGGTCGCCGCCGGCGGGCCGGGGATCGCCCTGGCGCAGCCTCAGCCGCACGCGGGCGAGCAGCTCGGCGAACCGGAACGGCTTGGCCATGTAGTCGTCCGCCCCGCTCTCGAGCGCGGAGACGGTGTCGGTCACGGAGTCACGGGCGGTGAGGACGATGACCGGCACTCGCGACCCCTGGGACCGCAGCTGCTCCAGGACGCCGAAGCCGTCGAGCGTGGGCAGCCCGATGTCGAGAACCACCAGGTCGACGTCGCCGCGGAGGGCGACGTCGAGGCCCTCACGCCCGTCGGCGCACACGGTGGTCCGGTAGCCATCGGCACGAAGACCCTTGGCGACGAACGAGGCGATGCGCTGCTCGTCCTCGATGATCAGGATGTGGGCCACGAGTCCTCCTCCCCGAGCGGAACCGTCATCACGAAGCGGGCGCCGGGAGGGGAGGGCTCCTCGTAGCGCACCGTGCCGCCGTGTGCCTCGGCGATGGCACTGACGATCGAGAGCCCCAGTCCGAATCCCTCGTCGCCCTCCGGGACGCGACTGCGCCCGAAGCGGCGGAACACGTGGTCCCGGTCCGAAGCAGCCACGCCGTCACCGACATCGCGCACCCAGACTCGCAGGTGGTCGCCCTCGACCGCGGTACCGACCGCGATCGTGTCCCCGGCGCAGGTGTGCTTGACGGCGTTGTCGGCCAGCTGGAGGACGGCCTGGGTGATTCGCTGCTCATCGAGCCGGGCCTCGACCTCGGCTGTCCTGTCGACCTGCCAGTCGCGGTCGCCGAGGACACGTGCCTTGGAGAGCAGGGTCCCGGTCAGGCGGGAGACATCGACCGCACGTAGCTCCAGGAAGTCAGGGCGGCGGGACTTCGCGAGCAGGATCAGGTCGCCGACCAGGCGTGACATCCGGTCCACCTCCTCCAGCAGCAGCTCCCTGGTCTGCTCGACGTCCGGCGGGTTGTCCGGGTCCACGAGCTCGAGGTGTCCCCGCAGGACGGTGAGCGGGGTCCTCAGCTCGTGGCCGACGTCGTCGAGGAACTCACGCTGACCCTCGAACGCCGTCTCGAGCCGGGCCAGCATCCCGTTGACGGTGCGGGTCAGCGCAGTGATGTCGTCGTTGCCGGTCTCCGGTATCCGGCGCGAGAGGTCGGTCCCGCTGATCTCCTCCGCCGTGAGCCCGAGCGTGCGCAACGGCGCCAGCAGGCGGCCGGAGAGCCACAGGGCCATCAGCGTCACCAGCAGCAGCGCCAGCGCTGCGACCACGGCGTAGGTGCGCATGGTCTCCTGCAGCCCGGCGCGGGAGGTGTCGAGGCTGACCACGACCACCAGAGCCCCGGTGGTGCCACCGACCACCCGCTGGGCGGAGACCTGCAGCTCCCCGTGGCCCTCGACGTCGATGCGCACGTCGCCGTTGGTCGCCACCACGCCACGCGCGGCTGCCACGAAGGCGTCGTCGCTGGTCAGCGTGGAGGCGGGTGACTGGACCTGTGGTCCGTCGTCCCACCAGCCGATCAGCAGCTCGTTGTCGGCGGGCACGTTGCGCTGCAGGAAGGTCCGCAGCACCGACCTGACGTTCCTGAACGGCTGGCCGGTCTCGGCATCGACGCCCTCGGCCTGGAGCTTCACGAACTCCGCGAACTCCTGGTCGATCTCGGCGACCACCTGCTCCTCGATGCGCTGCAGCTCGATGACGTAGACGGTCGCGCCTGCCCCGACGAGGGCGATGGCGAGCAGCGCGGACACGACCAGGGTGATCCGGGCGCGCACCGACAGGCCCGACCCTGACGGCCGGGCCCTGGGCTCGTCGGGTGAGGGGTCAGTCGTCGCGGTCCTCCCGGTTGCGGTTGTCGTCGCTGCCGGAGCCGCTGCTGCCGGAGCCGCTGCTGCCGGGGCCGCTGCTGCCGCTGCCCGGGCCGCTGTTGTCGTCCTCGCCGTCACGCGTGTCGGTGTCGTCGCCGCCGCCGGGGCCGCTGTTGTCGTCCCGGGTTTCCTGACCGGTGTCGTCCACCGTGTCCGGCTCGGGACGGATCACCGTCACGTCCCGGGACCCGGCGGTGTCGCGCCCGTCGTCGGTGACGACCGTGTCGTCGGCGTCGTCCTCGGGGTCGTCGTCCGGCGTCTCCTCGTCGTCGACACCGGCCTTCTGGCCGCCCTGCCGCGCCTCGTCGTTGCGGCGTGGAGCCTGCGACTCCTCGTCCGGGGAGCTCGGGCCGTCCTGGATCACGATGGTCTCGCGAGGCTCGGGCTGTGACGCGGTCGCCACCACGGCGCCCGCGATGAAGGCCGCCAGCGGAAGCACCAGCGCCATCATCAGGAGGCCCTTCAGCGTCGTTGCCATCACAGCACCATCATCCACCCGGGTGGGCAGGGGGTGAGAGACCGATGAGAAGGCTCTCATCGGACCGCTCGTCGCGCGGCGGTGACGGTTCGTCGCACGGCGGCCCACGCGGGCCGGCGCACCCGACGGCCGTGGCTACAGTGACGGAGGTCACCCCAGCCGGCCCGAGGAGCAGCCCATGTTCGTCCCGCTCAGCATCGCCGACTTCATCGATCGCGCGGTCACGGTCTACGGCCAGCGAACCGGTGTGGTCGACGAGCCCGACCAGCCGGCTCCGGGCCTCGGTGAGCTGACGTACGCCGAGTTGGCGGCGCTCGCACGGCGGCAGGCAGCGAGGCTCGACGACCTCGGCATCGGCGTGGGGGACCGGGTGGCGATCGTCAGCCACAACAGCGCCCGGCTGCTGACGTCGTTCTTCGGGGTGGCCGGGCACGGGCGGGTGCTGGTCCCGGTGAACTTCCGGCTGCGGCCCGACGAGGTCGCCTACATCGTCGAGCACTCCGGGGCGCGCGTGCTGCTGGTGGACCCGGAGCTCGACGAGGCGCTCGCCGGCGTCACCGCCGAGCACCGCTTCGTCCTCGGTCGCGACGAGGACCTCTACGCCCCCGCGGGCGCGGAGCCGAAGGCGTGGGAGCCGGACGAGAACGCAACCGCCTGCATCAACTACACCTCCGGCACGACCGCCCGGCCCAAGGGCGTCCAGATCACCCACCGCAACATCTGGGTCAATGCCGTCACCTTCGGCCTGCACGCCGGCGTCACCGACCGCGACGTCTACCTCCACACGCTGCCGATGTTCCACGCCAACGGCTGGGGCATGCCGTTCACGATGACCGGGCTGGGCGTGAAGCAGGTCGTGCTGCGCAAGGTCGACGGCGCGGAGATCCTCCGACGGGTCGAGGAGCACGGTGTCACCGTGATGTGCGCAGCCCCGGCGGTCGCCAACGCCGTGCTCGAGGCGGCCCGGGACTGGGACGGCGAGATCCCCGGCCGCGACCGGGTGCGGATCATCATGGCCGGTGCCCCGCCGCCGACGCAGACGGTCGTGCGCGTCGAGGAGGAGCTCGGCTGGGAGTTCATCCAGATCTACGGGCTCACCGAGACCTCGCCCCTCCTCACGATCAACCGCACCCTGCAGGAGTGGGACGACCTGCCCGCCGATGAGCGGGCGGGCAGGCTGGTCCGCGCCGGCGCCCCGGCGCTCGGGGTCCGGCTGACGACCGACCGCGAGGGCGAGGTACTGGCCCGGTCCAACGTGGTGCTCGAGGGCTACTGGGAGCAGCCGGAGGAGTCGGCCCGTGCGCTGGCGGGCGGCTGGTTCCACACCGGCGACGGGGGAGTCCTCGGCGACGACGGCTACCTCACGATCTCCGACCGCAAGAAGGACGTGATCATCACCGGCGGCGAGAACGTCAGCTCGATCGAGGTCGAGGACGTGCTGTTCTCCCACCCGGCCGTGGCCGAGGTGGCGGTGATCGGGGTGCCCTCGGAGAAGTGGGGCGAGACCATCAAGGCCCTCGTCGTGCTCGCCGACGAGGAGCAGGCGAGCGAGGCGGAGCTGATCGCCTGGTGCAAGGAGAAGGCCGCCGGCTACAAGGCGCCCACCTCGATCGAGTTCCGCGACGAGCTGGCCCGCACCGCCACCGGCAAGCTCCAGAAGTTCAAGCTGCGGGCGCCGTACTGGGAGGGCTACGACCGGCAGGTCCACTGACCCGCGGGAGCGCTGGCCTCGCGCCCACCTCGCCGAGCTGCCATCAGTTCACGCGTGCGGTGGCAACTGGTGGCAGGTCGGGGCCGTAGGGGTGACAACTGGTGGCAGCTCGGCAGCTCGGCGGCTGGCGGAGGACCCACGGCCCACTAGCCTGAGCGCCATGTCTGCCACGGCCGAGCGCACGCTGCAGGACCTCGTCGACCTGGTCCATGGGTGGTACCCGCCCGGCACCGCGGACTCGTGGGACGCGGTCGGGCTCGTGCACGGCGACCCGGCGCAGCCGGTGCGCCGGGTCATGTTCGCCGTCGACCCGACTCCCGAGGTGGCGCGGGAGGCCGCCGCGTGGGACGCCGACCTGCTGGTCGTGCACCACCCGCTGTTCCTCAAGCCGGTCCACGGGTTCGCCGCCACCACCCCGAAGGGCCGCACGCTGGCCACGCTCGCGGCCGCCGGCTGCGCGCTGCTCACCGCCCACACCAACGCCGACCAGGCGGTCGGCGGGGTGTCCGAGGCGATGGCGACGGCGCTCGGGCTGACCGACCTCGCGCCCGTGCTGCCGCGCGGCGCCGGGGGGATCGACAAGCTCACCGTGTTCGTTCCGCCCGCCGACGCCGACCGGGTGCGCGCGGCCCTCGCCGAAGCAGGTGCCGGCCGGATCGGCGACTACGACCACGCCTCGTTCTCGACGCCGGGCCGGGGCCGGTTCCGTCCGCTGGAGGGGGCGAACCCCACCATCGGCGCCGTCGGCGACCTCGAGGAGGTCGAGGAGGAGCGCGTCGAGGTGGTCCTCGACCGCCGGCTGCGGCGGCGGGTGGTGGACGCCCTGGTGGCCGCCCACCCCTACGAGGAGCCGGCGTACGACGTCGTCGAGCTCGCCCCGACCGGCCAGTCCGGTCCCGCCCCCACCGGTGCCGGGCGGATCGGGTCGGTCGAGCCGCAGTCGCTGCGGGCGTTCGCCGACCGCGTCGCCGCCGCGCTGCCGGCCACCGCGCACGGCGTCCGGGTGGCCGGCGACCCCGAGCGGGAGGTCCGCCGGGTGGCGGTCTGCGGCGGGGCGGGGGACTTCATGCTCGACGACGTCCTGGCCTCCGGGGCCGACGTCTACGTCACCAGCGACCTGCGGCACCACCCCGCCGCGGAGTTCCTCGAGAAGGCCCGCTTCCACGGGGACGGCGGGCCGGCGCTCGTCGACGTGGCGCACTGGGCCGCGGAGTGGACGTGGCTGCCGGTGGTCCGGGCGAAGGTGGCGGAGGCGGTGGGCGATACGGTGGAGACCCGCGTGAGCACTCTGTGCACCGATCCCTGGCACTTCCGCCTCTAGCAAGGAGCCGACGCTGAAAGCCGACCCGTCCGCCCAACTGAAGCTGCTCGACGTCCAGGAGCTCGACTCCCGGGCCGCCCAGCTGAGGCACCAGAAGGCGAACCTGCCCGAGCTGGCGGAGATCGCCGAGCTGTCGACCAAGCGGCTGGCGCTGGTCGACCAGGTCCGCGACGCGCAGATCGCGGTCGACGACCTGACGACGGAGCAGCAGAAGGTCGACGCCGACGTCGAGCAGGTCAAGGCGCGTCGCACGCGTGACCGCGACCGGATGGACAAGGGCCTGGTCACCAGCCCGAAGGACCTCGAGCGGCTCCAGAGCGAGCTCGTCTCCCTGGAGCGCCGCATCACCTCTCTCGAGGACGACGAGCTCGAGGTGATGGCCCGGCTCGAGGACGCCCAGAAGACCCTCGACTCGCTGGCCGAGCAGGTCCGGGCCGCCGACGAGCGGCTCGCCGCGCTGACGACCGCCCGCGACGAGAAGGTCGCCGCGATCGACGCCGACCTCGAGGCCGTCGCCCGCGACCGCGAGCCCGCCGCAGCGGACCTGCCCGAGGACCTGGTGAAGCTCTACGAGCGGATCCGCGAGCAGAAGAGCGGGGTCGGCGCGGCCGCGCTGCGCGCCCGCGAGTGCGGCGGCTGCCGGCTGACCATCGACGCCGCCGAGCTCGCCGTGATCCGCAAGGCGCCGAGCGACGAGGTGATCCGCTGCGAGGAGTGCCAGCGGATCCTGGTCCGCACCCCCGAGTCCGGGCTGTGAGCGAGGGCGACACCCCGCGTCGAGTCGTCATCGAGGCCGACGGCGGGTCGCGCGGCAACCCCGGCCCCGCGGCGTACGGCGCGGTGCTCAAGGACGCCGACACCGGCGAGGTCATCGCCGAGGACGGCTCGACGATCGGTGTCGCCACCAACAACGTCGCCGAGTACAGCGGCCTGATCGCCGGGCTGAAGCTGGTCGAGGAGTTCGCGCCCGGCGCCGAGGTCGAGGTCCGGATGGACTCCAAGCTCGTGGTCGAGCAGATGTCGGGCCGCTGGAAGATCAAGCACCCCGACATGCGGCCGCTGGCCATGGAGGCCACCCGGCTCGCGCCGGCCGGGACGACGTACACCTGGGTGCCGCGCGACCAGAACGCCCACGCCGACCGGCTGGCCAACGAGGCGCTCGACGGCAAGCGGGACGGGGTGACCGCCCGCGGCCCGCTCGCCGAGACCGAGCCCGAGTCGCTGATCGAGGAGATCGAGGACCCCGACACCGACATGCGGGGCGCCCCGGCTCGCGGCTGGTCGCCGCCCGGCGGGCCGCCGACGACGCTGGTGCTGGTGCGCCACGGCGTCACCAACCACACGGTCGAGAAGCGGTTCTCGGGCGGCCTGGCCAGCGCCAACCCCGGCCTGAGCGACGAGGGCCGCGACCAGGTGCGCGCCACTGCCGACTGGCTGGCGCCGCTGGCCGGCGAGGTCGCAGCCGTCGTCGCCTCGCCCGTACGCCGCACCCTCGAGTCGGCGGAGATCCTCGCCGATCGCCTCGGCCTCGACGTCGCCGTCGAGCCGGGCTTCGCCGAGATGGAGTTCGGCGAGTGGGACGGGCTCACCTTCGACGAGGTGGCCCAGCGCCATCCGGAGGCGCTCGACGCCTGGCTGGGCTCCCTCGACCAGGCCCCCGGCGGCGACGGCGAGTCGTTCCGCGCCGTCGAGGAGAGGGTGCTCGCCGGCCTGGAGCGGGTGCTCGAGACCCACGCCGGCCGCACGGTCGTGGTGGTGAGCCACGTGACGCCGATCAAGACGCTCGTGGCGCACGCGGTGGAGGCGCCGCTGGAGGCGGTGTTCCGGATGGAGCTGAGCCCGGCGTCGGTGTCGGTGCTGTCGTTCTACACGGCGGGCCCGGACGGGCGCGGGCCGCGCGCGTCGATGCGGCTGTTCAACGCGCTGCCGCCCGGAAATGAGGTGCTGACGGGCGCTCCGCGCTGGTAGACACCGGGCCGTGCTGTCCCGTCACCACCAGATCGCGCTCGTCGACGAGCCCGGCGGGCGCGTGCTCGTCGTCCCGACCCCTGACGGACCGCGGCTGCCGCGGTTCCCCGGCCGCTGGCCCGACCACCGCGACCTCGTCGCCGCGGTCGCGGCCCCCGCCGCCTTCATCGGAGCTCCGCCGTGGCGCGAGGACGACGGCACCGTCACCAACCTGCTCCTCGGCGACACCTCGCACCTCGAGGGGGCCGGGTGGCACCCGCTCACGGCGCTGGACGAGCTCGGCCTGTCCGACGGGTCGTGCGACGGCATCCGGCGGGCGCTCGCGGAGCGCCGGGACGGGCCGCCCCGGGACGGACGCGCCGCCTGGTTCCTGCCCGGCTGGCGGCAGGCGGTCGACGCCTGGGTCGACGAGCAGCTGCCGGGCCTGGGTCTCGAGCACGACGGGCCGGCCGAGGTCGTCAAGGTCTGGAGCCTCTCGGCGGTGCTGCGCTACCCGGTGCTCCGCGGCGGGGAGAAGCACGAGGTGTGGTTCAAGGCCACGTGCGACGGGTTCCACTCCGAGCCGGCGCTGACCGAGGCGATCCGCAGGTTGGCGCCCGACGTCGCGCCGCGGGTGCTCGCGGTCGACGGGGACCGCGCATGGCTGCTGATGGAGCCGATCCCCAACGCCGACGACGAGAGCCACGGGCCGCAGGCGCCCGCGATCGCCCGCGCGCTGGCCGAGCTGCAGCTCGGCACCCTCGGCACCCTCGGCACCCTCGGCGCCCACGACGCGCTGCGAGCGGCCGGGGCTCCCGACCGTGGTCGCGACGCCACGGCCGCGTGGATCCGCACCGTGGTCCGGGAGACCGTCGAGCAGCAGTACATGACCGAGGCGCAGCGCGCCGGAGCGCTCGGGATGGAGGAGTGGCTGGTCGATTCGGTCGAGGCGCTGTGGGCCTTCGGGCTCCCGGACGTGCTGACCCACGGTGACCTGCACCTCGGCAACGTCGCCTGGACCGGGGACGGCCCGCTGTTCTTCGACTGGACCGACGCCTGCCTCAGCCACCCGATGCTCGACGTCCGGCACCTCGCCGAGAGCGCCGTGGACTACCTGAAGGTGGAGGGCGACGCTGCGCGGGCCGTGGAGCGGGAGGTGCTGGAGGCGTGGGCCGAGCCATGGCGCGCGGCCTTCCCCGACGTCGACCTCGACGGGGCCTGGCGCGCGAGCGAGGTCGTCGAGCACGTCTTCCAGGCGATCTCCTACGAGCAGATCTACCGGGCGCAGCCGGAGTCGCAGCGCTGGGAGCTCGCGACGATCGTCGTGGAGACCCTCGACAAGCTGGCGGCCCTGCGGCCGGCGGCTGATGTGCGGGAGGTCGCTACAGGTCGCTGACGACGACGTCGAGGCGGGTGCTTGCCTTGCCGGAGGCGTCCTCCTCGACCTTCCAGCCGAGGTCGCACAGCGCGTCCGCGAGCGCGGCGGGGGTGCGCGGGTTTGCGCCGTCCTCGAGCAGGGCACGCACGATCCGGCCCTTGGTCGCCTTGTTGAAGTGGCTGACCACCTTGCGGGTGCCGCCGGACTCGTGCAGCACCCGGACGGTGGCCACCCGCGGCGCCAGCGTCGCCGGCGGCTTCCAGAACGCGGCGTACGCCGTCGAGCGGAGGTCGACCAGCAGGCCGCCGCCGAGCGCGTCCTCGACCGCGGGGCCGAGCGCGTCGCGCCAGACGCCGGCGACCGGGCCGAGGCCGGGCAGGGCGGCGTCGCCGGACAGTCGGTAGGCCGGGATCCGGTCGGCCGGGCGCACCACGCCGAACAGCGCTGAGGTCACCGCGACCCGGGTCGCCGCGCGGCGGCGGGCGGCGGGGGAGAGGCTGCCGGCGTCGAGGGCGTCGTACAGGACTCCGGTGTAGATCGCGTCCGCGCGGGCGGTCGGCGCCTCGGGGAGCACGGCGTTGGCGGCGACGAGGTCCTGCTGGGTGGAACCGAGGCCCAGGGTCGCGGCGGCTCCGGCGGCGTCCGAGCTGCAGAGGTCGACGAGGGCGTCGAGGACGCGGCAGCGGGCATCGGTGAGCGACGGGAACGCGAGGGTGTCGAGGTCGAGCGGCCGGCCGCGCCGGGGCGTGGCCTTGCCCTCGCTCGGAGGCAGCAGGATCAGCACGCGCCAACGCTAGTGTGCTGGCCATGACGACCCAGCGAGTGGTCCGAGTCCGGCGCGACGGCGAGGGCGTGGCCGCCGCACGCCTGCGCGAGGGGGTGGCGCGGATCCAGGAGGAGCTCGAGGTCACGCCGGTGTTCCCGCCGGAGGTCGAGCAGGCGGCCGCGAAGGCGGCCGCTGCGCCGCGGCTGCCGGACCTCGACCGCACCGAGCTGCCATTCGTCACCATCGACCCGCCCGGGTCCATGGACCTCGACCAGGCGCTGCACCTCGAGCGCGACGGCGCCGGGTACGTCGTGCACTACGCGATCGCCGACGTCGCCGCCTTCGTCACACCCGGCGACCCGGTCGACGAGGAGTCGCACCGGCGCGGGGAGACGCTCTACGGCGCGGACTCGACCGTGCCGCTGCACCCGCGGGCGCTGTCCGAGGACGGCGCCTCGCTGCTGCCGGACCGGGTGCGGCCGGCGCTGCTGTGGACCATGCGGGTCGACGAGACCGGCGAGGGCACCGACGTGCACGTCGAGCGGGCGCTCGTCCGCTCGACCGCCCAGCTCGACTACGAGGCCGCGCAGCGCGCCATCCACGAGGGCGACGGGCCCGAGTCGCTGCGGCTGCTCCGCGAGGTCGGAGAGCTGCGCCTCGCCCGCGAGGCCGCGCGCGGCGGGGTGTCGCTGCCGCTGCCCGAGCAGGAGGTCGACGTCGACGGCGACCACTGGCACCTCGGCTTCCGGCACCTGCTCCCCGTCGAGCGGTGGAACGCCCAGATCTCGCTGCTGACCGGCTTCGCCGCGGCCTCGCTGATGGTCTACGCCCGGGTCGGGCTGCTGCGCACGCTGCCGGCCCCCGACCCCCACGACGTGCAGCGGCTGCACCGCACCGCGCGGGCGCTCGGCATCGAGTGGCCGGCCGAGCAGCTCTACCCCGACTTCATCCGCTCGCTCGACCCCGACGACGGGCGGCACGCCGCGATGATCGTGGCCTCGACGCGGCTGCTCCGCGGCAGCGGGTACGTCGGCTTCGACGGCGAGGTGCCGGCCGAGCCGCAGCACGCCGCGCTGGCCTCGGAGTACGCCCACGTCACCGCGCCGCTGCGGCGGCTGGGGGACCGGTACGCCGGCGAGGTCTGCCTGGCCCTCTGCGCCGGCACCGAGGTGCCGGACTGGGTGCTGGCCCGGCTCGGCGACCTGCCCGGCACGCTGGCCGCGTCCGCACAGCGGGCCCGCCGCTACGAGAAGGCGATCCTCGACCTCGTCGAGGCGGGGGTGCTGCACGGCCGGGAGGGCGAGCGCTTCGAGGCGGTCGTCGTCGACGTGGACAAGGACCCGCGGCGCGGCACGGTCACGCTGCGCGAGGACGGCGTCGAGGCCCCGGTCGAGGCGGACTCCGAGCTCCCGCTCGGCGCCGAGGTGACGGTGACCCTGGCGAGGGCTTCCATCGACGACCGGCAGGTGGAGTTCCGGCTGGCCCCCTGACCCTGGCCTCCTGGTCACCGAGGTGATGACCCGGGAGAGCCATTCCCGCCGGATCGGCGGTCGGCGCGGCGAGCCGCGCCCTACCCTCGGCCTGAGGTTCAGGTGGGGGAGGGGGATGGGGGATGACGCTGGGACGAGGCGCCCGGAAGCCGGTGGGCGCCGCCGTCTGGGCCGCGCTGCTGGTGCTGACCCTGGGTGCGTGCGAGCTCGCGGCGCCGAGCACCGCGTCGGACGCCTCGGACCCGCCGTCGACCGGCGAGGTCTCCGACGGCCCGGCCGGCGAGAAGTCGAAGCCGCGGGCGAAGGACCACAAGGGCGACGACGGGCAGTCGCGTGACGGCGGCCGTCGGGGAGACCGGGGCGGCAGCGACGGTGCCGGCGGGGGCGGCGGCAGCGCCGGGTCCGGGGGCAAGACGCGCCGCGGTACGACGGCGGTGGTGGTCCGGGTCGTCGACGGCGACACCGTCGAGCTCGGCAACGGCGAGACCGTACGGATCGTGGGCATCGACACCCCCGAGGTCGGCGAGTGCGGCTTCGACCGGGCCTCCCAGCGGATGGCGGCCCTGGTCCTCGGCAAGCAGGTGCGCCTCACCAGGTCCGACGAGGACCGCGACCACTACGGCCGCCTGCTGCGGTACATCGACGTCGGCGCGGTCGACGTGGGTCTGCGGCTCATCAAGGAGGGCCTCGCCATCGCGCGCTACGACTCCCGCGACGGCTACGGCTTCCACCCGCGCGAGCCGCGGTACGTCGCCGCCGACAAGCGCTCGAAGCCTCTCTGTCCCGTCAGGGCCGCCCAGCCGGCCACGCGGGGTGGTCGCGGGTCGACGGGCGACTCGGTGGGCGCGGGCTGTGCTCCGGGCTACGCGCCGTGCGTGCCGGCGTTCCCGCCGGACCTGGACTGCGCCGACGTCAACGGTCCCGTCACGGTCACCGGGAGCGACCCGCACCGGCTGGACGGCGACGGCGACGGCGTCGCGTGCGAGTGGGGCTGAGCCGTGTCGCGTCAGCCGGACATCAGCGTCGTGTGGCTGGGCGAGCACAACACCTGTGCCGGGAGCGTGCAGGGCCGGGTGTGGACGGCGATCTGCGCGCGCGACGACTGGGCCGCCTGGCTCGACGAGCACGTCGACCCCGACCTCCTCGTGGTCGTCGAGTTCAGTGAGCGGGACCGTGAGCGCCTGACCCTTCGCGGAGACACGCTCTCCTACCTCGTCCCGGACGCCTACGTTCGTGCGGCCTACGAGGCCCGCACACTGCCGGACTTCATGGCCGAGCTCTTCCACGACCTGTACGCCGCGTACGCGCAGCGTCGCCGGCTGCCCGCGCCGCCGGGCGTCCGTGGCACGACGGTGCCGTCGAGGCTGCCGTAGCCGGGTCGTGGGGTGACCGCCGACCTACGATGCCCGTATGCACCGGATCTTCACGACGAGCTTCGCCTCGGTCTATCCGCACTACGTGACGAAGGCGGAGCGGAAGGGCCGGTCGAAGGCGGAGGTCGACGAGGTGATCCACTGGCTGACCGGCTTCGACGACGCCTCCCTGCAGCGCCACCTCGACGACGGCACGACGTTCGAGGAGTTCTTCGACGACGCCACGCTCAACCCCCACGCCTCGCTGATCACCGGGGTGGTGTGCGGCGTCCGCGTCGAGGACGTAGAGGACCCGCTGATGCGGCAGATCCGCTACCTCGACAAGCTCGTCGACGAGCTCGCCAGGGGCAAGGCCATGGAGAAGGTGCTGCGCGGCTGAGCGCGGGGGCGTGACGTTCGGGAGCCGGCCTCCCGATGGGTGCGGACGGGCTGGCCTGTAGGCCGGGTGATGGCCCCGCGTGATCGGGCTGCGGTGGCCAACGTTGGTAAACGCGCCCTGACCTGCGAAAACGCAACTCTAGCCGTTGAGCGGCGATGGTCGTTGTTGGGAATCTTGCGGACCGCCTGCGGACCACAAGTGAGGCAACTGGCCGCCCCAGGCCGCTACGTCACCAGCCTGCTACTCCTGCCCGTACCTCTCGAGCGCATCCCGCGCGACCTCGGGGCGGTGGCGGACAGCAGCCCGGAGTTGCCGCTCTTCGAAGTCATCGCGATGCCGCTGGACCACGGCCTCCCACCCGGCACGCGGTTCAACGAGCCGCTCGGCCACAAGGAAATCGATCAGATCCTCGGCAGTGGGCCTATACCTTCGACCTCCCGAGGGAAGGTGCAGCTTGTTGAG
This sequence comes from Nocardioides sp. GCM10027114, assembly GCF_042659625.1. Taxonomy (NCBI): domain Bacteria; kingdom Bacillati; phylum Actinomycetota; class Actinomycetes; order Propionibacteriales; family Nocardioidaceae; genus Nocardioides; species Nocardioides sp. GCM10027114. Next base: position 240,226 of record NZ_JBHSSS010000019.1, read on the forward strand.
AGGCCGGGGATCGGGACTGTCCTGCAACACCGATTCCCAACTCGGCGAGGTTGCATAGACCTGAAGGTGGGCTTCCGGGTATCCCGCCCCCTTGTTGCGCTCGTAATCCGCATGGAACAGGCCCTGTTTGCCATCAGCGTCGAGACACAGTCCCAACGTCGAACTCAGGACCATCGCGAATTCGCCGTAGTCGTCCGGAACGAGCGTGTATGACATGACCGCGTACAAGGGCACCTTGGACCGGCAGTTGGCTAGCGGCAGGGGACTTGCTGACAGGATCTGTTTTCCGACGCCGTAGCCGACCACGGCGCGATGGCCCGTCTCCTTCGAGGTCCATGCCACCGCAGCGATCGGCGGGCCGTTACAGACCGTGCCATTGAACAACTCCGACAGGCGATCGGCGAACGATTGCGCCTCTGCCCTAAGTCCGTGGAGTTCCACGCTGGATCAAGTGAGGCTCAGGGCCTCAGGCCCTGAATGGCGCTCCACGCGAGACGCGCTTGCGGAGTCTCGAACGTGTCGGTTCGAGACTGCTCCTCGAGTTCTGGATAGGAGTAGCCGCAGCGGGCGAGCGTGGCGCGAACAGCGTCCAGCACCTCGGTGTCTCGCTCAATCAGTTGGGCGATGACGTTCATGGCTTCCTCCCGTGTCCCCGTTGTCATTCACTGTAGCGACACCATGCCACCGACCGCCGACAATGGCCCTCCGGCGAGGCTGTCCAAGACAACAAGCACGACCCCCGTGCTCGGACGACGCCCGACCAGCAGCGGGCAAGCACGAGGGTCGCTGGTCGCGGCACGGCACGCCGGAGACGCAGGCAGCGAAGCGTGCCGTGCCGCGAGTCTGTGGGACTACGCGGCGGTGAGGTCCAGCCGCGCGATGCCCGCCGGGCGCTTGACCGCCAGGTTCACCCGCGTCTCACACCGGGCGATCACGGTGTTGCGGCTGAACCCGGTGGCGCTGTTCCACTCCACGCGCACCTGCCCGTCGGTGACGACCTCGACGGCGGCGGGGTCCACCAGCCAGCCGGTGCCCGCGTCCACGCCGGGGGCGAGGACGACGCGCTGGCCCCAGAGCCGCCGCTCGGCGGCGTTCACGGGGGCACCCTGCCGGGCCATCACGTACTCGCCGCTGGTCAGGCTGGCGGTCTCGATGGCCTCCCAGTCCGCGATGCCGAACACGAAGAACGGCTCCCCGCCCTCGTTGGTCGCGCCCAGCGCCATCAGGGCGCTGATCGCGGACCGGGCGGTGCGGATCGGGTCGGTGTTGAACGCCTGCGACACGATGCCGCTGGTGTTGGCCAGGCCCCGCATGTTGGGGTCCACGCCGTCACCGGAGACGATCTGCTCCTCCAGTGCGGTGGCGAGGCCGTAGCGCAGTTCGGAGTCGAGGAACTGCTGCAGCTTGGCGTCGTCCTCCAGCCAGTAGCGGGGAATCTCCTCGCTCAGGTGGGCCACGACGCGCAGGTCGTCCTTGACCTCGGTGAGGCCGTAGCTGCTGACGGGCTTCTCGGTGCCGGGCGCGACCGGGGCGGCATTGTTGGTCCGCTGGCTCTGGCGGAGGTAGGAGAACTCCGCGCCGCCGGTGATGGTGCGGGCGGGCAGCGCGGCCAGCAGGGAGGGGATGGGCTTGCCGATGGGCACCGGGTCGGTGATGACGCTGGTGGAGCCGACGACGGTCCCGGCGGGGATCAGCGCCTTCGTGCCGAGCTGGTGGCTCTGCTTGCCCTTGGCGGCGACCTGCCCGGCCAGACCGCGGAAGGACAGGTGCCCGAAGGGGCCGGGGGTGGCGGGCTGGTCGGTGACACCGCCGAGGGCCTTGGAGACCTGGCGGTGCATCTCCTGGTCCTCGGCGATCCGCTTCTGAGTGGCGGCGCTCTTCAGGTCGGCGCTGATCCGGTCCACCTCATCGAGGGCGTCACGGACGCTGACGCGCTCGTCGGGCGTGAGCGCGCGACCGGCGTTCTTTGCCCGGTCCATGGTGGCCTTGGCGGTGGCGAGGAGGGTCTTGCGGTTGTCCATGTCGATCTGCTCCTGTGCGCGCCGAAACGGCGCAGAGGTACGGGTGGGAGCAGTGGCGGACCGGGGCTGGCTGTGACACAGCGGACCTCGCCGGCTGGCCTCTGGCCTCAAGTTCGTCGTCGCGTCCGGTTCGTCGGCCTTCACCCCGAGGGGTTCATCGACCTTCACCTACGACTTCACCATCGACGCCTCGACTTTACATTAGAAGATGCTGTGTACAGCACCGCCCGGACTGCGTGTCGGCGGCAACGCCTACGGTCGGCCCATGGACATCGTTTACAGCTTGGGTGGACGTCCCTTCAGAGTTGATGGCGATCGAGTCTGGGACCGCAACGGCCGCTATGTCGGGCGCATCGTGGACGGCATGGTCTTCAATCCCGAGGGGACGTACTTGGGCGAATTCAGAAGCGACCGCCTGGCCTACAAGCACTCCCACGCCCACAGGCGCAAAAGCAGCCACATGCCGCGCATGGACCGGTCAGGAACCTCGCGCGGTGACAGGATGTCCCGCATGACTCCTGCTGGGTGGGAGGAGTTTCACGGCTGAGCCACTTTGTGAACATGTGAACACAGGACGGCATACCCGCGCGGCTCCACGCGCCGCTACCTGCCTGGTGGCCTGGATGAGCGCGCCCGTGATTGCCACGCCCCCTCAGCTCAACATTGCCGCTTGAGGTCGGAGGCCGCAGTTAGCGTGTCGCCCGTGACCAATGACTGGCGACCGCTATTCACTCGCGATTCGAACGAGCGGTCCGATTTCGACGTCTTGCACGAGGGCGTGCCGACCTGGTTGGAAGGTTCCCTCTGGCGATGGCTCATGGATCGAGCGGCCGTAGGCGGTCCAGAGATCATCGGTCGGCTCGAGCGTCGACTCCGAACCCCCCTCACTACCGACCGCGACCGTCCCTTGGGGCAGCAGCACGCGACTCCGCAGAAGGTGCTGGACCGTTATTGGAAGGGGGGTGATGACAACTCGCGACTGACGCTCTTGGACGCGCTCCTCGCTGACTCTCAAGAACAAGGCGCGATTGCTCTGTCGGCTGATGACCAGGTGACCGTCCGTCACCACGTGGAGGCGGCACGGACGCTCGACCGGCTCCTGACCGACGGTGGGTCGGCGTGGAGGGTTGACCAGTCGGCTGACGGCTGGCTCCTGATCCGCCGGGTTGGAGAAGCCACCACGGAACTTGTCGAGGCAGCTACGGCCCCACAAACCGACGCAGCCCGAAAGATCAAGTCCGCCTGGTCTTACTGCTACCGCCGCGAGCCGAACTATGACCTGGCCTACCGCGATGCGGTCCTGGCGGTCGAGTCCCTCGTCATTCCCATGACCGTTCCGGATTCTCCGCGGGCTTCGCTAGGGACGGCACTGGCACACGTGCGCGAGACGGTCTCTCGGTGGTCGGTCGGTGGCTTGGATTCGAAGGAGATCGCCTCCTGTCAAACATTGCTCGACATGCTGAAGACGTTGTGGCATGGCCAGCAGCGACACGCGGAGCGCGACGGGACGATTCGCGATGTCTCGCGAATCGAGGCCGAGGCTGCGGTTTCCCTATCCGTGATCCTCGTCCACTGGTTTGGGTCAGGCCTGGTCAAGAAGGGCCAACAACACGGCGATTCGGAGCGAGGGGCTGAGGGTAACCCTGGGGATTCGACCACCTGATCCTGCATGTCGTGCCTAGAGTGCCGAGGTGCATTTCGACTGGACCTACGACGAAGTGGTGCTCGCCGCCGACTTGGTGGCGCGCAACGACTTCAAGGGGCTGCGTGCGCATCACGAGCCGGTCATCGAACTGTCCGGCCTGCTCCGCGCAGCGCCGATCCATCCCGTCGCGGAACGCGAGGACAACTTTCGCAGCCCTTCGAGTGTGCAGCGCAAGACCTTCGACATCGCCACGCAGCACGAGGAGTACGAGGGAGCGCCGACCAAGGGCGGTCGATACGACGCCCAGGTGCTGGGCGAGTTCGTCAAGGACCCGGCACGCATGCGCGCCGTCGCCGACGCGATCCGGTCCACCATCTTGGAGGGCGAGGTCGCCTCGATTCCCAACGAGGAGATCGACGCGGAGGAGATCAGCGCCGACGAGGGTCGCCTGCTCGTGGCAAAGCACCTGCGAAGGGAACGCAGCCCGAAACTCCGGCGCGCCAAGATCGCGAAGGTGAAGGCCGACGGTCTACCCGTGGCGTGCGAGGTGTGCACGTTCGACTTCGCGGCCAGCTACGGGGAGCTGGGGCAGGACTACATCGAGGTGCACCACGTGCTGCCCCTACATGCCTCGGGTCAGAGACAGACTCGACTGCACGACCTGGCGCTGTTGTGCGCGAACTGCCACAGAATGATCCATCGATCCACGCCGTGGCTTACACCCGACCAGCTTCGCACCCTTCTGCAGCCGCACTAGGTCGGGCGCTCAGCCCAGCGCAGCAGGCGGCGCAGCCAGCCGGGGCGGTCGTCGTCGGGGTCCGGCACCCGGTCGGGGCTGGTGGGCGCGGCGGGTCTGTCGCTCCACTGGCTGTCGTCCCACTGCCAGTCGCTGGGCCTGGGGCGCTGCTGGCTAGTCATGCCGCGTCACCACCGTCAGGGTGGTCGCTGGCGATGCGGAGCAGCGCGGCCTCGATCTGCTGCTCGGCGTCGTCGGGGGCCACGTGGAGCGCCAGGTCGGCGCTGATGGTGGTCAGGGCAAACACGAGGCCCGGCGTGCCCACCGGGTCGTGCATGGCGTCGGTGAGGGCGTGGTGGATGGCGAGCCGGTCGCCGCGCAGCCAGCCGAGCAGCAGCCGTCCGGCACGGGCATGGTCGAGGGGGCGCAGGTTGGCGTAGGCCACGTGCTCGCTCACCAGCCCTCGCCGTCGCAAGAGCCCTCGTCCTCGGTCCACGGGCACGCGTCGTCTTCGAGGAAGTCGGCTACGGCGTCGCGCTCCGCGTCATTCAGTGCGCCCCACAGGTCGCCGGCCTGATGGCCCGGCAGGATGCTCAGCGCGTGCAGCTTGTCCAACGCGGCCAGCCGGTCGGCATCGTGGGGGGCGGTCTGCTGCCGCATCCGGTTGAGTTCGTTCGACAGGTACATCAGTAGTTCTCCTCCGCGTCGTCGGTCTGCTGCTGCTCGTGCTCGTAGGCGGCCCACGCGTCGGCGTGGGCGGCCGAATTGATGTTCCGGCGGTAGATGTCGTCGGCCAGGGCGTTCACGTTGTCGGGCTCTTCCGTGATCGGGCCGAATCGCTGGAAGATCACGGAAGCCAGGTCGAGCGCGATCGTCACACCCTTCGGGTCGGCGGCGTGGAGTCCCTTCCACACCTCGTCGGGGGCCGCGTTCAAGTACGGCCGGGATCCGGGCCGGCCCATCGCGAGGTGCCTGGCGGCGTGCCACTGGGGCGCGTGGAAGTTGTTGCCAGGGTCGTGCCGCGCCGCCTGGTCGCATCGCTCGCAGGCCAAAGTGTCGTCTTTGGTCCATGTCCAGCCCGACTCGCGGTGGGGACAGGCAGCCCCGCCTCCGTCGAAGGGAAGGCTGGTGAGGACGCTCGAGTCGATCTCGACGAGCCACCCGTCCTCAGTCCGCTGCGGGCGGCGAGCAGCCGGAGCGGTAGCGGAGGCTGCCGCGCCCGCCGCCCTCCCCGTCCCTCCGCTATCGCTACGGGTCGGGTCGGGTCGGGTCGGGGGCGTGTTACTCACGCCGTCGGTAACGGCGTTACCGCGGCCGCCACGTCGCGCCTGGATGTACCAGCACCTCTCGCAAAGCGAGTGATCGTTGTTCTGATGGCGTCGGAACCGCTCCTGCCTGATCCTGTTCTGCTCGCGCATCTTCTGCACCTCGTCGGCGGGCAGCACGTGGTCCGCCCACGGAACGATGAGGTAGCCCGCCTCCGTGCCCTGCCACAGCCCCGCTTCCAACAGCGTCGAGATGGCTCCATCCAGATCGGCCACCGGGTAGAGGTGTCGCGTGGCGCGGCGCGGGAGTTGGCCGTCGCTGAGCCGGCGTGAGACGTAGGCGAGGGCCGACAGGTGGACCGCGACGACATCGCCGCCGAGCTGCTCGATGCGGTCGTCCTCAAACCAGTCGTCAGAGATTCGTACCCAGGTCATGACTGGCCCACCCGGTCGGGCTGGCGAGCCGTGAGGGCGAGGGTGGTTACGCTGAGCATGCGAAGTTCCTTCCTTGGAGCAGCACGCGGCCCCAGCTGACAGGCGGGGCCGCGTCGTGTTTCTGGGCAGCACGTTGTGCTTCGTTGTCTCCCCATTAGCCGGGGGGTCCGGCGGGCGGTGGTGCTGCGCTGGTCACGAGGTGGCTGACGCATCCAGCCCAGACTTCGCGCGCTCGACGTAGGCCTCAACGTCGGCGCGGGCGTAGAGCACGCGGCGCCCGACCTTGAAGGCGCGAGGTCCCTTGCCGAGGTGTCGCCAGTAGCGCACGGTCTCGGGCGAGGTGCGCAGCCACTCGGCCAACTCCTCCGTGGTGAGGTTGTCGTTCACGGGGCCATTCCTTCCGGTGAATGGTTGCTGTACGGGTAGGAATCAGGCTGGTACGGTTTGGGCAGCCGTGGCAAGCCAAAACGGCGACAGGATATTTCGCTTTGGCAGGAGACCTGATGCCTAGACCGAACCCCACTCGGCCCATCGGACGTGAGGTGGTACTCGCTCGCCGGATCGCGTACGAGCGGGAGGCTCGTGGGTGGACCTACGAGAACCTGGCGGCTCACATGTCCCGCGCGGGCTGTCCCATCAACCCGTCGGCCCTCTACAAGATCGAGAAGAACGATCCTCCTCGGCGCATCACCGTGGACGAGTTCTTCGCCCTCTCGCGCGTGTTCGGCGTGTCGCTCACCTCGCTGGCTCGCCCACCTGAGGAGGTGGCGAGCAAGGAGTTCGAGCGACTTCTGGAGGAGGCCAGCAGGAGCCTGGAAGCGATGAACAACGCCATGGATGACCACTACGCCGCAGTCCGGGAGGGCGTGCTGTTCCTCGACAAGCACCGAGAGCTGATCGAGGACACGTCCTTGGCAGCGCAACTCGGATGGCTCGAGGCGGCATGGAGCGCCCTTGTTCCCGACAAGAGGATGCACAGCTACTTCGAAGAGCGGCTAGTTGATCGCGCGAGAGGAAAGATGTGATGGCGAGCATCGCGAGGTTCACCAGAACCCGTACTGACAAGGCGGGCAGGCAGGTCGTCACCGAGCGGTGGCGTGCCCGCTACCGGGACGCCTCCGGGCGCGAGCATGCCCGCCACTTCGTCAAGAAGGCCGACGCGCAGCGGTGGCTGAACGAGGTGACGGCCAGCGTGGTCACCGGACAGTACGTGGATCCGAAGGCGGGCCGGATGCCGTTCCGCGACTACGCCGAGCAGTGGCGCAAGATGCAGGCCCACCGGCCCTCCAGTCAGGCCCACACCGAGACCATGCTGCGCCGCCATGCCTACCCGACGCTGGGGGACCGGCCTCTCAACTCGGTTCTTCCCTCCGAGGTGCAGGCCTGGGTGAAGCGCCTCGGCACCGAGGACAAGGCGTCGAAGCGCAAGGCGCTCTCGCCGTCCACCATCGGCGTGGTGCACAGCATCGTGTCCTCCGTCATGAAGGCGGCGGTGCGCGATCGCCGGATCATGGCAAACCCGTGCGAGGGCACGAAGCTGCCGAAGCCGGAGAAGAAGCAAGTGGTGCCGCCGACCACCGAGCAGGTAGACGTGTTGCGGAAGGCGATGCCTGACCGGCTGGGGGCGCTCGTCACCATAACTGCGGGCACCGGCATGCGGCAGGGAGAGGTGCTGGGACTGACGGTGGACCGGCTGGACATGCTGCGCCGCGAGGTGAGGGTGGACCGCCAGTTGGTCACGATGGCCAAGGACACGCCGAAGTTCGGCCCGGTGAAGACGGACGCGAGCGTGCGCACTATCCCGCTGCCGGTGGTGGTGGTGGACGCGCTGGCTGCGCACTTGGCGGCGTACCCGGCGGGGCCTGACGGACTGGTTTTCACGCAGAGCAACGGCGACCCGTGGACCCGGCAGAGGTTCGGCCACGTGTGGCGACCGGCAGCCAGGGCGGCGGGCCTGCCGGTCGGGAGCGGGCTGCACGGGTTGCGCCACTACTACGCCAGCTTGCTGATCCGCTTTGGGGAGTCGGTCAAGACCGTGCAGGCGCGGCTCGGCCATGCGACGGCAGCAGAGACGCTGGACACCTATAGCCACCTGTGGCCGGACTCCGACGACCGGACGCGCGACGCGATCGACGCGGTGATGGGCGGGTCCGCGCAGGCTGCCGCCCTTGCGGACCCTGTGCGGACCGCACACCGCCGCTGACTGCGTTTCTGCAGGCCAGCGAGGGTGGGGCGGACGGGCTGGCCTGTAGGCCGGGTTCTGTCCCGCCGGCTTGCGCCGGCGGGGGCGACCATCCATCTACGACGACCGTTGCCGGCCGCCTCCAGCGATCTACCCGCGCACTCGGGCGGGCCGCCCTCAGTCGTGCGCGCGCCCCGCACCCGAAGGTGCGGGACTTCTTGACCTTGCTCCGGGTGGGGTTTGCCTAGCTGCGCCGGTCACCCGGCGCACTGGTGGTCTCTTGCACCACCGTTTCACCCTTGCCGCACCGGCCGGAGCCGGTGAGGCGGTCTGTTCTCTGTGGCACTTTCCCGCGGGTCACCCCGGGTGGCTGTTAGCCACCACCCTGCCCTGTGGAGCCCGGACCTTCCTCGGGGAGTCTCCTCCACGCGGTCGCCCGGCCAGCCCATCCGCGTCGTACAGGATAGCCACCCGTCGACCGCGTACGCTGGCGGGACGACGAGTCGAGGTCCTGAGGAGGAGCGCATGAGCGAGGAGCCCGATCTTCCCGACCTGCAGGCTCCGCCGGTCCTCTTCCCCGGCCAGGGACCCGAGAACGCCTACCGCACCGCCCACGACCTGCTGTCGCGCCGCGCGCCGCAGGAGGCGCTGGCGGTGCTCGAGCCCGCACTCGAGAGGGAGCCGAACAACACCGGGCTGCGGTCGCTGCGGGCCTGGGCCTACCTGCTGCGCGCGCAGCTGCAGAAGGCCGAGGAGGAGCTCGCCGCGCTCGTCGAGGAGCGTCCCGACGACGACTGGGCGCGCCACGCGCTCGGCCGCAGCCTCGAGCGGCAGGGCCGACTCAGCGAGGCGCTGCCGCACCTGCGGCTGGCCGCCGCGATGACCGACGACCCCGACCACGAGGTGGCCGTGCTGCGGGTCGAGCGCCGGCTCGCGGAGACGGGCCAGACGTCGTTCGACGACCTGGTGTAGGTCGCGATGGGCTCGACCTGCGTGGGGTGCCGCCCGCGCCCTGCTGACTTGTGCGCAACCGCAGGTCCAGGTGGGCCTTCAGGCTGCGGTTGCGCACGCGCACACCACGAATCCCCGGATAGCCGGGGATCGCGACGGGCGCCCCGAGCGCGCCCTGGCCCCCGGGTCAGGGGTGGGTGAGCACCTCGGCGCCGGTGGCGGTCACCACGAGGGTGTGCTCGAACTGAGCGCTGCGGCGGCGGTCCTTGGTGACGACGGTCCAGTTGTCGTCCCACATCTCCCACTCGTGGGTGCCGAGGTTGAGCATGGGCTCGATGGTGAAGGTCATCCCGACCTCCATCACGTCGTCGTACATCGGCTCGTCGTAGTGGGGGATGATCAGCCCGGAGTGGAACGCCGTACCGATGCCGTGGCCGGTGAAGTCGCGGACGACGCCGTAGCCGAAGCGCTTGGCGTAGGACTCGATGACCCGGCCGATGACGTTGACCCGGCGGCCCGGCTTGACGGCCTTGATGCCGCGCTCCAGGGCCTCCCTGGTCCGCTCGACCAGCAGCCGCGACTCCTCGTCGACGTCGCCGGCGAGGAAGGTGGCGTTGGTGTCGCCGTGCACGCCGTCGATGTAGGCGGTGATGTCGATGTTGACGATGTCGCCGTCCTCGATGCGGCGGCTGTCCGGGATGCCGTGGCAGATCACCTCGTTGACGCTGGAGCACAGCGACTTCGGGAAGCCGCGGTAGCCGAGCGTGGAGGGGTAGGCGCCGTGGTCGCAGAGGAACTCGTGGCCGATGCGGTCCAGCTCGTCGGTCGTCACCCCGGGCGCGACGTGCGAGCCGACCAGCTCGCGGGCCTGGGCGGCGAGGCGGCCGGCGACCCGCATCTTCTCGATCGTCTCGGCGTCCTTGACCTCGCTGCCGTTGAAGCGCTCGGGCGCGGGCTTGTCGACGTACTCCGGCCGGACGATGTGGGACGGGACCTCGCGGCGCGGCGAGATCGTGGCGGCTGCAACGGGATTCACGCGGCCGAGTGTAGTTTCCGCTGGTATGAGCAAGTTCTGGTATTGCGTGAAGCACCACCGGGTCGAGGACGAGGTGCTGTGCCCGCCCGTGGACCGGCTCGGGCCCTACGAGACCCGCGAGGAGGCCGAGCGGGCCCTCGAGAAGGCGCAGGAGCGCAACGAGGAGTGGGAGAACGACCCCCGCTGGAACGACGACCTCGAGGACTGAGGCGTGACCGGCACCCGCACTCCCGAGCGCGTCTCGCCGTGGCCCTTCGTGGGCATGGGCGGGATGGCGTGCGCCTTCTTCCTGTACGCCGCCAGCGGCCTGATCGCCCCGTGGTGGGCGGTGGTCGTGCTGCTCGTGGTCTGGATGCTGATGCTGTTCGTGGCGACGGTCTGGTGGTCGCGCCACCCCACGTGGGTGCCGTGGCTGGCGGTCTTCGCGTTCGTGCTGTGGTTCGTGGCGATGAACGCCGGCGGTGCCTGGCTCGGCTGGACCGCCTGAAGCCCGCAGGTCGGTCCGGCCGCTCCGGGTCAGCGGGCGCTGACCCGGAGCACCTTGTCCCCGCCGCCGTTGCTGGTGGTGAGCAGCAGGTCGCCGTTGCGGGCGTTGGTGATCGAGCGGAGCCGGCCGTCCTGCTGCAGCGCCTTGGGCGCCCGGGTCCACCTGAGCTTCCCGGCCCGGTCGAACTTCATGAAGATCACCTTGCTGCCCTGCAGGCAGGCGACGGCGAGCGTGCCGTTGAGCCGGCCCCACTGCTTGCCCTTCACCCAGGCCATCCCGGAGGTGGCCGGGGTCGGCCCGGAGCTCCAGCGGGCGTCGACCTGCCGGCCGGGGAGGGAGTGGTCGGTCATCGGCACGTTCTCGTCGTACCCGGGGCCGGGCTGCCAGCCGTAGTCGCCGCCGTTCACCAGCTTGTTGACCTCGTCCTCGATCGAGGGGCCGTGCTCGGCGTTCCACAGCGAGCCGTCACGGCGCTGGGCGAGGCCCTGGATGTTGCGGTGGCCGAAGGTGTGCACGAAGCGCTTCTTGCGGTTGCGCGCGTCGATGAACGGGTTGGTGGGCCACGGCTTGCCGGTGCGGGGGTCGAGGCGCAGCGTCTTGCCGCCCAGGGACTTCAGGTCGCGGGGGGTCGCGGAGGACGCCGCGTCGCCGGTGCCGACGAGCAGGGCGCCGTTGCGCAGGACCAGTAGCCGGCAGCCGCCGTGGCGGCCGCTTGTCGTGGGGAAGCCCGCCACCAGCGGCTCGACCAGTCGCGCGCGGGTGCCGGCGTCGTTGAGCCGCCAGGCGATCACGCGGACGTCGTGACGGCCCTTCTTCTTCTCCCAGCCCGAGCACGTGTAGAACCGGCCGTTGCGTGCGAACGCCGGGTCGACCTCCAGGGACATCAGCCCGGTCTCGCCGGAGGTCCAGATCCGCTCGCTCGGGAACTGCACCTCGCGGGTCTCGCCCTTCTCCCACAGCAGCAGTCGGGCCGAGTCGCGCTCGGTGACGAGCAGCCGGCGTCCACCGAGCGGCTGGACGTCCCAGGGGGTCGTGAGCCCCGTCATCGGCCGCCGGACCTTCAGCGAGGGCATGGCCGCGCGGTCGGTGGGCCGCTCCGCGGCGGCCGCGACCTGCGGTGGGGCCGACCAGGTGGTGGCCGTCCCTGGCGACGCGAGGGCGGGAGCGGCGGGGACGAGCGGGGCGGCGAGGGCGAGGGCAAGGCCTCCGAGAAGGGCGCGCATGCTGAACGGTAACCCCTTCCACGGACGGTCGTTGTGCGCTGCGACACCAGGACCGACCCACTCGGGAGGCGTGAATGGCCACGAGGCCGAGCAGCACCAGGCCCAGCAAGCTCAGCAGGACGCTCGTCGGGGCAGCAGCCGGGGCGGGGGTGCTGGCGCTCTCGACCGTCGGTATCGCGCCCGCCGGTGCCCACGGGGGCGGTGACCTGCCGACCAACACCCGCGGCCTCGAGGTCGCGACCGACGGTCAGGGCCAGCGGATGTCCTTCGTCGCCAACCTGCAGTACGACGACACCGGCGCGGCCCAGAACGGCTCGGACATCGAGTTCATGCGGCTGGGCAAGAAGAAGTACGCGCTCGCCGGCACGCTGCGCGGCGGCATGCAGATCATCGACATCACCCGACCGCGGCAGCCCGAGAAGGTCGCGGTCTACGACTGCGCCATCAGCCAGGGCGACATCCAGGTCTTCAACGCAGGAGACCGGGTGCTGGCCAGCTACACCGCCGACGGCACGTTCGGTGCCGCGGGCGCGGCCTCGCAGTGCGGCCGCGACCTGAACCTCGACTCCGGCGCCTCCGGCACGGTCCTCGTCGACCTGACCCGGCCCGACCAGCCGCAGACCGTCAGCTACCTCGCCGTGCCGCGGGGCTCGCACAACATGACCATCCACCCCAGCGGGCGCTACCTCTACAACTCCAACTCCGACCTCGCCACGAGCACCAGCCCGACGGTGACGATCTACGACGTCTCCAAGCCCGAGGCGCCGAAGAGGGTCCAGGACTACCCGCTGCCGTACGTGCCGACCTCGCTCGGCTCGGAGTCCCACGACATCACGTTCAACGAGTCCGGCACCCGTGCGTACGTCGCCGCACTGTCGCAGACCCTGGTGCTCGACACCACCGACCCGGAGAACCCGAAGCAGGTCGGCCAGATCATCGACCCGAGCATCAACGTCGTGCACCAGTCGGACCCGGTCACGCTGACCCGTCCCGACGGCACCCAGCGCGACCTGCTGGTGATCACCGACGAGCGCGCCGGCGCGGCCGCGAGTGCGGAGTGCCCCGGTGGCGGCCTGCACGTCTACGACATCACCGGCGACAAGGAGAAGTCGCCGGAGAAGGTCGGCGCCTGGTTCATCCCCGTCACCAAGGTCCAGGACGGCGCGACCTGCACCTCGCACGTCCTCCGGATCTACCCGGAGCAGCAGATGGCGACGATCGCCTGGTACGCCCAGGGCGTCCGGGTCCTCGACATCTCCGGCCTCGCCACCGCCGAGGGCGGCCCCACCGCGATCGCGTTCGGTGACGGCATCGGCATCCGCGAGGTCGGCCACTACGTGCTGCCCGACTCCGACACCTGGTCCTTCAAGACCGACCGGATCAAGCGGGACGGCTCGTTCTACGGCTACGGCAACGACCTGGTCCGCGGCTTCGACGTCTACCACTTCGACGGCCTCACCGACCGGACCGTGAAGCCGCTGCGGGCGGAGAACGTCGCCCCGCGCGCCAGGTCGGGCTCCAACAAGGCGCTGCTGCCGTTCGCGGTCGTGGTCCCGGCGCTCTTCGGCGCCGCGCTGCTGCGCCGGCGTACCCGCTCCGCCTGACAACCGGGCCGGACGTCATACGAACCGGTCGCTATGACGCACGGTTCGTATGACGTCCGCCCGGCCGGGCGCCGGTCAGAAGGTGTGCTCGGAGCCCGGGAAGGTGCCGGCGCGCACGTCGTCCGCGTAGCGGCGGGCGGCGTCGAGGAGTACGCCGTGGACGTCGGCGTACTGCCGGACGAAGCGCGGCATCCGCCCCTGGCGCAGGCCGAAGGCGTCCTGCCAGACGAGGACCTGGCCGTCGCAGTCGGGGCCGGCGCCGATGCCGATGGTGGGGATGGTGAGCTCGCGGGTGACCTGCGCGGCCACCTCGCCGGGCACCATCTCCATGACCACCGCGAACGCGCCCGCGGCCTCGACCGCCTTGGCGTCGTCGAGCACCCGCTGCGAGGCCTCGCCGCGCCCCTGCACGCGGTAGCCACCGAGGGCGTGCTCGCTCTGCGGGGTGAAGCCGATGTGCGCCATGACGGGGACGCCACCGCGGGTGAGCAGCTCGATCTGCGGCACCATCTCGCGGCCGCCCTCGAGCTTCACGCAGTGGGCGCCGCCCTCCTTCATGAAGCGCACGGCCGTGTCGTAGGCCTGCTCGGGGGAGCGCTGGTACGAGCCGAACGGCAGGTCACCCACGACCAGCGCGCGCTTCACGGAGCGCGAGACCGCACGGGTCAGCGGGAGCAGCTCGTCGACGGTCACGGGCAGCGAGGTGTCGTTGCCGTAGACGTTGTTGCTGGCCGAGTCACCGACGAGCAGCACCTCGATGCCGGCCTCGTCGAACGTCTGCGCGGCGTACTGCTCGTAGGCGGTGAGCATCGCGAACCGCTCGCCGCGCTGCTTCATCTCGCGCAGGTGGTGGGTGCGGATCCGCTTCACCGGGCTGGCGGGGGCGCCGCTGCCCGCTCCCGTGCCGTACGGCGCGGTCTCCTCCGGACCGGAGGCGTGGGTGCTCATGAGAGCTCCTTCGGGGTCGTCTCGCGGCTCCCTGGTGGAGTCCACGGATTCGCCTTCAGGCTAGTGCGCGGGTCGGTACGCCGCGCTGTGGCGCCGCTCACGGACGGGGCCCCGGGCGGGCATGCCGGGCGGGCATGCAGGGCGGGCATGCAGGGGCGCCGGCGCCCCGGGTGGGCACCGGCGCCCCGGCCGGCTCCTAGGGGGCGAGCCTGATCCAGTTGTGGGCCACCCAGCCGCCGCCGCAGTCGTCCCGGTCGACGTCCACGGCCAGGTTCTGCCTGCTCACGTCCTTGGTCCGCGCGTCGGCCAGGACCAGCCGGTCCCCGGCCGCACACGTCTCGGACTGCGACGAGCTGACCAGGGTGAGCTCGGGGCGCTGGCCCTCCAGCGTCCAGGTCCCCGCGTCCACGACCTCGGCCGTCTCGTCGGCCACCGAGTAGTCGCCCGTCCCGGACAGCGTCACGAGGAAGCCGCCGCCGTCGACGAACCAGGTCCCGGGCAGCTGCGACTCCTCCACGGCGGGCCAGTTGTTGCCCTTCCAGAAGAGGTTCAACGAGGCGAGGCCGGGCTTGGTCGGGAGCACCTGCTCCAGGACCCACGTCTCGCCGGGCCCCGCGAGGCACTGGGTCGCACCGGCGTCGACCGTCACGACGTGCATGAGTCCCTGCTCCTGGACGGAGGCACGAATGGCCATCTCGTCGCCCGCGCACTCGCCGGCGCCGGCCACGCTGATCGAGATGCGGTCTCCCTCGATCCCGTACGTGCCGGAGATGGCGCGGTCGTCCGAGTACAGCCGACCGTCGTTGTCGATCCAGATCGTCCCGTCGGGCAGGAACCGGAGGAGCACCTCCGCGTTGTCCAGCCGCCACACGCCCTCGACGACCTCGGGGGTGGGGACCGCCCCGGTGAGGAAGTCGGCGTGCGGGTCGGTGTCCGGCGAGGGGACGGGGTTGGCGGGGGCGGGCTGGTCCGCCCCGTCGTAGGAGCTCACGACGGCGATCCCGACGGCCACGGCGACGGCCGCGGCGGCTCCGGTGGCGAGGGCGAGCCGGCGTCCTCGCCGGTGGTCGCGCTCGATGCGTTCGTCCACCTCTGCGCGGGCCTCGCGCAGGTGCGACTGGGTCACGACGACACGTCCTGTGACAGCCGCGATGTCCCGCACGAGCCTCTCCTCGATCCCGCTCATGGGGTCACCTCGATCCTCTTCTGGAGTGCCCGGAGTCCACGGTGGGTGTGGGCCTTGACCGACCCCACGCCGATGCCGAGCAGCTGGGCTGTCTCACCGACCGAGAGCTCGAGGACGTAGCGACAGGCGAGCACGTCCCGCTGACGCCGGGGGAGCGCCCGCATCGCGGCCACCACGGAGCCTGCTTCGTCGCGGGCGACCGTGGCGTCCTCGGGACTGGTCGGTCCCTCGGGCACGAGGCGCAGCGGGCGAGCCGACCGCTGGGTCACCTGCCGGCGTACCCACGACCGACTCCGGTTGAGGACCGTCGAGCGCAGGTACGCCTCGGCCGCCTCGGGGTCGCGCAGGTGCGTCCAGTTCCGGTGCAGGGACACGAACGCGTCCTGCACCACGTCCTCGGCGGCCTCGCGGTCGCCCAGCATGACGACGGCCAGACGGAGCAGAGGGGCGTAGTGGCGTCGGAACAGCACGTCGAGCAGCTCGGCGCGACCCGGTACGGGGACCGGGTCGTCGCGGCCGTCGGCACGCGCTGCCACACGCATGGAGAGCGCCTCCTCCGGGACGGCATTCGTCATGCCCGAGAGTCGCTCGTCCTCCTGAAATGTTGACACAAGGGACGGGTGTGCTGGACCAGGTCGAAGGCCCCCTTTGCCGCAGCCGCTCCGACGACCGGACTGCAGGCGCAGCGGCGGGCCTCCTAGAGTGGCGACGTGGACTTCTACTCCGCCTACGACCAGGGGTTCGCGCGCGTGGCGGCGTGCACGATCCCCCTCTCGATCGCCGACCCGGCGGCGAACGCGGCGAAGGTGCTCGAGCAGGCCCGCGCCTGCCACGACGAGGGCGTCGCGGTCGCGGTGTTCCCCGAGCTCTGCCTCTCGGGCTACGCCATCGACGACCTGTTCCTGCAGGACGTGCTGCTCGAGTCCGTCGACGCCGCCCTCGCCACGCTGGTGGAGGCCTCCGCCGAGCTGCGGCCGGTCCTCGTCGTCGGCGCGCCGCTGGTCCACGGCAACCGGGTCCTCAACTGCGCGGTCGTCATCCAGGGCGGCCGGGTGCTGGGAGTGGCCCCCAAGTCCTACCTGCCGACCTACCGCGAGTTCTACGAGCGCCGCTGGTTCGCGCCGGGCGACGACCGCCGCGGCGCCACCGTGACCGTCGCCGGTGCGGAGGCGCCGCTGGGTCCCGACCTGGTCTTCGAGGCGACCGACGTGCCGCACCTGCGGCTCCACGTCGAGGTCTGTGAGGACATGTGGGTGCCGATCCCGCCGAGCAGCGAGGCGGCGCTGGCCGGCGCGACCGTGCTCGCCAACCTCTCCGGCAGCCCGATCACGGTCGCCCGTGCCGAGGACCGCCGGCTGATGGTCCGCAGTGCGAGCGCCCGCTGCAGCGCGGCGTACGTGTACGCCGCCGCGGGGCAGGGCGAGTCGACGACGGACCTGGGCTGGGACGGCCAGACGATGGTCTACGAGTGCGGCGAGCTGCTCGCCGAGGGCGAGCGGTTCCCGGAGCAGGCGGTCCGCACCGTCACCGACGTGGACCTCGACCGGATCCGGCAGGAGCGGCTGCGGCAGGGCACGGTCGACGACAACCGCCGCACCCACGACGCCCGGGTGCGCGAGTTCCGCACCGTCGGGTTCGAGCTGCGCCCCCCGAAGGGCGACATCGGGCTGCGCCGCAAGGTCGACCGCTACCCGTTCGTGCCCGACGACGCCGAGCGGCTGGCCCTCGACTGCTACGAGGCCTACAACATCCAGGTCTCCGGCCTCGAGCAGCGGCTGCACGCCATCGGCCACCCCAAGGTCGTCATCGGCGTCAGCGGCGGCCTCGACTCCACGCACGCGCTGATCGTCGCGGCCAAGGCGATGGACCGGCTCGGGCGCGCCCGCTCCGACATCCACGCCTTCACGATGCCGGGCTTCGCGACCGGCGACACCACGAAGTCCTACGCGACGCGGCTGTCGAAGTCGTTGGGCGTGACCTTCGAGGAGATCGACATCCGGCCCGCCGCACGGCAGATGCTCGAGGACATGGGCCACCCGTTCGCCGAGGGCGAGGAGGTCTACGACGTCACGTTCGAGAACGTGCAGGCCGGCCTCCGCACCGACTACCTCTTCCGGCTCGCCAACCACCGTGGCGGCATCGTGCTCGGCACCGGCGACCTGTCGGAGCTGGCGCTCGGCTGGTGCACCTACGGCGTCGGCGACCAGATGTCGCACTACACCGTGAACTCCGGCGTCCCGAAGACCCTGATCCAGCACCTCATCCGCTGGGTGATCGACTCCGGGCAGTTCGAGTCCGACACCAACGAGGTGCTGCAGGAGATCCTCGACCAGGAGATCACCCCCGAGCTGGTGCCGCAGGGGGAGGACGAGGCGGTGCAGGCGACCGAGGACGTCGTGGGTCCCTACGCGCTGCAGGACTTCACGCTCTTCCACGTGCTGCGCCACGGGATGCGCCCGAGCCGGATCGCCTTCCTCGCCTGGCACGCGTGGCGCGACGCCGACGCGGGGGAGTGGCCACCGGGCTTCCCGGCCGAGAAGCGTCAGGCCTACGACCTCGCGACCGTACGCCGCTGGCTCGTCGTCTTCGTGAAGCGCTTCTTCGCCAGCCAGTTCAAGCGCTCGGCGCTGCCCAACGGCCCGAAGGTGAGCGCCGGCGGCACGATGTCGCCGCGCGGTGACTGGCGGATGCCCTCCGACGCGGGGCCGGCAGCCTGGCTGGCCGACATCGAGGCCCACGTCCCGGAGGACCGGGCGGACTAGGGGGTTTCCGGCGGGACGGGTGGGGGAGCATCGTCTGCGTGAACGAGCGTCAACTGCCTCGGGACTACCCGCCGTTCCTCTACATCCCTGCCTCGAGCACGTCACCGACGGTGCGTAGGTTCGATGAGATCGGCGACCGGGTGGGCGGCGTCGTGGACGGAGTGGGCGATGTCTTCGACTCGATCTTCTGAGGCGCCGATGCACCACGTGCCGGGCGGACGCGTGGGGGCGTGGGTCGCAATCGTGATCATCACGGTGGTCGGCGTCGCGATCCTGGGGGCGGGCATCGCCATTCCCGAGCAGCGCGCGACCGGACTCCTGCTGGGTGCGTTCCTGCTCTCCGTGTCCTGCTTCATGGTGCTCGGCGCGGCCCGACGGGCGGCGCCGGGATGGTCGCTCACCACCCTCGACGGCCGGCCCGCCTGGGCGTTGCGGATCGGAGGCACCGGCGCGGCTGCGATGCTCGTGGTTCCGGGCCTGCTCGCGACCGTCCTCCTGGTGGCCGCCAGCCGGGCCCCCCGCGCCGCGGCCGTCGTCGCCGGTGCGATCGCGCTCTTCCTGCTCGTGCTCGCGGCCGAGGGGCTGCGGCTGGTGCTGCGTCGCCCCGAGCTGCGTCTGGGGGTCGACCGGATCGAGCTCCGGGGCCCGGGCATCGACAGCACGCTCGCCTGGGACGACGTTGCCGCGGTCACCCACCACCACCTCGGCACCAGGTGGGGGGCCGTGGTGGCCGAGGCGGCGACCGACGCGACGACGTACGACCATGAGCTCAGCCGCTGGCTGCTGCCGACCGACCGGGTGCCGGACCCGCCCGGTGTCTGCGTCCGCGTCGGACTGGTGCCGGACGTGCCCCGCCTGACCCGGCTGATGCGCGCGATGCACGTGGCCGACCGCGCCGGGCGCGAGGCGATGATCTCGCGAGGGCTGCCGGAGCAGTCGGGTTTCTGAGCGGGCACCCGCCCGGGCTCGGCCCCGGACGTGCGCCATCAGGTTGGTCGCGAGCTTCTGGCCCATCCGGTGACGGGTCGTCCCGGTGTGGCGACGTACCGGGACGACCCTCGACCACCCGCGGAGGTCCGCCCCCGTCAGCCCCGTCAACCCTCCGTGTGGTGGTAGGCGCGCGACATCCGGGCCATCGCCAGGCAGCAGATCGCCAGGCCGATGGTGGCCATCGCGATCCAGGCGATGTCGCCGACCGCGAACAGGTTGACCGCCTGCAGCACGAGGTACAGCGCCAGCAGGTCCCCGCCGATGCGCGGCATCATGGCCACCAGGGCGAAGAGCACCAGCTCGATGATGCCGAACGTGATCACGGCGCCGCCGGCACCGCCGGGCAGGACGTCGTTGACCCAGCTGGCGACGTAGGGCTCCCAGCTCGCGTTCATCACGGTCACGAACCGGTCGAGCCCGAACAGCAGCGGGACCGCCAGGAACGTGGCCCACAGGGCCAGGTAGGCCTGCCGTACGGCGTCCACCTTGGTGATGGAGCCGAGGTCGCGCATCTCGTCGCGGAAGTCGTGGACGAGATCGTGCCAGGCGTGTGTGAGTGCCATGGCGTGGTTCCTTTCAGGAGCTCTCTTGTAAGAGAGGTTGATATTGACGTTAGACCTGTCAGACTGTTTCGACAAGCAACGTCTCTGTTAGAAAAGCAGCCATGAACGACGACAGCTTCTCGCGGCGCGTCACGAGGCTGGGAGCGCTGGCGGACCCCGTACGCCGTGCCCTCTACCGGTTCGTCGCCTCGCAGGCCGACGCGGTCAGCCGCGACCAGGCGGCCACGGGGGTCGACGTCCCCCGCCACACGGCGAAGCACCACCTCGACCGGCTCGTCGACGAGGGGCTGCTGGTCACCGAGTTCCGACGGCTCACCGGCCGCACCGGACCCGGCGCCGGCCGCCCGGCCAAGCTCTACCGCCGCGCCCACCACGAGGTGGCGGTCAGCCTGCCGCAGCGCCGCTACGACCTCGCCGCGCACGTGCTCGCCGACGCCGTGGAGCGGTCCCTCGTCGGTGTCCCCATGGACGAGGCGGTCCGGGAGGCGGCCGCGGCCGCTGCCCGGGTTGCGGTCGCCGAGCACCTGCCCACCGTCGGCCCGGACGCGGACGAGCTGGCCCAGGTCGCCGACACGCTGGCGCCGTTCGGCTACGAGCCGCACGTCGACGAGGACCCGGCGGTCGGCCTCACCCTCGGCAACTGCCCGTTCGACCGGCTCGTCGGCGACCACCGCGCGCTGGTGTGTGGCATGAACCTCGGCTTCGTGGAGGAGGTGGTGGCGGGCCTGGGGTGCGGCGCAGTCGCCGCCGAGCCGGCTCCCGAAGGGCGGTGCTGCGTCCGGGTGCGGCGCGCCTCAGCCGAGGTGCCGCAACAGGTTGTGGGAGAAGCGGTGGCCCATCGCGTCGATGACGGCCTGCATGACGCGGTTGACGGCCGGCGCGGCGAGCCGGGGCAGCGCCAGGTCGACGCCGAGCTCCAGCTCGATCCGTAGCCGCGTGCCGCCCTCGACGTCCTCGAGGTCGTAGTGGCCCTCAGCCCCGGCGTGCTCGCGCCGGCCGGCAGGCGGGTCGTGGGTGAACTCGATCCGGCGTCCCTCGACGAAGGTCATCCGCTCGGTGAAGGACGGCGCGATCGAGACGTGCAGCACCGGCAGGTGGCTCATCTCCCAGCGCCAGTGGTCGCCGTGCACCTCGATGTGGTCGAGGTACGGCGTGAGCCGGGGCAGCATGGCGGGGTCCGTGAGGGTCTCCCAGATCCGCTGCCGGTCCACCTCCACGACGGCGTCGCTGCGGGTGGTGGCGGTGAAGCGGGCCACGGGCACTCCCTCTCGATCGGCGGTCCGGGCGCGGCGTACCCCGGGAAACCCGGATGCAACCCTCCCGGCCACACCCCGTCAAGGTGGCAGACGTCAGTTGAGCCACCAGATGCCGGCGTTCAGCGCGGCAGCGAAGGTGACCCACGCCAGGTACGGCAGCAGGAGCACGGCCGCCAGCCGGCTGCGGCGACGGAAGGCCACCGCCGTCGCGGCGATCGCCACCCACAGCGCGGCGATCTCCGCGAGGGCCCAGCCGTACTCCCGGAGGCCGAAGAAGAGCGGCGTCCAGGCCATGTTGAGGACGAGCTGGACCGCCCAGAGGGTGAGCGCGCGGTCCCAGCCGTGGGACCGCCACACCAGCCAGCCGGCCACCGCGATCATCACGTAGAGCACCGTCCAGACCGGCCCGAAGAGCCACGCGGGTGGCGCGAAGACCGGCTGCTCGAGGTTCCGGTAGGTCTCCGCGGCCGAGCCCGACGCCAGGCCGCCGACGCCGGCCGCGACGACGGCCGCGGCCAGGAACGGCAGCAGTGCAGCCCCGGACCTCGACTGGTGGGTGCGGGCGGCAGCGTCGGTGGCCATGCGTCCCAGTCTGCCCACGCGTCGGTGTCGATCGCCGTCCCGGGAGAATGGCGGCATGTCACCGACCTTCACCCGCTTCGTGGCACTCGGCGACTCCTTCACCGAGGGGGTGGGGGACCACGAGCCGGACCGCCCCAACGGCGTCCGCGGCTGGGCCGACCGGGTGGCCGAGGTCCTCGCCGGTCGGGACGCGGACTTCCGCTACGCCAACCTCGCCATCCGGGGCCGCAAGCTCGACCAGGTGCTGGCAGAGCAGGTCGAGCCCGCGCTCGCGCTGCGGCCCGACCTCGTCACGGTCTACGCCGGCGGCAACGACATCCTGCGTCCCAAGGTCGACATCGACGGCCTGGTCGCGCGGTACGGCGAGGCAGTCGGCCGGCTCGCCGCCAGCGGTGCGCGGGTCGTCCTCTTCACGGGCTTCGACCTCGGCTTCGCGCCGGTCTTCCGTCACCTGCGCGGCCGGGTGGCGACGTACAACGAGCTGGTGCGCGAGGTCGCCGACGAGCACGGCGCGACCCTGGTCGACTACTGGCGGCTGCGCGAGTTCCGCGACCCGCGGCTCTGGGACGTGGACCGGTTGCACATGTCGACCGCCGGGCACCAGCGGATGGCGATCGCCGTGCTCGACACGCTCGGCGTCCCGCACGACCTGGAGGAGCCGCGCCTCGAGCCGCTCCCCGAGATGGACCGGCGCCAGCAGCGGGCCGCCCACCTCGCCTGGGCCAGGACGCACGCCGCGCCGTGGGTCCGGCGCCGGCTCACCGGCACCTCCTCCGGGGACGGGCTGGTGCCGCGCCGCCCGACGCTCGAGCCGGTCGACGTCATGGCGCGCCGCGGCCACTAGGCTTCCCGCATGGGCAAGCAGGAAGACTTCGTGCTTCGGGCGCTCGAGGAGCGCGACGTCCGGTTCGTCCGACTCTGGTTCACCGACGTGCTCGGGTTCCTCAAGTCGGTGGCGGTCGCCCCGGCGGAGCTCGAGGGCGCCTTCACCGAGGGCATCGGCTTCGACGGCTCCGCGATCGAGGGGTTCGCCCGGGTCTACGAGGCCGACATGCTGGCGAAGCCCGACCCGTCGACGTTCCAGATCCTGCCGTGGCGCGGTGAGGGGCCGTCGACGGCGCGGATGTTCTGCGACATCGTCATGCCCGACGGGTCGCCGTCGTACGCCGACCCGCGCTACGTCCTCAAGCGGACCCTCGCCGCGGCCGCCGACAAGGGCTTCACCTTCTACACCCACCCCGAGATCGAGTTCTACCTCTTCAAGAACACCCCGGAGGCGGGGGAGGAGCCGGTCCCGGTCGACCGCAGCGGCTTCTTCGACCACACCGCGCAGTCGATGGGCGCCGACTTCCGTCGTGAGGCGATCACGATGCTGGAGTCGATGGGGATCTCGGTGGAGTTCTCCCACCACGAGGGCGGCCCGGGGCAGCAGGAGATCGACCTGCGCTACGCCGACGCGCTCTCCACGGCCGACAACATCATGACCTTCCGCACCGTCATCCGGGAGGTGGCGCTCAGCCAGGGCATCTGGGCCTCGTTCATGCCGAAGCCCTTCACGACCCACCCCGGCTCGGGCATGCACACCCACGTCTCGCTCTTCGAGGGCGACCGCAACGCGTTCTTCGAGGCCGGCGCCGAGTACCAGCTCTCCAAGACCGGCCGCCAGTTCATCGCCGGCATCCTCCACCACGCCAGCGAGATCTCCGTGGTGACCAACCAGTGGGTCAACAGTTACAAGCGGCTGCAGGGCGGCGGCGAGGCGCCGCCGTACATCTGCTGGGGCCACAACAACCGCTCCGCGATGGTGCGGGTGCCGATGTACAAGCCCAACAAGGGCCAGTCCACGCGCATCGAGCTGCGCACACTCGACGCCGCCTGCAACCCCTACCTCGCGTTCGCGGTGATCCTCGCCGCCGGCATGAAGGGCATCGACGAGGGCTACGACCTGCCGCGCGAGGCCGAGGACGACATGTGGTCGCTGACCGAGCGCGAGCGCAAGAGCCTCGGCATCCAGCCGCTGCCCAAGAGCCTCTACGAGGCCATCGGCGTCGCCGAGTCCAGCGAGCTGCTCGCCGAGGCGCTCGGCGAGCACGTCTTCGACTTCTTCCTGCGCAACAAGCGCGCCGAGTGGGACGAGTACCGCGTCCAGGTCTCCGCCTTCGAGCGCGACCGGATGCTGCCGGTCGTCTGAGGTGACGATGAAGGAGGTCGCCGTCTACAGCCCCGCCCGCGCCCGCCAGCTGCGGGTGCTGCTGTGGGCCGCGGTGGTGGTCGGTGCCGTGCTCACCGCCCTGATGGCCTTCGTGCTCGTGGCCGGCGACGCGGCGCGCTACGCCCTCGTGGTCGGTGTGCCGTCGCTGCTGCTCGTCGCGGGCGCGGCGAACGGGCTGCGGGCGATGGCCGAGCGGGGCTTCGCGGCCCGGCGCTGGTCGGTCCTGACGGGCGCCGTGCTGGTGGTGCTCGGCCTCTTCCTGACGTCGGTCGCCCTGGGTGTGCTGCCCTCGATCCTGGGCGTGCTGCTGCTCCTGATGGCGCTGCTTCCGGACGTCGGCGACCAGGGCGGGAAGTAGGGGCCGGCCGTGACCGATCCGAAGGCTCCCGTCGTGCTGGTCGTCGAGCACGAGCCCGCCTGCCCGCCCGCCCACTTCGGCACCTGGCTCGAGGAGGCGGGCGCCGTCGTCGCGGTCGCGCGGCCGTGGGCCGGCGAGGAGGTCCCCGCACTGGCGGCGTACGACGCGCTGCTGGTGATGGGCGGCTCGATGGGCGCCAATGACGACGACACCACGCCGTGGCTCGGTGCGGTCAAGGAGCGGGTCCGCGAGGCAGCCGCGATCGGCCTGCCGACGCTGGGGATCTGCCTGGGCCACCAGCTCGTCGCGGTGGCGCTGGGCGGCAGCTCCGAGCGCAACGCCGCCGGCCAGCAGGTCGGCCTGTACGACGTGGGGTGGACCGACGCGGCCACGGACGACGACCTGGTGAGCGCGGTGACCGGCCGGCGCCGCAGCGTCCAGTGGAACAGCGACGTGGTGACCGAGCTGCCCGAGGGGGCGGTGGTCCTGGCGGCGACAGCGGAGGGCGAGCTGCAGGCGGCTCGGTTCGGCGAGCGGGTCTGGGGCGTGCAGTTCCACCCCGAGGTCGACGAGCCGCTGGTCAGGTCGTGGGCGGCCGGCGACCGCGACGACCACCTCGAGAAGGGCATCGACCAGGAGGCCGTCCTGGCGGAGATCGACACGGCGCGCGGGGAGCTGGACGAGGCCTGGCGGCCGCTCGCCTCGCGGTTCGCCGAGATCGCGCGCCGGGCCCGATGACCCGGCCGGCCACCGGCAAGGGCCACCTGCTGCGGCTCGGGTTCACCGACGCCGACGGGGCGCTCCGGCGGCTGCCCTCGCTCGGCGACGCCGCCGACCCGCTGCTGGCGCTGCTCGGCCGCACCGCCGATCCCGACCTGGCGCTGGCCGGCCTCGACCGGCTGGTCGAGGCGCTCGACGACCCGGCGCCGCTGCTC
Source organism: Nocardioides sp. GCM10027114 (assembly GCF_042659625.1). NCBI lineage: Bacteria > Bacillati > Actinomycetota > Actinomycetes > Propionibacteriales > Nocardioidaceae > Nocardioides > Nocardioides sp. GCM10027114. The sequence goes on from NZ_JBHSSS010000019.1 coordinate 265,603, forward strand.
GCCGCGCTGACCGACGACGAGGGCACCGCCATGCGGCTGCTGGGCGTCCTCGGGGCCAGCGTCGCCCTCGCCGACCACCTCGTGCGCCACCCCGGCCACTGGCGCGAGCTGACCGACCCGAGCCTCGGCTCCACCCGGCCGGCCGCCTTCGCGGTGCGGGCCGCACTGCTCCGGGCCGTGGGTGCCGAGCCCGACGACCTGTGCCCGGTGGCGGGCTCCGGCGGCACCGACGCCCTCGATGCGCTGCGCGTCGAGTACCGCCGGCTGCTGCTGCGGCTGGCCTCGCGCGACCTGACCCACCACGTCGGCGTCGACGACGTCGCGGCCGAGCTGTCCGACCTCGCCGCCGGCACCCTCGAGGCGGCGCTGGCCATCGCCCGCGCCCGGGTGGGGGAGCCGGCCGCGACGGCGCGGCTGGCGGTCATCGCCATGGGCAAGTGCGGGGGCCACGAGCTCAACTACGTCTCCGACGTCGACGTCGTCTTCGTCTTCGAGCCGGCCGGTGACGCCGACGAGGGTGCGGCGTTCAAGGTCGCGTCGCAGCTGGCTGGCCACCTCATGCAGGCCTGCTCCGAGCACACCGCCGAGGGCACGATCTGGCCGGTCGACGCCGCGCTCCGGCCCGAGGGCAAGGCCGGCCCGCTGGTGCGCACCCTCGCCAGCCACCGCGGCTACTACGAGCGGTGGGCAAAGACCTGGGAGTTCCAGGCGCTGCTCAAGGCCCGGCCGGTCGCCGGCGACGCCGCGCTGGGCCGCGAGTACGCCGCCATGGTCCACGACCTGGTGTGGAAGGCGGCCGAGCGCGAGGGTTTCGTCGAGGACGTGCAGGCGATGCGGCGCCGCGTCCTGGACCACATCCCCGCCCACGAGGCGGCCCGCCAGCTCAAGCTCGGGCCGGGCGGCCTGCGCGACGTGGAGTTCGCTGTCCAGCTGCTGCAGCTCGTCCACGGCCGCGCCGACGAGCGGCTGCGGCCGTCGACGACGCTGTCGGCGCTCCACGAGCTGACCCGCGGCGGCTACGTCGGCCGCCCCGACGGGGAGGCGCTCCACGAGGCCTACGCCTTCCTCCGGACCCTCGAGCACCGCATCCAGCTCCACCAGCTCCGTCGTACCCACGTGGTGCCGGAGGACGAGGCGGCGCTGCGCCGCCTCGGCCGGTCGCTCGGCTTCGCCAAGGAGCCGGTCACCGAGCTCGACAAGGTGTGGCAGCACCACCGCCGCGAGGTGCGCCGGCTGCACGAGAAGCTGTTCTACCGGCCGTTGCTGACCGCGGTCGCCCGGATCCCCGGCGCCGAGGCGCGGCTGTCGCTGGAGGCCGCGGAGGCGCGGCTCGCGGCGCTCGGCTACCTCGACCCGCAGGGCGCGCTGCGCCACCTCGAGGCGCTGTCCAGCGGGGTCTCCCGGTCCGCCCGGATCCAGCGCACCCTGCTGCCGGTGATGCTCGAGTGGTTCGCCGACGCGCCCGACCCGGACGCGGGGCTCTTCGGGTTCCGGCGGATCTCGGAGTCGCTCGGCGACACCCACTGGTACCTCCAGACGCTGCGCGACGAGGGCGAGGTCGCCGAGCGGCTCGCCAAGGTGCTGGCCACCTCGCGCTACGCGACCGACCTGCTCGAGCGGGAGCCGCAGGGCGTCAGGATGCTCGGCGAGGACTTCACCCCCCTGACGGGCGAGGCCCTCTCGGCCGAGATGCTGGCGACCGCCCGGCGCCAGGAGGGGCCCGAGGACGGGGTCCGCGCGGTGCGGGCGATCCGGCGCCGCGAGCTGTTCCGGATCGCGGTCGGCGACCTGCTGGGGGACACCGACGTCGCCGACGTCGGCGCCGCCCTCTCCCGCCTCACCGACGCCACCCTCGAGGCGACGCTCGAGCTGGCCGGGCGGGCGGTGCGCGCGCAGCGGGGCCTCGACGAGGCGCCGACCCGGATGGCGGTCGTCGCGATGGGCCGGTACGGCGGCTTCGAGCTGTCCTACGGGAGCGACGCCGACGTGATGTTCGTGCACGAGCCGGTGCCGGGCGCCGACGGCCAGGAGGCGACGGCGTACGCGCAGTCGGTGGCCAACGAGCTGCGCAGGCTGCTCCTGCTCCCGGCCAGCGACCCGCCGCTCGAGGTCGACGCCGACCTGCGGCCGGAGGGCAAGCAGGGCCCGCTGGTGCGGACCCTGGACTCCTATGCCGCCTACTACGCGAAGTGGTCGAAGGTCTGGGAGGCGCAGGCGCTGCTGCGCGCCGACGCCGCGGTGGGTGACGAGGACCTGCGGCGGCGGTTCACCGAGATGGTCGACCCGCTGCGCTACCCGTCCGGCGGGCTGGGTCGCGACGACGTCATCGAGGTGCGGCGCATCAAGGCACGCGTCGACGACGAGCGGCTGCCCCGGGGCGCCGACCCGGCGACCCACCTCAAGCTGGGCCGCGGCGGCCTCGCCGACATCGAGTGGACCATCCAGCTGCTGCAGCTGCGCCACGCCCACGAGGTGCCCGGGCTGCGCACGCCGCGCACCCTCGACGCGCTGCGCGCCGCGGAGGAGGCGGGGCTCGTCGAGGGCGACGACGCCGAGTGGCTGGGGCACGCCTGGCGAACGGTGAGCCGGATCCGCAACGCCGTCACGCTGGTGCGCGGCAAGCCCGGCGACCACCTGCCGCGCGACGCGCGGGAGAAGGCGGCCGTCGCCTCCGTGATGGGCTACCCGCCAGGCGCCTCCGACGAGCTGGTCAACGACTACATGCGCCACTCCCGGCACACCCGGGCGGTCGTCGACCGGGTGTTCTGGGAGAGCTGAGACTCAGCTGCCGCCAGGACCGTCCGAGAGGGCGCGGTCGAGCCGGTCGCGGGTGTGGCCCAGTGCGGCCTCGACCCCCGGGACCAGCGCCTGGGCGCGGGCGACGTCCTCAGCACGGCAGGCGGCCTCGACGCCCCGGCACGCCTCGGCGAGCAGCGCGGAGCCGACCGCGAGGGCGCTGCCGCGCAGCGCATGCGCCTCCTCGCGAGACCCCTCGGGATCCCCGGCCGCCAGACCGCGGCGCAGCCGGGCGAGCCGCTGCCGGGCGTCGAGGTGGAAGTCCTCGACGAAGGAGGCGAACTCCGCGTCGCCCAGCGTAGTGCGCAGCTCGCGCAGCTGCGCCTGCTCGTCGGTCTCGCTCATGGCCACTCACCCCGTCGCACTGCCGCCGTCCCCCCTGGCCGACGGTCCTCATCATGACCCGAGCGGGCCCCGGTTCGCGGGACCTGTCCAGTCGTGCCGTCAGACCGGTAACGCCGGGACGCCGGACGGGTGACGGTCAGGGAGCGCACAACCCGGGGTGACGCGCCGGGCGTCGGCTCGTTGAGAGGCCGTGACAGGATCCGGGATCGTGGAGCCGACTGCGAGGGGTGCGCTGCTGTGGTCGCGCGCCGTGCTCGTGGCCCTGGTCGCGCTCGTCACCGGCGCTGTCGGCCACGTCTCCGCCGAGGGGCTGCTGCCGTCGTTCCCCGCGCTGCTGGGCCTGCTCGCCGCAGGCGCGATCCTCGCGGCCCCGGCGCTGACCCGCCCGGCCACGACCCGCCGCCTCGTCCTGCTGCTGATGGGAGGGCAGGCGCTGGTCCACCTCGCGCTCTCGGCCGCCGCCGGGCACCGGGGCGACCCGGCCGGCGGCAACGCCGGGTCGGCTGGTGGAGCCGGCCACGCCCACGCGGTCCTGCCGGTCGAGGACGGCCGCCGGGTCGGGTCGCTGCTCGACTCCTACCGGGCCGCGGGCCATGCCCCGGCCGACGTCGAGCCGACGCTGCCGGTCGGGGGCCTGCTCGCCGAGGTCGCCGCGCACGCCCCGATGACGGCCGCCCACCTCGCGGCCGCGGCTGCGGTCGGCGTCTGGCTGGGTGTGGGGGAGCGGAGTCTCTGGACCCTGCTCGCGCTCGCCCGCCGCAGCCTGCTCGCCCCGCTGCTCGCCGCGGTCGCCGTTCTGGCGACCCTCCGCCTGCCTGTCCGGATCCCGGTCTCCGCCCCTCCGGACGGCACGCCGCCCCCGCCTCGCTCCTCCCTCCTGCTCGCCGCGACGCTCAGCCGACGCGGTCCGCCGGCGCTCCTCGCCGCCTGACCACCCACGCGTCCCGCCTGCGCAGCCCTGCGCGCGGGGTCGCGCCGTACCGGTGCGCCGGCTGCTGCCGCGCACCGTCACCTCGAGGAGCCATCCCGCATGACCGACGTCCGTGCGCCCGAGCGCGCACCCCACACCGAGCCCGCCCCCGGAGCCGGCCGGCCGCGGCCGGGCCTGTTCCGCGCCGTCTGGCGCTGGCACTTCTACGCCAGCTTCCTGGTGGTGCCGATCCTGCTCGTGCTCGCGAGCACCGGCCTGATCTACCTGTTCCGCTTCCAGCTCGAGCCGCTGCTCAACGCCGACCTGATGAAGGTCGAGCAGCCGGAGAGCGTGATCGCCCAGCCGTACGCCGCGCAGCTGGCCGCGGTCGAGCGCACGTACCCCGACAACGAGGTCGTCTCGATGACCGAGCCGTCCGGGCCCGACCGCAGCACGGTCTTCTCGACCGTGGCGCCCGACGGCTCCGCCGAGGACGTCTACGTGAGCCCCTACGGCGCCGAGGTGCTCGGCTCGCTCGACCCCGACCGGACGCTGTCGGGGTACGCCGTGCGGCTGCACGGCGAGCTGATGGCCGGCCCGTGGGGCGACTACCTCATCGAGCTCGCCGCCTGCTGGGCGATCGTGATGGCGCTCAGCGGCTACTACCTGTTCGTGCGCGGCTGGCGGGCGCGCCGCAAGGCGCTGTCGCGCGGGACGTCCGGGGCGCGGCTCCGGCACCGGCACGGCCTGGTGGGGGCCGTGGTCGGCGTCGGCCTGCTCTTCCTGCTGGTCTCGGGGCTGCCGTGGACCGGCTTCTGGGGCGCGAAGGTGCAGGAGCTCGCCACCGAGCGCGGCTCCTCGATGTGGAGCACCGACCCGGGAGCGATCTCCGACCCGACCTCGTCGCTCGACGAGTCGCTGCCGCACAGCCACCGGCACGAGGTGCCGTGGGGGATGGCCGAGTCGGAGGTGCCGAGGTCGGAGAAGGGCGACGGCACCGACCCGGACAGCATCGCCAACATCGACACGGCCATCACCGTCGCCGACCGGGAGGGGCTGCGGCACCCGATGACCGTCGCGCTGCCGGCCGACGAGGCGGGGGTGTTCTCCGTCATCGGCTACGCCTTCGACGCCCCGTCCGACGAGCGGACCGTGCACGTCGGCCAGTACGGCGGCGAGGTGGTCGCGACGTACGGCTTCGACGACTACCCGCTGCTCGCGAAGGTGGTCTCGCAGGGCATCGGGCTGCACGAGGGGCGCAGCCTGGGGCTCTGGTCGTTCTGGGGCTCGGCGCTGATGTGCGCGGCCGTGATCTTCTCCTGCGTCTCGGGGCCGCTGATGTGGTGGCGGCGACGGCCGCGCGGCGCGGGAACGATGGCCGCACCGCGGGGCCGGATGCCGCTGCGGACCACGCCGGCCCTCGTGGTCGGCCTGGTCGCGCTTGGGGTCTTCCTGCCGTTCTTCGGGGCGTCCCTGCTGCTGGTCCTGCTGCTCGACCAGCTCGTGCTGCGGCGGGTGCCGGCGACGGCGCGCTTCTTCGGGACGACGTGAGTCCCACGGTCGCGGGCCGATGGTGCTCGGCCCGCGACCGCTGACTTGAGCATTTCTTGTGGGTCCCCTGCGGACGGATTGGGACTCTCCTTGAGCAGGCGCGGTCACAGTCCTCTCATCAACCACTGGACCAGCCGACCCGAGGAGAGCCGGTCCCCGCACGAAGGACCTGCCATGTTCACTCTCACTCGCAGCACCGCCACCAAGATCTTCGCCTCCGTCGCACTGGTCGGGGGCGCCGCCTCCGTGGCCGGACTCGGCACCTTCGGTGCCTTCACGTCCACCACCGCTGTCAACGGGACCGTCACCAACGGCAAGGTCGTGCTGAGCGCGGCCGCCGGACCGGTCCGCGGCATCGACATCGCCGCCACCGACGTGGTCCCGGGCGACACCGTGCAGCGCTCGGTGACCCTGACCCGGAGCAGCGACACCTCGGCGTTCGGCTCTGTCGCGCTGACCACCAGCGGCAGCGTCAGCAACCTGCTCACGACCGACACGACGAACGGGCTGCAGCTCAAGATCGACCAGTGCTCGGTCGCCTGGGCGAAGGCACCCACGACGAACGACCTGACGTGTGCCGGCACCACGACCGCGGTCATCGCGCAGCGGCCGGTCATCGGGACGGGGTTGGACCTCGGCGCCGCCACCACCACGCTCAACGCCGCCGGCGCCGTCTCCTACCTGAGGGTGACGCTGACCCTGCCCAGCGCGGCCGGCAACACCCTGCAGGGGCTGGGCAACACCATTGGCTTCACGTTCGACGCGACCCAGCGCGCCGCCGAGGCCCGCTGACCCGTACGGACGATGCCGGCCCCGGTCAGTGGCCGGGGCCGGCACCCGCCGACCTCTTCCAGGAGCTCGCCATGCGCACCCGGTCCGCATCTGCCCCCTCTGCTCCCGCCTCCCGGCCCCGTGGGCTCGTCCGGCTGGCCGGGGCCGTGATCAACCTGCTGCTGCTCGCCAGCGCGGTTGTCTTCGCGGCGCTGGCCGTCGGACCTCACCTCTTCGACTACCGAACGGCCACGATGCTGACGGGTTCGATGTCTCCGGTGATCAACGCCGGGGACATCGTCGTGACCGTGCCGCGGCCGGCATCGGCTGTCGAGGTCGGCGACGTCATCACGTACCAGATCCCGGTCGAGGACCGTCGGGTCGAGACCCACCGGGTGATCGAGGTCCGGGAACGGCCGAACGGTTCGGTGGCCGTGGTGACCAAGGGAGACGCCAACCCCACGCGCGACCCCTGGGTGGCCGAGATCGCGGACGACACGGTGTGGGAGGTGGTGGCCGTGGTGCCGGCGGTGGGGCACGCGATCGGGGTGCTTCGCACGCCCGTCCTCCGCCAGGTCCTGCTCTGGAGCGCCGTGATCGGTGCCGTGGGCCTGGGACTGGCCGCGATCTGGCGCCCCGCGACCCGTGCGGGGGACGAGCCGGCGAGAGGCACGGTCCTCGACGTGGCGGCGCTGGCCGAGCTGAGCCCGCCGGGTGACGACACCGTCGTCGACCTCGGGCGTCGGTTCGCCGGTCGCTTCCACGAGCTGCTGCCCGGGCGCGTACGACGCATCGAGGCCGCGCTCGGGGTAGGTGACGTCGAGGAGGGGCTTGAGGCCGCCCTCAGTCTCAAGGTCTCGTCCATGACGGCCGGTGCCTACGAGCTCGCGGTCACGGCCCTGCGCGTCGAGAAGTGCCTGCGCGCCGAGGACCTCGAGGGCGCCCGGGAGACGCTGCCGCAGCTCCGCCCGGCCGCGGCCAGGCTCGGTCACGCCCTGACGGCGTATCTGGCGGCCTGACTCAGACGGTCTCCATGCGGTAGCCGACGCCGCGCACCGTGCGGATGTGGCGGCCGGCGCCGAGCTTGCGGCGCAGGTTGCCCATATGGACCTCGACCAGATGGGTGTCCGTGGCCCAGGAGGTGCCCCAGATGTTGCGCAGCAGCGTTTCGCGCGGCCAGACCCGTGCGGGACTGCGCATCAGCTGGGTGAGGAGATCGAACTCGGTACGGGTGAGGTCGAGCTCCGTGCTGTCGAGGAAGGCCCGTCGGCCGTCGACGTCGATCCGGAGGGTCCCGTGGACGAGGACCTCGTGTCCGTTCGCCGTGGGCTCGCCACCGTGGTCCTCACGGACGGCGTGCCGCGGCCTGCGGAACATCGCGTTGACGCGGGCCCGCAGCTCTCGGACCGACACCGGCTTGACGAGGTAGTCGTCGGCGCCGGTCTCCAGCCCCATCAGCCGGTCCACCTCGTCGTCGCGACCGGTCACCATGATGAGGTAGGCGTCGGTGATCTCCCGGATCCGTCGACAGACCTCGATCCCGTCGATGCCGGGCAGGCCGAGGTCGAGGGTGACCAGGTCGGGCTGCACCGTCCGGACCGCCTCCAGGCCGGCCAGGCCGGAGTCGGCCACCACCACGTCGAAGCCGTGACTGGTCAGCGCCAGCTCCAGTAGGTCCCGGATGTCCTGGTCGTCCTCGATGACGAGCGCCCTGCGTTCCCCCGGGCCCGAGCCGCTGCTCATGGCCGGATGATGGCATTTCTTGAGGAGAAATTGGGGAAAGCGACGGGTGCCCGTTGATCGTGGCCCGCGAGGCTGGTCGCCGGAGAGTGCCCGTCCCCAACCGTGGAGGTGACCGATGGCCGTGTCGATGCCCTCCCGTCGCTCGGTGGCGCGCGTCCTCGTGCCGCTGACGGGCGTGCTCGCCGCCGTGGCCGTTCCCGTGGTGGCCGGGGCAGCCTTCACCTCCCAGGGCCGTCAGGACATGAGCGTCGCCACCGCCCAGATGCAGGCCCCGACCGCGGTGACCGGGACCTGGCGGTGCAGGTCCGCTTCGCAGAACCGGGAGAGGTTCGAGGTCACGGTCACGGGCTTCACCGACACCGGGCCGGTCGGGGCGACCTACCGCTACAGCATCGCGAGGGCGGCCACGACGGTCGCGACCCAGACGAGCACGGCGAAGTCGATCAGCTTCGACTCCGGCGACCTCACCGACGACGGGACGGCCACCGTGTGGACGCTGTCCATCCAGTCGACGCTCGCCGCCTGGACGGGGCCGCTCTACACCCGCGCCGTCACGTGCCCGAAGACCGGAACCCCGAACGGCACCCTGTGAGGGTCACATCTCCTGGTGGGTGTCGGGGTCCCCACCGAACAGCCGGCCGTCGGGACGCGCCAGCCCGCTGATCGCGGCGACCTCGTCGTCGGAGAGCTCGAAGCCGAAGACGTCGAGGTTGCTGCGCATCCGCTCCGGGTCCGCCGACTTCGGGATGGGCAGGCTGCCGAGCTGGAGGTGCCAGCGCAGGATCACCTGCGCCGGCGTCACACCGTGGCGCTCGGCGGCGTCCGCGACCGGCGGCTCGCCGAACGGCGCCTGCCGCTTGCCCAGCGGGCTCCACGCCTCGGTGCGGATGCCGAGCCGCTCGTGCACCGCGCGCATCTCCGGCTGCGGGAAGTGGGGGTGGAGCTCGATCTGGTTGACGACCGGCGTGACCCCGGTGGCGTCGATGATCCGCGTCAGGTGCTCCTCGGTGAAGTTGGAGACGCCCACCGAGGCGATGAGCCCCTCCTTCTGGAGGTCGACCAGGGCGCGCCAGGCTTCGACGTACTGCCCGACCCTGGGGTTGGGCCAGTGGATGAGGTGCAGGTCGAGGTGGTCCAGCCCCAGGCGCTCGAGGGAGGCGTGGACGCTGGCCACGGCGTCGTCGTACCCGTGGTCCCGCCCCGGCAGCTTCGAGGTCACGAAGAGCTCGGCGCGGGCGACGCCGGACTGGCGGATGCCCTCGCCCACGGCGGCCTCGTTGTCGTAGTTCACCGCGGTGTCGATGAGCCGGTAGCCGGCGGCGATCGCGTCGCGGACGGCGCGGACGCACTCCTCGCCCTGCATCGGGTAGGTGCCGAAGCCGACCTGCGGGATCGTTCGGCCGTCGAGGAGGCGGTGGGTGGGGACGTGCGTCGCGGTCATGCTCGCCATCCTGTCAGCCGGCCCCGTGAACCGGCCGTCACCCGGCGTCGAGCGGGAAGTGGGCGTTGCCCTCGACCAGCACGACGTCGTCCGAGGTGAGGATCCGTCGGTTGCCCAGGCGTGCCGAGGCGCGGCGGGCACGCCGTGCCGGGCCGAGCAGCCCGGTGGAGAGGAGGACCAGCCCGGCGATGAGCAGCAGGGCCACCAGCAGGGTCCAGTCGAAGCCGCTCATGCCGACCCCCGCACCGCCTCGGCGGTGGTGGTGCGCACGTCGACCTCCGCGTGGAGGGTCCGGTGCACGGGGCACCGGTCGGCGATCTCGAGGAGCCGCTCGCGCTGCTCGTGGTCGAGGGCGCCGGTGATCTCGACGACCCGGTCGATGCGGTCCAGCCGGCCGGACTTCGTCTCGCAGGTCTCGCAGTCCTCGGCGTGGATCCGGGAGTGGCGCAGCGCCACGCTGACGCGTTCGAGGGGCCAGCCCTTGCGGTCGGCGTACATCCGCAGCGTCATCGAGGTGCAGGCGCCGAGCCCGGCGAGCACGAGGTCGTAGGGGGACGGGCCGCTGTCGTGGCCGACGGGGGCCGGCTCGTCGGCGAGCAGCGCGTGCTTGCCGACGGTGACGTCCTGGCCGTAGGGTCCGCGGCCGTTCTCGGCCACGGTGACCACGCCCTGGTCCGCCTCGGAGGCGGGCTTCGCCGGCGGCTCGGCGGCGGGCTCCTCGGGCTGGTCGGGCAGGTAGCGGCTGGCCCAGGCGGCGAGCACGGCGGCGGCGAAGCGCGCATCGGCGGGACGGGTGAGGAGGTGGTCCGCGCCGTCCAGCGAGACGAACGACTTCGGGTGCCGCGCGGCGTCGTAGATCCTGCGGGCGTTCTCGATGCCGACCGTCTCGTCGGTGGGTGAGTGCATGACCAGCAGGGCGGTGTCGAGCCGGGCGATCCGCTCGGCCTGTGGCTGGTCGTTGATGTCCTTGAGGAACTGGCTGCGGATCCGGAAGCGACGCTCGGCCAGGCAGACCTCGGCCTCGCCGGTCTCCCGGATCGCGTCGAGGCTGTCGGCGAGGAGGTGCTCGAGGTGCTCGGTGCCGGCCGGGGCGCCGACGGTGGCGACCGCTCGCACCTCGGGGATCCGCTCGGTCGCGGCCAGGACCGCCGCCCCGCCCAGGGAGTGGCCGATCAGGACCGAGGGGGCCCGGTGCTGCTCGCGCAGGTAGTCGGCCGCGTGGACGAGGTCGTCGACGTTCGACGTGAAGTTGGTGCTGGCGAAGTCGCCGCCGGACCCGCCGAGCCCGGTGAAGTCGAAGCGCAGCACGGCGAAGCCGAACCGGGCCAGCTCCTTCGCGATCCGCGAGGCCGCGAGCACGTCCTTGCTGCAGGTGAAGCAGTGGGCGAAGAGCGCGAAGGCCCGCGGCTCCTCGTAGGGGAGGTCCAGTCGGCCCGCGAGCCGGGCGTCGTGACCGCCGGGAAAGGTGACCTGCTCGCTGGGCATGGGACCGGCTCCTCTCGCGCCGCGGCTGTGCGGGGAACCCGGTGGGTGCCCCCGGGAATTCCCTGGGATTCCCTTCCTCATGCCTACACCCTCGGGGGAACCCGCCCTAGACGCGGCGGAACTGGCCGCGGTACGCCGACGGCGAGATGCCGACGAGCTGGCGGAAGTGGTGCCGCAGCAGCGCGTCGCTGCCGAAGCCGACGGCGCGCGCGAGCTCCTCGACCGACAGGGCGGTGCTCTCGAGCAGCTCCTGGGCGCGGGCGACGCGCCGGTGCGTCAGCCAGGTCATCGGCGAGGTGCCGACCTCGGCCCGGAACCGGCGGGTCAGGGTCCGGGGGGACAGGTGTGCCCGCGCCGCGAGCGAGGCGACGGTGTGGCCCTCGGCGAGGTGCTCTTCCACCCACGCGAGCAGCGGCTGCAGGCTGTCGGCGCCGTCGTCTCCGTGGAAGGGGACCTCGATGTACTGCAGCTGGCCGCCGTCGCGGTGCGGCGGCACGACCATCCGGCGGGCGATCCGGTTGGCGACGGCGGGACCGTGCTCCTGGCGCACGAGCTGGAGGCAGGCGTCGATGCCCGCGGCGGTGCCGGCGCTGGTGATCACCCGTCCCTCGAAGCGGTAGAGGGAGTCGGGGTCCACGCCGACGGCGGGATAGGTGTCGCGCAGGGACGCGGCGTACCGCCAGTGCGTGGCGGCGACCCGGCCGTCGAGCGCGCCCGACTCCGCGAGGGTGAACGCTCCGGTGCACATGGCCAGCACCCAGGCGCCCCGGTCGACGGCCCGTCGGAGCGCCGCCGTCACGGCGGGGGAGGCGCCGGTGGGCATGGGGCCCGAGGGGACGGCGACGAGGTCGGCGTCGTCGCAGGCGGCGAGGCCATGCGGGGTGGTGACGCTGAGGGCGCCGGAGGCCGGCAGCGGCTCGTCAGGCCGTTCGGTGCAGACGGCGAAGTCGAACGCGGGCACGCCGTCGGCGGTGCGGTCGATGCCGAACACCTCGTGGAGGACGCCGAGCTCGAACGGCGCCACCGGCGGCTGGAGCACGACCGCGACGGAGGTGAGGGCCATGTCGTCAGCGTAGGTGGCGTGATCTTTGCGGACCATGGCTTCCGCGCCACTGGTGGCGCGATATGTACTGACCGCAACATCGTGCCATGACCGTCACCACCACCCGCACCGCTCCGGCGCCCGCGCCCGGACCCGCACCGCACCGCCCGGGCCTCGGCGTCGCCGAGCTCGTCCTCGCCATGGTCCTCTCCGGCACCATCGGCTTCTTCGTCGTCGAGTCGGAGGCGTCGCCGCAGACCGTCGCGTTCGCCCGGTGCCTGGTCGGGGCCGCGGTGCTCGGGCTGTGGTGCCTGGCCCGCGGTCACCTGCGGCACACCGGCCTGACCCGCGCCTCGCTCGGGCTTGTCGTCGCGGGCGGGGTCTTCCTGGTGGCGAACTGGGTGCTGCTGTTCGCGGCGTACGGCCACACCTCGATCGGGGTCGCGACCGTCAGCTACCACGTTCAGCCGTTCCTGGTCGTGCTGCTGGCGCCGCTGCTGCTGCGCGAGGCGCTCGCCTGGCGGCAGCTGGGCTGGGTGGCGCTCGGTTTCGGCGGGCTCGTCCTCATCGCCCAGCCGTGGGCCGAGCCGCTCTCCGGCGGCTACGGCCGCGGCATGCTCGAGGCGGTCGGCGCCGCGGCGCTGTACGCGCTCGCGACGCTGCTGGTGAAGAAGGTGAGCGGCGTCCGCCCGCACGTGATCGCCCTGGTCCAGCTCGCCGTCGGTGCGGTCCTGCTGCTGCCGCTGAGCGACCTGTCGGAGCTGGCGTCGCTGGACGCCGTGCCGTGGCTGGTGACGCTCGGCGTCGTGCACACCGCGGTGATGTACGTGCTCATGTACGACTCGTACCCGCGGCTGCGCACGCCCACCATCGCCTTCCTCGGCTTCGTCTACCCGGTCGTCGCGGTGGCCGTGGACGCGTTGGTCTACGACGAGCTCCTCAGCACGGCGCAGGTCGGCGGAGCGGCACTGATCCTCGGCGCGGCCGTGGGTCGGACGCTGGTGGCGTCACGCGTTCGCTGACCCTCGCCCTCGTTCAGCGGCCGGAGGCGGGTGGGTGGGTGAGCACCCTCATCGCGAGGTCCGTCGTCGCGTGGACACCGAGGTGGCCCACCCCACGCGCCACCCGGTCCACGTCCAGCGGGAGCAGGCCGGGGGACCCCGGGACGTCCGGGGTCAGGCCCAGGTCGACGTCGGTGTGGCCCGACATGATCGACAGATTGAACTCGAAGCGCTCCCGGGCACCGGGTGCGGTCAGCCGCTTGAGCACGCCCGCCCCGATCCGGCGCAGCCCGTGCTCCTCGCAGTAGGAGTCGAGGGTCGCGACCAGGGTGGCGCCGCCGGCGTGGTCGATGTCGGCCCAGACCGCCGTCATCGAGCCCATCTCGCTCAGCAGCACGGGTGCGGTCCGCTCGCCGATCCCGGGCACCCCCGGCAGGTTGTCGCTCGGGTCGCCGCGGAGGGCGGCGTACTCGAGGTAGTGCTCGGCCTCGATGCCGTAGAGGGCGCGCAGCCGGGCGGGGTTGAGCAGCGGGGAGGCCGCGAGCCCGCCGTTGATGAGCCGCAGCACAGACGTGTGGTCGCTGATGTGGGCGAAGGAGTCGCGGTCGGAGGTGACGAGCACGCAGCTCCAGTCCTCGCGCTCGGCCCACGCGGCGGCCGAGGCGTTGACGTCGTCCGCCTCGAGGCCGGACGGGGTGACGGTGCGGAAGCCGAGGGCGTCGAGCATCGCGCCGGCCCGGTCGAGCTGGTCGACGAGGGCGGCGTCCTTCTCCGCCCGGCCGGCCTTGTACTCCGGGAACGCGCTGGCACGGACCGAGTGGGTGCGGTCGTCGAGGCCGAAGACCACGGCGTCGGGGGCGAACGAGTCGATCGCCTCGAGGATCTGGCGCAGCATCCCGTGGAGCGCCCAGGCGGGCCTCCCGCCGCGGTCACGGAGCTCGGTCTCGGCGCGGGCGTGGTGGTTGCGGTGGAGCAGCGAGGGGGCGTCGACTGCCAGGAGCAGCGGGCGGTCGGCGAAGGCGGTCGGCATGGGGCGGACCAGCCTAGGCGTCGGCGGTCTCGTGGTGGTCGGGGAGGGTCTCGGCGGAGACGAGCCAGGGCAGCAGTGCCAGCGCGCTGACCAGCCCGGTGGCGGCGAACGCCCAGCCGAACCCGGCCTGGTCCGCGATCACGCCGATCAGGATCGGGCCGACGATGGCGCCGGCGTCCTGCGCCATCTGGAAGGCGGCCAGCACGCTGCCGCCGCTCCGCTCGTGGCCGACCACGTCGGCGACGGTGGCCTGCTGGCCGGGGTTGACCAGTCCCGCGCCGAGGCCGGAGAACGCCGACAGGGCCAGCAGCACGACCAGGTCGGCGCTGAGCCCGATGAGGCCCAGCCCCACGGCGGTCACGGCGAGCCCGGTGATGACCAGCGGTCGGCGGCCCACCGAGTCGGCGAGCCGGCCGGCGACCTGGAGGGCGGCGGCGGTGCCGACGGCCGCGACTGCCAGCGCGGCGCCCGCGACCCAGGTCCGGTCGTGGACGGCGATGGCGAACTGGGGGAGCACCGCCATGCGCACCCCGAAGTTGGCCCAGCCGTTCGCGAAGGCGGAGGCGAGCGCGGCGCGGTAGGCGGAGTGGCCGAGCGCCTCGCGCAGCAGCATCGGCGGCTGCTGCGGTGCGTCGGCGGAGGGGCGGAGCCGGGCGCCGCTGAGACGGAGGCCGACCACTGCGGCCGCGACGACCAGCGCGAAGGCGTACACGACGAAGGGGAGGCGCAGACCGAACGACGCGAGGAGGCCGCCGAGGACCGGTCCGAGCATGCCGCCGAGGAGGAAGGCGCTCGCGTACGCCGACGAGACCCGGCCCCGGATGCTGGGCGGGGAGAGCCGCACCAGCAGCGCCATCGCGGAGACGGTGAACATGGTCGAGCCGAGGCCGCCGAGCCCGCGCAGGAGCAGCAGCTGCGTGTAGGACTGCGCGAACGCGGTGGCCAGGGAGGACGCGGCGACGACCAGCAGGCCGGTGAGGTAGACGGGGCGCTCGCCCAGCCGCGAGACGAGGGCGCCGCCGGCCGGGGCGAAGACCAGCCGGAAGAACGCGAAGGCGGAGACGACCACCGACGCGGCGGCGACGCCGACGTCGAAGCTGCGGGCGTACGCCGGCAGCACCGGCGCGATCAGGCCGTAGCCGACCGCGATCACGAAGGCCGAGCCGATGAGCACCCAGATCTCGCCCGGGATCGCGGGGCGCGTGCCGCTCGTCCGGCGTACCTGATGGCTCACGAGCAGACCCTACGCAGGGCTGGCACAGTGGCGGCCATGAGGATCCTGCGCACGCCCGACGACCGGTTCCGCGACCTGCCGGACTACCCGTTCGAGCCGCACTGGACGGAGCTGGCCGGCGGGCTGCGGATGCACCACGTCGACGAGGGGCCGGCGGACGCCGACCCGGTGCTGATGCTGCACGGCGAGCCGTCGTGGAGCTACCTCTACCGGCACATGGTCCCGGTCTTCGCCGGTGCCGGGTTCCGGGCGGTCGCGCCGGACCTGATCGGCTTCGGGAAGTCGGACAAACCGTTCGACATCGGGGACTACAGCTACCAGGCGCACATGAACTGGCTGACCGAGTGGCTGCTCGCTCTGGACCTGCGCCGGATCACGCTGGTCTGCCAGGACTGGGGGTCACTGCTCGGGTTGCGGCTCGCCATGGAGCAGCCGGACCGGTTCGACCGGATCCTGGTCGCCAACGGTTTTCTGCCCACGGCCGACCGGCCGGCGCCCAGGGCCTTCCACGTCTGGCGGACCTTCGCGATCCGCACGCCGGTGCTGCCGGTGGGGCGCATCGTGGACGTCGGCGCCGGCCGGCGACTGAGCAAGGCCGAGCGGGCGGCGTACGACGCGCCGTTCCCGGCCGCCGCCTTCAAGGCGGGCGCGCGGGCCTTCCCGGCGCTGGTACCAATCACCCCGGACGACCCGGCAGTGCCGGCCAACCGCGAGGCGTGGCAGCGGCTGGGGGAGTGGGACAAGCCGTTCCTGACGATCTTCGGCGCGGGCGACCCGATCCTCGGCCACGCCGACCGGCCGCTGCAGCGGCACGTCCCCGGCGCGGCCGGGCAGCCGCACGCGCGGGTGCGGGGTGGTCACTTCGTGCAGGAGGACGCGGGCGTGGAGATCGCCGAGCGCGCGGTGGCGTGGATGCGGAGCTGAGCCGGGCTCACTCGCGGGGGACGGGTTCGGGCAGGTCGGCCGGGGTGTGTCGGCAGCCGTTGTGGGTGGGTCGGGGTCTGCCGGGTGGGGTGATGTCGTGGGTGCCGGTGTGGTCGCGGAGGAATTGTTGGCCGTGGGGTTCGGCCCAGAGCCAGACGCCTTGGTCGGGGGTGGTGTAGGTCCAGCCGGCGTGGGTCTTGAGGCGGTGGTGGCGGCGGCACAGGGGTGCGAGGTTGCAGTCGCAGGTGGTGCCGCCTGCTGCGTGGGGGATGGTGTGGTCGTGGTCGCAGCGGTGGGCGGGGCGGGTGCACCAGGGGAAGACGCAGGTGGGGGTGAGCAGGCTGGTGCGGGTCTTGAGGCGGTCGGGGATCTCGTAGGCGTCGACGGCGGCGTGGTCGGTGAGGTCGATGACGGGGACGACGGTGAGGTGGGTGTCGTCGCGGCCGCACCAGGTGCGGATCTGCTGCTCGAGGAGGGGGCGGCCGGTGGTCTGGCAGCGGCCGACGGGGTCGTGTCCGGCGATGGCGTCGGCGGAGAGGTGGACGTAGAGGGTGGTGTGCTTGCGGCGCCGTTTCGGGGTGGGGGTGCGGTCGAGGAGGGCGGCGGCGGCGTAGGGGTCGGCGAGGATGCCGGCGGCGCGGGCGCGGCGGACGTCGAGGGACTCGGGGACCAGCTGGTCGGCCTCGTCGAGGTCGGCGAGGTGGGCGGCGATCTCGGCCAGGGTCTGGTCGAGGTCGTGGAGGTCCTTCCAGTCGGTGCGGATGGTCATCTCGGCGATGCCGGTGTCGTTGATGGAGTCCTCGTGGAGGGTGGCGTGGCGGGAGTCGAGGGCCTCGAGCTGGGCGGCCTCGCGGTCCTCGGGGTGGAGTCGGAGCATGGCCTCGTCGATGAGCCGGTCCAGGACGATGGGGCCGACGGTGTGGGCGATGGGGGCCAGGGCGGTGTCGAGGTGGGTCGCGACGTCGGCGGGCTGGCCGTAGACGGCCTGGGCGATGCGGCGGGCGCGCCAGGCCTCGACCTCGCAGGCGCGGACGCGGGCCCAGACCTTCGGGAGTCGGTGGGCCAGCAGCAGGGCGTCGCGGATCAGGGCGTCGCCGGCGGCGGTGGAGCGGCCGGTCGCGGCGGCGAACGGGGCGGCGGCGTCCCAGGCGATCGCGGGGATCATCGGGTCGGCGTGGTCGTCCTCGACCCAGACCGCGTCGGGGTCGGGGTGGGCGTGCGCCCAGGCCAGGGCGAGCTGGAGCAGCTCGGCTTCGGCGGCGGTCTCGGTGGCCCGGACCTGCCGCACCCGCGCGAACATCGCGGTGGGGGTGTGGTGGTCGACCGGCTCCATGAACCAAGTCTAGTCGAACAACTGTTCGAACGCAAAGGGTTGTCGGCATTGATTCCGGCCGTGGTGTGATGTCGCGGTGACGGGGGACGGTGCACGACTTCTCTATCTGGCGCGGCATGCCGAGCCCATGCCTGACGGTTCTGGGCTCACCGAGCGCGGTGAGCGGCAGGCGGAGCTCCTGGGTCGCCGCCTCGCCGGGCTGCCCGTGGATCGGGTGACTCACGGTCCGCTTCCGCGTGCTCGGGAGACCGCCCGGGTCGTCGCCTCGCAGTTCGCGTCGCCTCCGGCCCTCGACGAGTCAGATCTCGCGGGTGACTACGTGCCTCACGTGCCCGGGCGGGACGAGATCCCCGAGGCGTGGGCCGACACCGTCCTGCCGCTGTTCGCCGACACCTCCGCGGAGGAGGCGGCGCAAGGACGCTCGCTCGGCTCCGAAGCCCTCGCGCGCCTCGCGGGTCCCGCCGTGGACGGCCGGCCGCCGGTCGAGGTCGTGGTCACCCACGCCTTCACGATCGGCTGGCTGGTGCGGGCCGCTCTCCACGCCCCCGACTGGCGGTGGTGGCCGCCGAGCCACTGCCATGCCGCCCTGACGGTCATCAGGTACACGGTGGATGGCCCTCCCGTCGTGATGACGATGAACGACGTGGCACACCTGACGGAGGAGCTGAGGTGGACGGGGTTCCCGGCCGAGCTTCGCGTGTGAGCCGCGTTGTCTTCATGTGCGGCCCATCGGGTGCCGGCAAGTCCACCTACGCGGAGAGTCTGGAGAGCCAGGGAATGGTGCGGCTGTCCTTCGACGTGGAGATGTGGCGTCGAGGGATCTCGGAGGTGCCGCTGCCTCCCGAGCTCCGGTCGGAGATCGAGGCCGACCTGCGGGCGCGGCTGCTGGAGCTGGTCGCGGCCGGCGAAGACGTCGTCCTCGACTTCTCGTTCTGGTCCCGGCGCATGCGTGACGACTACCGCGCCCTGCTGGCGCCGACGGGCGTCGTGCCCGAGACGATCTACCTCGCCACGGACCGCGACACGGTCCTGGAACGCATGAGGGCGAGGCGCGGTGTCCACTCCGATGACTACGTGCTCCCCGAGGACCTCGTCGCACAGTACTTCGATCACTTCGAGCCGCCGACGCCCGACGAGGGCCCCCTGACCGTCGTCGACTAGGTGTGATGCCCAGCCAGGTTGTCCAACCTGGCGATGGGTGAGCGCTTCCCGATGGCCGAGTGGGGCCGGTGGTGGTTGTACTCGTGGATCCATGCTGGCAGGGCCGCGAGCCTGGCTGCCTC
>NZ_JBHSSS010000020.1:0-38899 GCF_042659625.1 Nocardioides sp. GCM10027114
GCCGGCGGCCGCCCCGGCGCCGCCCGCCGACCGGGAGGCCGAGCCGCCTCCGGCTTGGGCGGACGCCCCGGCCGACGACGCTCCGGCCGCCCCGCCGGCCGCGCCGCCCTCGGCCGCCGAGCCCGCAGCCGACCGGCCCCGCGACGGACAGCCGGACCCCTCCGGGATCGCCGCCGCGCGCGGCGCGATCGCCACGACGCGGGCTGCTGGGGCGGGGGCCCCGGTGGCCGACTCCCGCGCCGAGATCGACGCCGAGGCCCACCCCGACGACCCCGACGTCGAGAGCAGCGGCCTCGTCGGCGCCGAGCTGCTCGAGCGCGAGCTCGGCGCCCGGGTCATCGAGGAGATCCCCCACCAGTGATGCGCCAGTGATGTCAGCGACCCCAGCCAGCAGCAACGAGCAGGAGTGAGAAAGCCATGACCCAGAACCCCTTCGACGCTCTCGGGGGCGGCGGCTTCGACATGAACGCCCTGCTCCAGCAGGCCCAGCAGATGCAGCAGCAACTGCAGGACGCCCAGCAGAAGCTGGCCGACACCACCGTCGACGGCACGGTCGCCGGCGGTGCCGTGACCGTGACGATCAACGGCGTCGGCGACCTCGTCGGCGTCGAGATCAAGGCCGGCGGCTTCGACGGCAGCGACCCCGACGACCTGTCCGACCTCGGCGACATGATCGTGGCCGCGTACCGCGACGCGAAGGCGCAGGCCGACGCCATCGCGGGCGAGGCGCTCGGCCCGCTCGGCGGCGAGGGCGGCGGCCTCCCGGGCATGCCCGGCCTCGGCGGCTAGGGGACCCGACCCACCCATGTACGAAGGCATCGTCCAGGACCTCATCGACGAGCTCGGGAGGCTGCCGGGCGTCGGTCCGAAGAGCGCCCAGCGGATCGCCTTCCACCTGCTGCAGGCCGACGAGCCCGACGTGCTGCGCCTCGCGCAGGTGCTGACCGAGGTCAAGCGGCGGGTGAAGTTCTGCACGGTGTGCTTCAACGTCTCCCAGGAGGAGCGCTGCCGCATCTGCAGCGACCCGCGCCGTGACCCCACGGTGCTGTGCGTCGTCGAGGAGTACAAGGACGTCGTCGCGATCGAGCGGACCCGCGAGTTCCGCGGCCGCTACCACGTCCTCGGCGGAGCGATCTCGCCGATCGACGGCATCGGCCCTGACCAGCTGCGGGTCCGCGAGCTGATGCAGCGGCTCGCCGACGGCACGGTCACCGAGGTCATCCTCGCCACCGACCCCAACCTCGAGGGCGAGGCCACCGCGACGTACCTCACCCGGATGCTCAAGCCGCTGGGGTTGCGCGTGACGCGGCTGGCGAGTGGACTGCCGGTGGGGGGTGACCTCGAGTACGCCGACGAGGTCACCCTGGGCCGAGCATTCGCAGGGAGGCGATCCGCCGATGACTGAGGGCACACCCGTCGGCAGTCGCACGCCGCTCGACGCCGAGACCGAGGAGTTCGCCGCCCAGATCGCCGACCAGGTCGAGAGCTTCCTGGTGGCCCTCCAGGCGATCGCCCGCGAGGCCGATGGCGGCCGGGCGATCTCGCTGCTGCTGCTCGAGATCAGCCAGGTGCTGCTCGCCGGTGCCCGGCTGGGGGCGCAGCGCGACTTCACCCCCCGCGGCGAGTACCAGCCCGACGTCGGGCCGGAGCCGGACGTCGACGAGATGCGGCTGCGGATCGCCGCCATGCTCGACAGCGTCGACACCTACAGCTTCGTGTTCGACCCCTACGTGCCCGAGGTGGTCGAGAGCCAGCTCTCCGACGACCTCACCAGCATCGCCACCGACCTCGAGAACGGCCTGCGCCACTACCGCAGCGGCAACGTCGAGGAGGCGCTGTGGTGGTGGCAGTTCTCCTACGTCTCCTCCTGGGGGAACCTCGCCGGCGCCGCGCTCAACGCGCTCCTCTCGGTCGTGTCCCACGACCGGCTCGACGTCGAGTACACCGGCGAGGAGGAGCAGGTCGCCGCGGCCGACCAGATGCTCGAGGGTGAGATGCCTGAAGGAGACGGGACCGGGCCCCGATAGAATCCCGGCGTCGGTCGCACGCGCAGCGCGGCGTGTCCCGGGGCCCCGGGTCCAGCGGCCGTGGACGCCAACGAGCCTCGAGGACTGACCAGTGGGCATTGTCGTGCAGAAGTACGGCGGCTCGTCGGTCGCTGACGCGACCGGGATCAAGCGAGTCGCCCAGCGCATCGTCTCCACCCGCAAGGCCGGCCACGACGTCGTGGTCGTGGTCTCGGCGATGGGGGACACCACCGACGAGCTGCGTGACCTCGCCGAGCAGGTGACGCCGCTGCCGCCGCCGCGCGAGCTGGACATGCTGCTCACCGCGGGTGAGCGGATCTCCATGGCGCTGCTGGCGATGGCGATCGCCCAGCTCGGCCACAAGGCGCAGTCGTTCACCGGCTCGCAGGCGGGTGTCATCACCGACTCCGCCCACGGCAAGGCGAAGATCATCGACATCACGCCGAGCCGGATCGAGGCCGCGATCGAGTCGGGCCACATCGCCATCGTGGCCGGCTTCCAGGGCGTCAGTCAGGACACCAAGGACGTCACCACGTTGGGTCGCGGCGCCTCCGACACCACCGCGGTCGCCCTCGCGGCGGCCCTCGGCGCCGAGGTCTGCGAGATCTACTCCGACGTCGACGGCGTCTTCACCGCCGACCCGCGCATCGTCCCGACCGCCCGCAAGCTGCAGCGCGTCTCCACCGAGGAGATGCTGGAGATGGCCGCCTCGGGCGCCAAGATCCTCCACCTGCGCTGCGTCGAGTACGCCCGCCGATACAACATGCCCGTCCACGTGCGCTCCTCCTTCAGCCAGAAGGAGGGCACCTGGATCGTCCCGGACGCCGAGGGAGACACCATGGAACAGCCCATCATCGCCGGGGTCGCCCACGACCGCAGCGAAGCCAAGATCACCGTCGTCGGCGTGCCCGACAAGGTCGGCGAGGCGGCGCGCATCTTCGAGGCGCTCTCGGCCGCCGAGGTCAACATCGACATGGTCGTGCAGAACGTCTCTGCGGCCGCGACCGGCCGTACCGACATCTCCTTCACGCTGCCCCGCGCCGATGGCCAGACCGCGATGGGCGCGCTGGCGCGGATCCAGGACGAGGTCGGCTACGACAAGCTGCTCTACGACGACCAGATCGGCAAGGTCTCGCTGATCGGCGCCGGCATGCGCTCCCACCCGGGCATCACCGCGAAGTTCTTCGCCGCCCTGGCTGCCGCGGGCGTCAACATCGAGATGATCTCCACCTCGGAGATCCGGATCTCGGTCATCGTCGACGAGGCCCAGATCGACACCGCCGTGCAGGCGACGCACACCGCGTTCGACCTCGACGCGGGCGAGGTCGAGGCCGTGGTCTACGGCGGGACGGGACGGTAGTCGTGGGCGTCAACATCGGCGTCGTCGGCGCCACCGGCCAGGTGGGCGTCGCGATGCGGCAGATCCTCGAGGAGCGGGACTTCCCGGCCGACCAGGTGCGGTTCTTCGCCTCGGCGCGCTCCGCCGGCACGGTGCTGCCGTTCGCCGGCCGCGAGGTCGTGGTGGAGGACGCCGCCACGGCGGACCCCGCCGGGCTCGACATCGCGCTCTTCTCCGCCGGCGCCACCACGTCGCGGGCGCAGGCGCCGCGGTTCGCGGAGGCCAGCGTGCTGGTGGTCGACAACTCCTCGGCCTTCCGGCTCGACCCCGACGTGCCGCTGGTGGTCTCCGAGGTCAACCCGCAGGAGATCGCGAACGCCCGCAAGGGCATCATCGCCAACCCCAACTGCACCACCATGGCCGCGATGCCGGTCCTCAAGCCGCTGCACGAGGAGGCCGGCCTGGTGCGGCTGGTGGCCGCGACCTACCAGGCGGTCTCCGGCAGCGGCGTCGCCGGCGTCGAGGAGCTTGCCTCCCAGGTCGGCGCGGTCGGCGACAAGGCGCGCGAGCTCGCCTACGACGGGGATGCGGTCGCCTTCCCGGAGCCGGTGAAGTACGCCCGGACCATCGCCTACAACGTGCTGCCCATGGCCGGCTCGCTGGTCGACGACGGCAGCAACGAGACCGACGAGGAGCAGAAGCTCCGCAACGAGTCCCGCAAGATCCTCGGCATCCCGGACCTCCGGGTCTCCGGCATCTGCGTCCGCGTCCCCGTCTTCACGGGCCACTCGCTGGCGATCAACGCCGAGTTCGAGCGGGCGCTGCCCGTCGAGCGGGCGCGCGAGCTGCTGGCCGGCGCCGCGGGCGTGGAGCTGTCCGACATCCCGACGCCGCTCCAGGCGGCCGGCAAGGACCCGTCGTACGTCGGCCGGCTCCGGCAGGACCCGGGCGTCGACGGCGACCGCGGCCTCGCGCTGTTCGTCAGCAACGACAACCTGCGCAAGGGCGCGGCCCTCAACACCGTGCAGATCGCCGAGCTGATCGCCGCCTCCCGCTGACGGGAGGGGCGACGGCCCGGGCGGGGGAGCTCAGTCGAGCTCGACGTACGTCGTGACCCAGTGGGCCAGCGCGAAGGTGCCGGCCGCGATCGCGGGGACGGCGATGATCATCCACCAGCTGAAGATGGTGCCGACCAGGAACAGCAGGATCATCACCGCGAGCAGGCCGACCGCGAGGAAGCTGGTGCTGCCGGGCTCCGGGACGGACCAGGCGCGCAGCAGCGCCTTGCCGAGCAGGACCATGGTCAGCAGGATCGCGAGCAGCAGCAGGATGCCGGGCTTGCCGCACGACGACGTGCCCTGCACGACCTCGCAGAGTCGGAAGCCTGCCCAGGTCAGGCCGACCGTCAGCACGCCCACGAGGACGCCCGAGATCACCGAGGCGGTGTAGCCGCCGAGCGCCGGCAGGCGCAGTCCGCGTCGCCCGGCGCGGGGCTCCGGCTCCGTCGGCGCCGCGGGCGGCGCGACGGCCGTGGCCAGCGGGCTGGTCGGCTGCTCCGGCTCGACCTCGTCGGCGAAGAGCGGCGGGGCCGGGGCGGCGGGGGGCTGCTCCACGACCGGCTCCGCGGGCAGCGTGCGGGTCGGCTCGTCGGCCGCCTCGGGGGTGGTCGGCCCGGTCGGCCCGGTCGGCCGGTCGCCGGTCCCGTCGGCCGGTGCGTCGGGGGTCCGGTCACGGCGCCGCTTGCGGCCGAGGCCGAACGACGGCAGCTCGAGCGAGGGCTCGCTGGACTCCTTGTCACCCATGGCAGGGAGTCTGCCAGACCCCGGGGCGGTCTCCGTCGCACGGTCGACCGCCGCGGGGCCGGCCGGTCTCACCAGCGCAGGGACGCGTTGAACGACGCCTGCGAGCCGGTGAAGAGCTGACCCGCGGACAGCATCCCGTCGCCGACGAGGCGGACACGCGTGCGCTTCGTGCCCTCGTAGGAGAGCTGGCGCTTCCCGAAGTACGCGTTGACGGACGTGGTGTCGCCGAAGGCGTGCATGCAGGCCTCGCCCTGGGCGCCGGCGACGGTGAGCACCTCGCCCGGCTCGACGGTGAGGACGGCGTCGACCGAGACCGGCTGGCACTCGCCCCGAGTGGTGGGCAGGCTGCCGCTGGTGGCGGTGACGGTCATGTCGAGGTAGCCGCCCAGCTCGCCCCGGGTGGCGCCGTCGATCCGCCACGTCGACGTGGTCTTCTCGGGGGCGCTGTCGTAGGTGCTGCGGCTGAGGTGCTCGGTGGTCGGGGCGGCCGAGGCGGCCGTCGGCAGCAGCGAGACGGCAGCGGCAGCGGCGGCGAGGGCGAGGGGAAGGGTGCGGGAGCGCATCGGGATCTCCAGTCGGGGACGGCCGGCGTGCCGGCTCGGAACGGGACGACCCCACGGTGGCCCACGACGCTTGACCCCGACTTGGGGCCGACTTGCGGTCGCTCGCCGCAGCGCGGACCGCAGGCCCTGGAACGGCCGGAAATGACAGGACCCGGTGGACCTGCTGGTCCACCGGGTCCTCGATGTCCTGAGACATCATCTGTCGGGCTGACAGGATTTGAACCTGCGGCCTCCTCGTCCCGAACGAGGCGCGCTACCAAGCTGCGCCACAGCCCGATCACGGGCCTTCCGGCCCATGAGCACGCGCAACCATACCCGAGCCGTGACGGGCCCCTGAAATCGGCCCGGCAGCGGCCCGGCAACGGTCCGGCGGCAGGCCCTGGGGGCCTGCTCCGTCAGGCCCGCGGCACCCACGTCATGAGCGTCGCCTCGGGCCGGCAGGCCACCCGGAGCCGGACGTACGGGCTGGTCCCCAGCCCCGCCGAGACGTGGAGCCAGGCGGAGCCGGGCTCGCCCGGCACGGAGCCGGCCGGGTGACGGTGCAGGCCCTTGGCGCGGGCGTTGTCGAGGTCGCAGTTGGTGGTCAGCGCGCCCACGAACGGCAGGCAGACCTGGCCGCCGTGGGTGTGCCCGGCGACGATGGCGTCGTAGCCGTCGGCGGCGAACCGGTCGAGCACCCGCAGGTACGGCGCGTGGGCCACCGCGACCGCAACGTCGGCGTCGTCGGGCGCCGGGCCGCCCACCTCGTCGAGCCGGTCGTAGCCGAGGTGCGGGTCGTCGACGCCGGCGAAGGCCAGGCTGGTGCCGTCCACCTTCAGCCGGCCCTGGCGGTTGGTCAGGTCGAGCCAGCCGGCGTCCGTGAACGCGTCGCGCAGGTCCTGCCAGGGCAGCAGCGGGGTGTCCGTGTGTCGTTTCCCGTCGTCGGGCAGCAGGTAGCGGACGGGGTTCCGCATGGTCGGCGAGTAGTAGTCGTTCGAGCCGAAGACGAAGACGCCGGGCACGTCGAGCAGGTCGCCGAGGGCGTCGCGCACCACCGGCACCGACGCGCGGTGGGCCAGGTTGTCCCCGGTGTTGACGACGAGGTCGGGCTTCAGGTCGGCGAGCCCGGAGACCCACTCCCGCTTGCGGTGCTGCCCCGGGGTGAGGTGCATGTCGGACAGGTGGAGCACCCGCAGCGGCCGGTGCCCGGGGGGCAGCAGCGGCACCGTCACCTCCCGCAGGGTGTAGGCCCGGGCCTCCCACGCGGCGTACGCCGTGAGGGCCGCGCCGGCGACGGCCCCGGCCCCCAGCAGGCGGCCCAGTGGTCGGGGGAGCGGGCGGGCGGGAGGCATGGGGCAAGGCTGCCACAATGACGCCCATGAGCTCTCTGAAGGACCGCCTGCGCACCGACCTGACCGCCGCCATGAAGTCCCGCGACGAGGTGCGCTCCGCCACCCTCCGGATGGTGCTGACCGCGATCGCCAACGCGGAGGTCGCCGGCAAGTCCGCACGCGAGCTGAGCGACGACGACGTCGTCGGTGTGCTGTCCACCGAGGCCAAGAAGCGTCGAGAGGCGGCCACGGCCTTCGAGGAGGGCGGCCGCACCGAGATGGCCGCCAAGGAGAAGGCGGAGGCCGCCGTCATCGCCGACTACCTGCCCGAGCAGCTCTCCGAGGAGGAGGTCGCCGGGATCGTGTCGGCCGCCATCGAGCAGACCGGCGCGGCCGAGGAGGGCATGCGGGCCATGGGCAAGGTGATGGGCGTCGTGCAGCCCCAGGTCAAGGGCCGCGCCGACGGTGGCGCCGTCGCCGCCGAGGTTCGCCGCCAGCTCGGTTCCTGAGTCCCCACGCATGATCAGCCGCGGCGACGTCGAGGCCGCCCGGGAGCGCATCCGTTCTCGGGTGCGCCACACCCCGCTGCTGCCGGTCGGGGCGGACTTCGGCGGGCGGGCCTGGCTGAAGCTCGAGCACCTCCAGCACACGGGGACGTTCAAGGCCCGGGGGGCCTTCGCGCGGATCCTCGGTGCGGCCGACGACGGGCTCCTCGACCCCGAGGTCGGGGTCGTCGTCGCCTCCGGCGGCAACGCCGGCCTGGCGAACGCCTTCGCGGCCCGCGCGCTGGGCGTCCCGGCGACGGTCTTCGTCCCGGAGAAAGCCCCGCCGGTGAAGGTCCGGAGGCTGCGCGAGCTCGGCGCCGACGTGGTGCTCCGGGGGAACGAGTACGCCGCCGCCCACGCGGCGGCCACCGAGCACGCGCAGACGACGGGTGCCCTCTACTGCCACGCCTACGACCAGCCGGCCATCGCCGCCGGCGCGGGGACCCTGGCCCTCGAGGTCATGGAGGACCTCCGGGGCGAGGTGGACAGCATCGTGGTCGCCGTGGGTGGCGGTGGGCTGATGGCCGGGGTGGCGGCCGCCGTCGAGGGCAGGGCCGGGGTGGTCGGCGTCGAGCCGCGGACCTGCCCCACGCTGCATGCCGCCCTCGCGGAGGGCCGGCCGACCGACGTCTCCGTCTCCGGGGTGGCCGCGGACTCGCTCGGCGCCCGCCGGCTCGGCGACATCGCCTTCGACGTCGCGACCCGGACGCGCGTGCACCCGGTCCTCGTGGGTGACGACGACGTCGTCCGGGCGCGGCGAATGCTGTGGCAGGAGTACCGCATCGCCGCCGAGCACGGTGCCGCGACGGCGCTGGCAGCGCTCGCCGGCGGCGCCTACCGGCCGGCTGCGGGCGAACGTCTCGTGGTCGTGGTCTGCGGCGCGAACACGGACCTCACGACGCTCGACGACTAGCCCGCCGGGGCAGCACGGCGCCGCCCCGGGAGCCGGGACGCCCGGGTCAGTCCCGGTCGCCTCCGCGGCCGTTGCCGTTGCCGTTCCCGCCGCCGTTGTTGCCGCCGCCGTTGTTGCCGCCGCCGTTGTTGCCGCCACCGCCGCCACCGCCGCCGGAGGGCGTGGACGGCGCCGGGTTGACGCCGTTGGACCGGTAGATCGTCACCAGCGACCCCTCCGGCAGCGCCGTGCCGGAGCCGGGGCTGGTGTAGGCGACGGTGCCGTAGGCGTAGGCGGAGTTCACGAAGGAGTTGCTGATGACCGCGTTGAAGCCGGCGTTCTGCAGGACCGACTGGGCGGTCGCCGGCGACATCCCGCCGGTGCTGGGGATGGCGCGGGTGCTGCCGGTGATGGCGGAGGTGTTCGGCGGCACGAACGAGGCGTCGTCGAGCCACTGCTCGATCACCTTCATCGCGTCACCCCACATCGGACCGGCGATGCCCGAGCCGGACGCGCTGTAGATGGGGGAGCCGCCGACGGTCTGCCCGGCGAGCGGGATCGGCTGGCCGAGGCTGTTGGCGCCGGCGATCATCGCCGCAGTCGCCAGGTTGGGCGTGTAGCCGACGAACCACACCGACTTGCCGTCCTGGGTGGTGCCGGTCTTGCCGGCGTCCGGCTGGACCGTCGAGATGTACTGGCCGAACCCGCCCGGGGCGGTGACGCCCCGCAGGATGTCGTTGACCGCGTCGGCGACCGGCTGCTCGAGCACCTGGGTGCACTTGGAGGGGTACTCCTTGAGGAGGTTCCCGTTGGCGTCCTCGATCGCGGTCACCGGGCGGGCCGCGCAGTGCTCGCCGCGGGCGGCGAACGTCGCGTAGGCCTCCGCCATCTCCAGCGGGCTGGTGTTGACGACGCCCAGCGTGAACGACGGCACCCGTTCGATCGCGGGGTCGGTCAGGTCGATGCCCATCGACTTCGCCAGCTTGTAGGGCTCGCAGAGCCCGGTGATCAGCTCGAGCTGGGCGTAGAAGGTGTTCACCGACAGCTGGGTGCCGGTGTAGAGGTCGAAGGTGCCGCCCTTGCCGTCGTAGTTCTTCGGCTCCCAGACGTCGGTGCTGGTGTAGTTGCCGTCGCAGGTGCGGTACTTGTTCATGTCGATCGAGGCCTGCGCCGGCACGTTGAACCTGGTGCGCAGCGGCACGCCCTTGCTGATCGCGGAGGCGAGCACGAACGCCTTGAACGTCGACCCGGCCTGGAAGCCGGCGGAGTCGCCGTACTTCTGCGGGACGAGGTAGTTGAGGTAGGTCTGCCCTTGCTCCTTGTTGCGGCCCATCGGGCGCGACTGGGCGAGCGCCTTGACGTCGCCGGTGCCGGGCTCGACCATCGCCAGGCCACCGATCGCCTGGTCCCTGGGGTAGACGTGGTCTGCGACGGACCGGTCGGCGGCGTCCTGCATCCGCAGGTCGATGGTGGTGCGGATGGTCAGGCCGCCCGAGCGCAGCAGGTCGCGCCGCTCGTCGGGGGTCTTGCCGAGCGCCTTGTCCTTGGCGAGGACGTTGAGCACGTAGTCGCAGAAGAACGGCGCCCGGGAGTAGACGCAGCCGTTGCGGGAGTTGACGACGTCGAGGCCGAGACCCTTCTCCTTGACCTTCGCGGCCTTCTCCCGGCTGATGACGTTGAGCTCGGCCATCCGGTCGAGCACGGTGTTGCGGCGGTTCAGCGCGGTGTCGGGGTTGTTCGTCGGGTCGTAGCCGGTGGGGTTCTTGACCAGGCCGGCCAGCATCGCCGACTCGCGGAGGTTGAGGTCCTTGGCGTTCTTGTCGAAGTAGTGGCGCGCGGCCGCCTGCACGCCGTACGCGCCGTCGCCGAAGTAGGCGATGTTGAGGTAGCGCTCGAGGATCCAGTCCTTGGAGTACTTCTCCTCGAAGGCGATGGCGTAGCGCAGCTCGCGGATCTTGCGCGCGTAGGTGTCGTCGGTGGCCGCCCGGCGCTCGCGCTCGGTCTGGGCCTGGCTGAGCAGCGTCAGCTTCACCATCTGCTGGGTGATCGACGAGCCGCCCTGCACCACGCCGTCGTTGGCCTGGTTGGTGATCAGCGCGCGCAGCGTGCCCTTCAGGTCGAGGGCGCCGTGCTGGTAGAAGCGGTAGTCCTCGATCGCGACGATCGCCTTGACCATGGTCCGCGAGATCTGGTGGAGCGGGACGTTGATGCGGTTCTCGTCGTAGAGCGTCGCGATGGTGTTGCCCTGCGCGTCGACGATGGTCGTCTTCTGCGGCAGCGGGTCGGTCTCGAGCTCGGTGGGGAGGTTGTCCATGCTGCGCGCGACGTCCCGCGCGCCGACGCCGAGCACTCCGGCGAAGGGGATCGCGAGGCCTGCGACGATCACGCCCATCACGGCAGCGACAGCCGCCATCACGCCCAGGTGGGACAGGATGCGACCGGCGGAGAGGCTCTCCTCGGGGGGTACCGACATGGGAGCCAATGTACGTGAGCGGGCCATGGAGGTCCCAAGCCTCGCGACACGCTGGTCCTAGTCACAACGGACTACTCGATTTGGGTCGGTCGTGTCTGCCCCGCTTCGCGTGGCCGAGCCTATGTTCGTGCTACGGGTCTGACCCGGGATGGCAGTCATGGGGACGCCATCCATCTCGGACGGATGTGGGGACGTCATTATGTGGGTTGAGGATTGGGCGCCGTCAGCGGCGTGCAGGCAGGCACAGCCGGACTCGCTCTTCGTGCGCGGGGCCGAGCAGAACAAGGCGAAGCAGCTCTGTCAGGGCTGTCCGGTGCGGACCGAGTGTCTGGCCGAGGCACTCGACAACCAGATCGAGTGGGGCGTGTGGGGCGGCATGACCGAGCGTGAGCGCCGGGCACTGCTGCGTCGCCGGCCGGCCGCCAACTGGCGGGCCGTGCTCGAGGCCGCGCGGGAGCAGAACGAGAAGGTCAACACGGCGCTCTGAGGGCTCTGAGGGGCTCCGAAGGGTCCTGAGGGCCCGCCCCGGGGGCCTGGTCTCAGGCCTCCCGGGCGGACTCAGACACCATCGGGGGCTCCATCGGGGTGCCGGTGAGCAGGTCGCCGACGCGTCGCAGGCCGTCGAGGTCGTGGACGTCGCCGGCCAGCGCCGGGACCACCGCGGTGGGCACCGTCGGGTGCGCGGTCGCGAAGCGGTCGCGCAGCCGGGCCTCCCGCTCGACGAGCCGGCTGCGGTCGGCGTGGAGCCGGAGCAGCCCGCCCGCGGGCGAGGTCGGGTCGAGCTTGCGCAGCCGGTGGGCTGCGGCCATGGCCTCGTCAGCAGTCAGGTCGCCCACGGGCGGCGGGCTCGCGCGGTTGACGACCAGCCCGGCCAGGGGCATCTCGTCCTCGCTGAGCCGCTCGACGAAGTACGCCGCCTCGCGCAGCGCGTCGGGCTCCGGCGCGGCGACGACCAGGAACGCTGTGCCGTCGGCCTGCAGCAGCGCGAAGGTCTTCTGGGCGCGCGCCCGGAAGCCGCCGAAGAGCGTGTCGAACGCGGCGACGAACGTCTGCATGTCGCGCAGCACCTGCGCGCCGAGGATCTTGGTCAGCGCGTTGGTGATCAGGCCGAGCCCGGCCGTCATCATCCGGGCCGGGCCCTTCGCCGGCGCGAGCAGCAGCTTGATGAACCGACCGTCGAGGAAGCTCGACAGCCGCTCGGGTGCGTCGAGGAAGTCGAGCGCTGAGCGCGACGGCGGGGTGTCGACGACGATCAGGTCGTAGGTGCCCGCGCGCTGGGCGTCGTGGTGGATCTGGCCGAGCTTCTCCATCGCCATGTACTCCTGCGTGCCGGCGAAGGAGCTGGAGAGCGCGACGTAGAACGGGTTCTGCAGGATCTGCTGGGCCTTCTCCGGCGAGGCCTGGCTCTCGACCACCTCGTCGAAGGTGCGCTTCATGTCGAGCATCATCGCGTCGAGCGAGCCGCCGGCGGACTCGTCGATCCCGGTCACCCGGCGCGGGGTGTTGTCGAGCTGGCCGATGCCCATCGACTGCGCCAGCCGCCGGGCCGGGTCGATGGTGAGCACGACGACCCGGCGTCCGCGCTCGGCCGCCCGCAGCGCCAGCGCCGCCGACGTGGTCGTCTTGCCGACGCCGCCGGACCCGCAGCACACGATGATCCCGGTGGCAGGGTCGTCGAGCAGCGCGTCGACATCGAGGTCGGGGGCGTGGGCGGCCTCGGCGGCCAGCGGGCCGAAGCGCGACCGGGTACGGGCGTCGTCGCCGGTGTGCCTACCACCGGGGTTCCGGGTCATGCCATCCCCTGCTTCCTGAGTGCGTCAGCGAGCTCGTAGAGCCCGCCGAGGTCGACGCCGCCCGCCAGTCGCGGCAGCTCGTACGACGGCACGTCGAGCTCGGCGACCAGGGCCCGCTGGGAGTCCTCGAGGGCCCGGCGCTCGGCGTGGTCGCGCGCCTCCGTGAGCAGGCCGGTGACCAGGCCGTCGTCGACCTCGATGCCGGCCGACTTCAGGTCGGCCACGACGGTCTCGGTGTCGAGCGTGCCCTCGCGGACGGTCTGCAAGGTCGTGTCGGTGAGGTCGCGGGGCCGGGTCAGGTTGACCACCACGCCGCCGACGGGCATGCCCGCCTCGCTCAGCTCGGCGATCCCGTCGATGGTCTCCTGGACCGGCATCTCCTCGAGCACGGTCACGAGGTGGACCCTCGTCCGCCGCGAGCGGAAGAGCTCCATCACGGCGTCCGCCTGGGAGCGGATCGGACCGACCTTCGCCAGCCCGGCCAGCTCGCTGTTGACGCCGAGGAACTGCGCGATCCGGCCGGTCGGCGGGGCGTCCAGCACGACGGCGTCGTACTGCCGGCTGTTCTTGCCGCGGCGCGGACCGGGCTTGGCGGCCTCGTAGACCTTGCCGGTCAGCAGCACGTCGCGCACGCCCGGCGCGATCGTCGTCGCGAACTCCACGACGCCGAAGCGGTCGAGGGCGCGGCCGGCGCGACCGAGCTTGTAGTACATCGCGAGGTACTCGAGCAGCGCCGACTCCGGGTCGATGTGGAGGGCGTGCACGGTGCCGTGGTGGCCCTGCTCGTCGGTGAGGCCGGTGGCGATGCGGCGCTCCTCGTAGGGGAGCGGGTCCACGTCGAACATCCGGGCGATGCCCTGGCGGCCCTCGACCTCGCAGAGCAGGACGTCCTTGCCCTGGGAGGCGAGCGCCAGGGCGAGCGCGGCGGCGACCGTTGACTTGCCGGTGCCGCCCTTGCCGGTGACGACGTGGAGCCGGACACCGGGCCAGTCGGAGCCGACGGCCCTGCCGGACGGGTTCCCTGCGGTGGGCTCTGGCGGGGTCACGAGGGCAGCCTAGAGGGGCGTCGGTGACCCCGCGGAGGGGTCGGCCGGCTGTGGTTAGGATCGCTGGGTTGCCGGGCGCAGACCGGATGTGAAGGAGAGGGTGCGTGGACAAGGTCGTGGCTAGTGCGGCCGAGGCGGTCGCCGACATCCCGAACGGTGCGACGCTGGCCGTCGGCGGGTTCGGCTTGTGCGGGATCCCGTCGGTGCTGATCGAGGCGCTGCTGGAGAGCGGCGCGACCGACCTCGAGGCGGTCTCCAACAACTGCGGGGTCGACGACTGGGGCCTGGGCCGGCTGCTGATGGCGAAGCGGCTGCGGCGGATGGTCTCGTCGTACGTCGGCGAGAACAAGGAGTTCGCGCGGCAGTACCTCGCCGGCGAGCTCGAGGTCGAGCTCACCCCGCAGGGGACGCTGGCCGAGCGGATGCGGGCCGGCGGCACCGGCATCCCCGCCTTCTTCACCGCCACCGGCGTCGGCACCCAGGTCGCCGAGGGCGGCCTGCCGTGGAAGTACGATTCCGAGGGCAACGTCGAGGTCGCGTCCCCGCCCAAGGAGGTGCGGACCTTCGAGACCGCCGAGGGGGACAAGGAGTTCGTGCTCGAGCGGGCGATCGTCGCCGACTTCGGGCTCGTGCGCGCCTGGAAGGGCGACCGCCACGGCAACCTCGTCTACCGGGACTCCGCGCAGAACTTCAACCCGCTCGCCGCGATGTGCGGCCGGGTGACGATCGCCGAGGTCGAGCACCTCGTCGAGCCCGGCGAGATCGACCCGGCCGAGGTGCACACCCCCGGGGTGTTCGTCCAGCGGGTCGTGGCGCTGACGCCCGAGCAGGCGGCGGGCAAGCGGATCGAGAAGCGGACCGTGCGTCCGCGCAACGGCGGGGAGGCGTGACCCATGGCTGACCACGGATGGACGCGTGAGGAGATGGCCGCGCGGGCGGCCTCGGAGCTGGCCGACGGCTCCTACGTCAACCTCGGGATCGGGCTGCCGACCCTGGTGCCCAACTACGTCGCCGACGACGTCGAGCTGGTGCTCCAGTCGGAGAACGGCATCCTCGGCGTCGGGGCCTACCCCGTCGAGGGCGAGGAGGACCCCGACCTCATCAACGCCGGCAAGGAGACGGTCACGGTGCGGCGCGGGGCGTCGTACTTCGACTCCGCGACGTCGTTCGGGATGATCCGCGGCGGCAAGATCGACGCCGCGATCCTCGGCGCGATGCAGGTCTCGAAGGCCGGCGACATCGCCAACTGGATGATCCCCGGGAAGATGGTCAAGGGGATGGGCGGCGCGATGGACCTCGTCCACGGCGCCAAGCGGGTCATCGTGCTCATGGAGCACGTCGCCAAGGACGGCTCCTACAAGATCGTCGACGAGTGCTCGCTGCCCTACACCGGCAAGGGCGTCGTCCAGCGGATCATCACCGACCTGTGCGTCATCGACGTCACCCCCGAGGGCCTGAAGCTCGTCGAGCTGGCCCCGGGCGTCACCGAGGACGAGGTGCGGGAGAAGACCGAGCCCGAGCTGGTCTGAGGCCTGCGGCCCGTAGCGATCCCCGGATATCCGGGGATCGCTGCGCTTCTCGGCCAGTGGAGTGACCCAGAAGCGGGGCGAGTGGCCGAGCGGTGTGACGGACGGGGCTACCGTGACGACGTGACCGACCCGAGACCCGAGCTCCACGAGCTGCTCGTCGCTGACGCCGCGGAGTGGCGCGTCTGGCTGGAGCAGCACCACGCCGACACCCCGGGCGTCTGGCTGGTGCTCCACAAGAAGGGCGGCTCGGTGACGGCGCTGACCTACGAGGACGCCGTGCTCGAGGCGCTGTGCTTCGGCTGGGTCGACGGCCAGAACCGGCGCCGCGACGAGGGCAGCACGTTCCAGCGGTTCACGCCGCGACGGGCCCGCAGCACCTGGTCTGCCAGCAACGTCGCGCGGGTCGAGCGGCTCGAGGCCGAGGGCCGGATGCGCCCGGCCGGACGGGCCGCCGTCGAGGCCGCGAAGGCCGACGGCCGGTGGCCCGGGAGCGGCGCGACGAGGTGACCACAGGGCCGGCCCGAGCGGTCCGGGGCCGCGAGTAGGGTGCCCCCCATGACCAAGTGGGAGTACCTCACCGCGCCGATCCTCACGCACGCGGCCAAGCAGATCCTGGACAACTTCGGCTCCGAGGGGTGGGAGCTGGTGCAGATCGCGCCGGGCATGAACCCCGAGAACCTCGTCGGCTACTTCAAGCGTCCGGTCGAGGGCTGAGCCGTGGCGCACCCAGAGGAGAAGCTGGCCGAGCTCGGCCTGTCCGTCCCCGACGTCGCCCGCCCGGTGGCGGCGTACGTCCCCGCCGTGCGGTCCGGCAACCACGTCTTTACCTCCGGCCAGCTGCCGATGCGCTCCGGTGAGCTGATGACCACCGGCAAGGTCGGCGGCGACGTGTCGCTCGAGGAGGCCGTCGAGTGCGCCCAGCAGTGCGCGCTCAACGCCATCGCCGCGGTGAAGGCCGAGATCGGCGACCTGGCGCTGGTGAAGCGGATCGTGAAGGTCGTCTGCTTCGTCGCCTCGACCCCCGACTTCACCGCCCAGCCGCAGGTCGCCAACGGTGCCTCGCACCTCTTCGGCGAGGTCTTCGGCGACGCCGGCGTGCACGCCCGGTCCGCCGTCGGTACGCCGGTGCTGCCGCTCGACTCGCCCGTCGAGGTCGAGATCGTCGTCGAGGTCTGAGGACGGCCGTGGAGCGGATGCCGCTGCCGCCGCAGCTCGTCGAGCAGGCGCGAGCGTACGCCGACGGCTCGCGCACCCCGGCCGAGCCGCGCGACGCGGCGACCGTGGTGCTCCTGCGTCCGGGGTCGGGAGAGTTTGCGGGGGCAGCGCTTTCTGCGGGACCCGAGGTCTACCTGCTCCGCCGGCAGACGTCCATGGCCTTCGCCGCCGGGATGTGCGTCTTCCCGGGCGGCGGCGTCGACCCCAGGGACTTCGACCACCGCGTGGCCTGGGCCGGCCCGGACCCGGGGAGGTGGGCCGCCCGGCTCGGCGTCGACGAGCGGATGGCGCGAGCGCTGGTGTGCGCCGCGGTACGCGAGACCTTCGAGGAGTCGGGGGTGCTGCTCGCCGGCACGCCCGACGAGGTCGTCGCCGACACGACCGGTGATGACTGGGAGGCCGACCGGATCGCGATGGAGTCGCGCGAGCTGGCGATCACCGACTTCCTCGACCGCCGCGGGCTGGTGCTCCGCAGCGACCTGCTGGGCGCGTGGTCCGGCTGGCTGACGCCGGTGTTCGAGCCGCGTCGCTACCGCACGTGGTTCTTCGTGGCCTCGATGCCGGAGGGTCAGGTGACCCGCGACGTCTCCACCGAGTCGGACTCGGTCGCGTGGCTTCCGGCCCTCGACGCGGTCGCCGCGGTCGAGAAGGGCGAGATGTTCATGCTGCCGCCCACCTGGCTGACCTGTCTCGACGTGGGCCAGCACCGCGACCCGGGCTCGGTCCTCCGCGAGGCGAGGGGTCGAGATGTCGACATGTTCACCCCGGAGGTCGTGGCCGACGGCGACGACTTCGTGCTGTCCATGCCCGAGCGGTACGCCGCCCTGCTGGCGTCCCGGTGAGGGTGGAGCCGTGACCGCGACGGGGTCGACCTGGGCCGGCGGGGATTTCGGGGAGCGGGCGCGGTGCGTGCTGGCGCCGAACGCGAACCACATGACGCTCGACGGCACCAACACGTGGGTGCTCCGCGAGCCCGGCGCCCGCCGGTCGGTCGTCGTCGACCCCGGACCGTCGGTGCCGGCGCACCTCGACGCGGTCGCCGAGGCCGCGGGCGACGTCGCGGCGGTGCTGCTGACCCACCACCACGCCGACCACTCCGAGGCGGCCCGCGAGTTCGCGGAGCGCGTCGGATGCGGAGTACGCGCCCTCGACCCGGCGTACCGGCTCGGCGAGGAGGGCCTGGCCGAGGGCGACGTCGTCGAGGTCGACGGGCTCGAGGTGCGCGTCGTGGCGACGCCCGGCCACACCGCCGACTCGCTGTCGTTCGTGCTGCCGGCCGAGCGGACGGTGCTGACCGGCGACACCGTCCTCGGCCGCGGCACCACCGTCGTCGCGCACCCCGACGGCCAGCTCGGCGCCTACCTCGGTTCGCTGGAGCGGCTGCACCGGCTGGCCGAGGCGCAGCAGATCACCGCCGTGTGGCCCGGCCACGGCCCGGTCATCCACGACGCGCTCGGCGCGCTCGACTTCTACCTCGCCCACCGCCGCGAGCGCCTCGCCCAGGTGGAGCAGGCCCTCGCCACGCTCCGGTCCGGGGACGCCGGGCCCGCCGGGCCGCAGCCGGCCGCCGAGGACCTTCCCCGCCGGGTGGTCGAGATCGTCTACCAGGACGTCGACCCGGTCCTCTGGGGTGCCGCGGAGCTGTCCGTGCGCGCCCAGATCGCCTACCTCACCCACCGTTGAGTCGGTACTTGCTCGCGTCGAGTCCCGAGTTGTGTCGTGTGACTCGGGACTTCTGAGGCGCTGGCGGCCCAGCTCCCATCCACAGCCGCCCGCTCTGCGGCCCTGCTCCGCAGCCCTCGTGGGGCGGGCACGGCGTACCTGACCGGTCGGCCCATGGTCGGTGGATGAAACAGACGACCCGTTGGCCGCGACAGCCCTTCAGCCTGTCTGAGCTCCCGGAGCTCGACCTCACCACCTCCGGCGTGCGAGCCGGGGTTCGGACAGGCGAGCTTCGCCCTGTCGTCCGCGGCGTCTTCGTCGCGGCCGATAGCGAGGACTCGCTGGAGCTCAGGGCGCGCGCCGTGGCCAAGGCTGTCCGTCCTCACCACGTGATCACGGACCGGACCGCAGCGTGGCTCCACGGCATCGATGCCCACGCGTACGGCGATCACGACGCCGTCATTCCGGTCGAGACGTGTGCCCTGAGGGGCAACGCCCCCACGGCGCTCGCGGGGGTCGACGGACGCACACGCGACCTGCTCCCTGAGGACGTCATGGAGCTGCAGGGTGTCCGGGTGACGACGCCGCTCAGGACGGCGCTGGACCTCGGGTGCTGCCTCCGACGGCGCGAGGCGTTCGCCGCGCTCAACGCGTTCGCCCGCCGGTTCGGCCTCACTGCCGCGGACTTCGTGCGCGCCCTCGGCCGCTACCGGCGGCGCCGAGGCGTCGTCCAGCTCCGCGACCTGGTCGGCATGGTCAACCCCGCCCTGGAGTCGGTCCGTGAGGCGTGGACTCTGCTGGCCATCGCTGACGCTGGTCTGCCGCTGCCCGAGGTGCAGGTGTGGGTCGAGATCAACGGGGTGCCGACGTACCGGCTCGACTTCGCCTACCCGCGGAAGCGGGTCTGCGTCGAGTACGACGGCGCGGACGCACACTCGACCACGGAGCAGCGCGCCCACGACGCGCGACGGCGCGACTGGCTGCGCGCGCACGGATGGGTCGTGATCGTGGTCGGGAGCGGCGACTTCACCGGGCCGGCGCTGGACCGGTGGCTGGGCGAGCTGCGCGCAGCCCTCGCAGGCGGGTACTCCACCCGCCGGTGGTGATCAGAACTGCGCAGTCGAGTGTCTGAACTCCCGACTCGACGTGAGGAAGTCCCGACTCGACCTCAGCGGGCGCGGCGGGTGAGCCGCTCGACGTCCATGATCACGACCGAGCGGGGCTCGAGGCGCAGCCAGCCGCGCGAGGCGAAGTCGGCGAGCGCCTTGTTGACCGTCTCGCGGGAGGCGCCGACCAGCTGGGCCAGCTCCTCCTGGGTGAGGTCGTGGTGGACGTGCACGCCGTCGTCGGCGGTGCGGCCGAAGCGGTCGGCGAGGTCGAGCAGCGCCTTGGCGACGCGGCCGGGCACGTCGGAGAAGACGAGGTCGGCGTTGACGTCGTTGGCCTTGCGGAGCCGGCTCGCGATCTGGGCGAGCAGGCCGCGGGCGACGACCGGGCGGCCCTCGAGCCAGCGCAGCAGGTCGTCGTGGGACAGCGAGGCGAACATCGTGTCCGTCACCGCAGTCACGGTGGCCGACCGCGGGCCCGGGTCGAACAGCGAGAGCTCGCCGAACATCTGGCCGGGGCCGAGGATGGCGAGGAGGTTCTCGCGACCGTCGCTGGAGGTGCGCCCGAGCTTCACCTTGCCGTCGAGCACGATGTAGAGCTTGTCCCCGGAGTCGCCCTCGTGGAAGAGGACCTCGCCGCGCTGCAGGCGGCTCTCGGTCATCGATGCACGCAGCGCAGTCGCTGCCTCGTCGTCGAGCGCGCTGAACAGCGGAGCCTGACGGAGCACGTCGTTGTCCACGGAGCCTCCTGTAGCGGTGACGCCACCGTCCGGTGGCACGTCGGGATGATCCTAGCCAGTGGGAATGGTCACAGGTCACATTGCTCCCCGAAACAGGCCCTCCGGCCCTGTCTTCGCCGCGCCGTACGCTGGCGACGTGCCCGACACCGCCCTCGTCCGCCGCGCGCGCAAGATCGACCGGGTGCTGGCGGAGACCTACCCCGACGCCCGGTGCGAGCTCGACTTCGACGACCCCTTCCAGCTGCTGGTCGTGACGGTCCTCAGCGCGCAGACGACGGACAAGCGGGTCAACGCGGTGCGGCCGACCCTGTTCGCGGCCTACCCCGACCCCGCGGCGATGGCGGCGGCGCCGCGCGAGGACCTCGAGCGGATCGTCGGCCCGCTCGGCTTCTTCCGCGCCAAGACCGAGTCGCTGCTCAAGCTCAGCCAGGCGCTCGTCGAGCGGTACGACGGCGAGGTCCCCGGCCGCCTCGAGGACCTCGTGACCCTGCCGGGGGTCGGGCGCAAGACGGCCAACGTCGTGCTCGGCAACGCGTTCGACGTCCCCGGGATCACCGTCGACACCCACTTCGGCCGGCTCGCGCGACGGTTCGGGTGGACCGAGGAGACCGACCCGGTCAAGGTCGAGCACGCCGTGGGCGCGCTCTTCCCCAAGCGCGACTGGACGATGCTCAGCCACCACCTCATCTGGCACGGCCGCCGCCGCTGCCACGCCCGCAAGCCCGCCTGCGGCGCCTGCCCCGTCGCGCGCTGGTGCCCGGCGTACGGCGAGGGGCCGACCGACCCGGTCGCCGCCGAGGCGCTCGTCCGGACGGAGGGCCGCGCATGAGGCGGCTGCTCGTGGCCCTCGCCGCGGTCGCGGCCGTGGCCGCCGGCTGCGCCGACCCCGGCGCCGGTCTCGTGCCCGCGCCGGGCGAGGCGCGCATCGACGTCGACACCCCCGAGCTGCGCCAGCTCAAGCGCCAGGCCGGGGTGGAGCCGTGCCGCAGGGGCGATGGCGAGCCCGTCGAGGGCGGCCTGCCGGAGGTGACGCTGCCCTGCTTCGGAGGTGGGCGGGACGTCGACCTGTCCACCCTTCGCGGCCCGATGGTGGTCAACCTGTGGGCGTCGTGGTGCGGGCCGTGCCGGCGCGAGATGCCGATCCTCCAGGACTTCCACGAGCGCCACGGCGACCGCGTCGCCGTCCTCGGCATCGACCACAACGACCCGCAGACCACCCGGGCGATGCAGCTGGTCCTCGACACCGGCGTCACCTACCCGCTGCTCGCGGACCCGCAGACGGAGCTCAGCGCCGCCGCCCCGTTCCCGGTGCTGCGCGGCCTGCCGTTCTGGGCCTTCGTCGACGAGCAGGGCCGGGTCGTCCACCAGGAGTTCCTGGAGGTCGAGTCGCGCGACGAGCTCGAGGCGCTGGTGGAGGAGCACCTGGAGGTCACGCTGTGACTGGCCGGCCCGACCGGCCCCAGCTCCCCGACGGGCCCGAGCTCCCCGACTGGCTGCACCCGGTCCGCGAGGCCGCCGCGTCCATCACGGTCCACGAGCTGACCCGCTTCATGCCGCCGAAGGGGACCGACGCGCGTCGCGGCGCAGTCCTCATGCTCTTCGGCGAGGGCGATGGCGAGGGATGGGAGGGCGGCGAGCTGCTGCTCACCGAGCGCGCCCACCACATGCGGTCCCACCCCGGCCAGGTCTCCTTCCCGGGCGGCCGGATCGACCCGGGTGAGACCGCCAGGGAGGCGGCGCTGCGCGAGGCGCAGGAGGAGACGGGCCTGGATCCCGAGGGGGTCCACGTCTTCGGCGAGCTGCCCGACCTGTGGCTGCCGCCCAGCAACTTCGTGGTCTCTCCCGTCCTGGGCTGGTGGCACGAGCCGAGCCGCGTCACGGTCGCCAGCCCGGACGAGGTGCACGACATCCACCACGTCTCGATCCGCCACCTCGTCGACCCCGAGCACCGCGTCATGGTGCGTCATCCGAGCGGCTGGCTGGGCCCGGGATTTCTGATCGGACCGGCCCGGGATGTCATCCTGTGGGGGTTCACCGGCGGGATCATCGCCCGGCTGTTCGACTTCCTCGGGTGGTCCACGCCGTGGGACGAGACCAGGGTGCGCGACCTGCCGGCGCACATGCTTCAGGGGGAACCCGCCCGCGCCGACGTCCAGCCCACCCGACACGAGGAGCGCCGTTGAACCTGCTCGACTGGCTCCTCGTCGTGCTCGTGCTCCTCTACGCCCTCTCGGGATACTGGCAGGGATTCGTCACGGGCGCGTTCGCGACGGCCGGGCTGCTGCTCGGCGGCCTGTTCGGCGTCTGGGTGGCGCCGTTGGCCCTCGGTGACGCCAGCCCGTCGCTGCTGGTCTCGCTCGGCGCGCTCTTCATCGTCATCCTCGCCGCCTCGCTCGGGCAGGCGGTGCTCCAGTTCTCCGGGGCCCGGATCCGTGACCGGATCAAGTGGCAACCCA
The DNA here is from genome assembly GCF_042659625.1 of Nocardioides sp. GCM10027114. Classification (NCBI taxonomy): domain Bacteria; kingdom Bacillati; phylum Actinomycetota; class Actinomycetes; order Propionibacteriales; family Nocardioidaceae; genus Nocardioides; species Nocardioides sp. GCM10027114. The sequence continues at coordinate 22,499 of NZ_JBHSSS010000020.1, forward strand.
TCCGTGCGCTCGACGCCGTCGGCGGCGCCGCCCTGAGCGGCGCTGCGGTGCTGCTGGTGGCGTGGGCGCTCGGCGTCGCCGTGGCCGGCGCCGGCATCGGCGGCATCACGCCGATGGTCCGCAGCTCCACCGTCCTCGCCCATGTGGACGAGGTGCTGCCGTCCAAGGCCGACAACGTGCTCGGCGCCTTCAACGACGTCGTCGGCACCAGCTTCTTCCCGCGCTACCTCGAGCCCTTCGCTCCCGAGCGCATCGTCGAGGTGGGCCCGGTCCCGCGTCGGCTGCTCACCGACCCCGACGTCGAGAACGCCGCCCCCAGCGTGCTGAAGATTCGCGGCACCAACCAGTGCGGCCGCGGCGTCGAGGGGTCGGGCTTCGTGTACGCCGACGACCGCGTGATGACCAACGCCCACGTGGTGGCCGGCGTCGACGACCCCGAGGTGGAGATCGGTGGCAGCACCGTCCCCGGCGAGGTCGTCTACTACAACCCCGACCTCGACGTGGCCGTCGTCGCGGTCGAGACCGGCACCCTGCCCGCGCTGGCGTTCGACCAGGGCGCCCAGGCCCGCGACGGCGTCGCGATCCTCGGCTACCCGCAGGACGGCCCGTACGACGTGCAGCCGGGCCGGATCCGCGCCGAGCAGCGGCTGCGGTCCCCCGACATCTACGGCGACGGCAGCGTCATCCGTGAGGTCTTCTCGCTGCGCGGCCTGGTGCGGCCCGGCAACTCGGGCGGCCCGATCGTCTCGTCGGCCGGCGACGTCGTCGGCGTGGTGTTCGCCGCGTCGGTCACCGACCGCGACACCGGCTACGCGCTCACGGCCGAGCAGGTGGCGCGCAGCGCCGAGCTCGGCCGGAGCAACACCCAGGAGGTCTCGACCGGCGACTGTGCTGGTTGAGCAGAGGCGCGCGAGGAACGAGCGCGGCTCGTGGGCTCAACCAGATTGAGCAAGCGTGCGACCGAGGGACGAGGTCGCAGCCGCGCGTCGAAATCCGGTGAGACGAACGCGGCCGTTCGCTCCGGTCAGGCCTTTCCCTTCAGAGCCTTCGGGATCTCCCGGCCCTGCTCGATCGCCTTCTCCGGCGGCCGGACCTGCTTGACCTTGCGGATGCCGACCATCACGAGGACGCCCGCGACCAGCAGGTAGAAGCCGGTCACGATCAGGAACGCCCAGTGCAGGTCGAGGCCGGAGCCGTTCCAGTGGATGAGGTAGGCGATCGCCACCGACAGCAGGATGATCGCCAGCACCGCCACGAAGCCGGCCGCCGCGAACAGGCCGGCACCGATCCCGCCGGCCTTGATGCTGATCTTGAGCTCGGTCTTCGCGAGCTCGATCTCCTTGGAGATCAGCGTCGAGATGTCGCGGCTCGCATCGCTGACGAGCCGGCCGATCGTCGGCTCGTCCTCCTGCGGAGGTCCGGCCTGGGCGGAGTTCGTGGCCATGCGGTGTCGTCCTCTGCTGGTCGGGCATGTCGGTGGCCCCGGCGGCGTCGCGGAGACGGCTCCACGGGGACTCTGGTGGTGACCCTACAAGAGCCCTGCCGGGTCACCGGTTGATAACATCGCCCTCAGGTGAGCCGGGAAGTCTGGTCGGCCCGTCGCGGCCTCTCAGCCCGGCGGACGCCTGTCGTCGACCCCCCGGAGCCCGCCACCGTGACCAAGGTCAGCCGCCGTCCGATCCTCTTCCCACCGCTGTCCCGGGACGAGGACACCTTCGTCGGCACCGTCCTCCGCAAGGAGACCGTCGGCGGGTCCGTCGCCCTGCTCGCGGCCGCCATCGCGGTCATCTGGATCAACACCCCGCTGGGCGGGCTCTACGAGGACCTGCGCGCGTTCAAGATCGGGCCCCTCGACGTCCAGCACTGGGCCGCCGACGGGGCGCTCGCCCTCTTCTTCTTCGTCGCCGGGCTCGAGCTCAAGCGCGAGTTCGTGGTCGGGTCGCTCCGGCGCCCGGCCGACGCCGCCGTACCAGTCATCGCGGCGGTCTGCGGCGTGGCCGTCCCGGCGGCGATCTACCTGGTCATCAACACCTCGATGGCCGGCGGTGCCGCCAAGGGCTGGGCGATCCCGGCGGCCACGGACATCGCGTTCGCGCTCGCCGTGCTCGCGGTGGTGGGGTCGAACCTGCCGACCTCGCTGCGGGCCTTCCTGCTGACGCTCGCGGTGGTCGACGACCTCATCGTCATCGTCATCATCGCGGTCTTCTACACGACCTCGCTCCACCTGCTGCCGCTGCTGATCGCCCTCGTCACCTTCGCCGTGTGGGCGCTGCTTCAGAAGTTCCGGTTCAGCACGCCGTTGCTGTACGTGCCCCTCGCCCTCGTCGGCTGGTGGTACCTCCACGAGAGCGGCATCCACGCCACCATCGCCGGTGTCGCCTTCGGCCTGCTGACCCGCGTCCGCCGCGACGAGGACGAGAAGGCCAGCCCGGCCGAGCACCTCGAGCACCTGCTGACCCCGCTGTCGGCGGGCGTCGCGGTGCCGTTCTTCGCGCTCATGTCGGCCGGCGTGGTGCTCGAGGGTGGCGGCGACCTGCTGACCAACCCGATCGTGATCGGCGTGGTGGCCGGCCTGGTGATCGGCAAGCCGCTGGGCGTCCTGGGCGGCGCGTGGATCACCACCCGGTTCACCCGGGCCGAGCTGTCGAGCGACCTGTCGTGGCGTGACCTCGCCGGCGTCGCCGTGCTCGCCGGCATCGGCTTCACGGTCTCGCTGCTCGTCTCCGAGCTGTCGTTCACCGGCGACCAGAACGACGCCGCCAAGGCCGCCGTCCTGGGTGGCTCGCTGCTCGCCGCGGTCGTCGGCGCCCTGTTCCTGGGCCACCGCGACCGGTTCCACGCCACCCCCTGATGCACGAACTGCCACCAGTTGCCGCCTGACGCGGCAACTGGTGGCAGCTCGCGGGGTCTGCCGGGGCAACTGGTGGCAGGTCGCGCTGGGTCCCGGGAGACCTCAGTCGTCGTCGGAGGAGGACCGGCCCGACGAGAGCTTCGTCGAGATCAGGTCCATCACCGTCGAGTCGGCGAGGGTGGTGACGTCGCCGACGTCGCGGTGCTCGGCGACGTCCTTGAGCAGGCGCCGCATGATCTTGCCGGAGCGGGTCTTGGGCAGCTCGGGGACGATCATCACCTGGCGCGGCTTCGCGATGGCGCCGATCTCCTTGGCGACGTGCTTGCGCAGCTCCTCGATGAGCTCGTCGGACGCGCCGCCGCTGTCGTCGGTGGCGGACTCACGCAGGATGACGAACGCGCACACCGCCTGGCCGGTGGTCTCGTCGGAGGCGCCCACCACGGCCGCCTCGGCGACACGCGGGTGCGAGACCAGCGCCGACTCGATCTCGGTCGTGGAGAGCCGGTGGCCCGAGACGTTCATGACGTCGTCGACGCGGCCGAGCATCCACAGGTCGCCGTCCTCGTCCTTCTTCGCGCCGTCGCCCGCGAAGTAGTAGCCCTGCTTGGCGAAGCGCTTCCAGTAGGTCTCCTTGAAGCGCTCGTCGTCGCCCCACAGCGTGCGGAGCATCGCCGGCCACGGCTCGGTGAGCACGAGGTAGCCGCCGTGGCCGTGGGGGACGGTGTCGCCGTCGTCGTTCACCACGTCGGCGCCGACGCCGGGCAGCGCCTTCATCGCCGAGCCGGGCTTGCCGTGCGTGACGCCCGGCAGCGGGCTGATCATGATCTGCCCGGTCTCGGTCTGCCACCAGGTGTCGACGACGGGGACGGTGCCGCCGCCGATCGTCTCGCGGTACCAGATGTACGCCTCGGGGTTGATCGGCTCGCCCACCGAGCCGAGGATCCGGATCGAGGACAGGTCGAACTTCGCCGGGATCTCGGCGCCCCACTTCATGAAGGTCCGGATCGCGGTGGGGGCGGTGTAGAAGATCGTCACGCCGTACTGCTCGACGATCTCCCACCAGCGGCCCTTGTGGGGGCTGTCGGGCGTGCCCTCGTAGACGACCTGCGTCGCGCCGTTCGCGAGCGGCCCGTAGACCATGTAGGAGTGGCCGGTCACCCAGCCGACGTCGGCGGTGCACCAGTAGACGTCGGTCTCGGGCTTGAGGTCGAAGACCGACCAGTGGGTGTACGACGTGCCGACGAGGTAGCCGCCGGTCGTGTGCAGGATGCCCTTGGGCTTGCCGGTCGTGCCGGAGGTGTACATGACGTAGAGCGGGTGCTCGGCGTCGTGCATCTCGGGCTCGTGGTCGGTGGAGGCCTGCTCGACGGTCTCGTGCCACCACACGTCGGGGCCGCCGGCGTCCTTGCCGTTCCAGTGGACGTCCTGGCCGGTGCGCCGCACCACCAGGACCGTGTCGACCTGCTGGCCCTGGTCGGCGGCCTTGTCGACGGCCTCGTCGACGGCCGGCTTGAGCGCGGACGGGGCGCCGCGCCGGTAGCCGCCGTCGGCGGTGATGACGACCTTGGCGCCGCAGTCGGCGATCCGGCTGGCGAGGGCGTCCGCGGAGAAGCCGCCGAAGACCACGGTGTGGGGGGCGCCGAGCCGGGCGCACGCGAGCATTGCGACCACGGTCTCGGGGATCATCGGCATGTAGATCGCGACCCGGTCGCCCTTGGCCACGCCGAGCTCGGTGAGCGCGTTGGCGGCCCGGCACACCTCGGCCTGGAGGTCGCCGTACGAGATGTCTCGAGTGTCAGCTGTGCCGTCTTCTGCCACGGGCTCGCCGACCCAGTGGATCGCCACCTTGTCGCCGCGGCCGGCCTCGACGTGCCGGTCGACGCAGTTGTACGCCGCGTTGAGGGTGCCGCCGCTGAACCACTTGGCGAAGGGCGGGTTGTCCCAGTCGAGGACCCGGTCCCACTTCTTGCCCCAGTCGAGCCGCTCGGCCTGCTCGGCCCAGAAGGCCTCGCGGTCGGCCGCGGCCCGGTCGTAGGCCTCCTCCTTGACGTTGGCCTCGGCGGCGAGCCCGGCGGGCGGCTCGAACCGGCGGTTCTCGTGGAGCAGGTTGGACAGGGTCTCGTCGGTCATCGCTCGCTCTCCTCGGTACGGGTACGTCGTCGGGCCGTCCTCGGCGTCGAACCTACCGCCAGGGACGGGGCCCGGACGACCCTCGCGAGGAGGGCCGCCCGGGGGCCAGCAGGGCGTCCCCCGATGCCCTGCTGGCGGCTCAGTGCTGGACCGCGCCCTCGGCGCCGGCGCCGGTGAGTGCCCGGACCTCGAGCTCGGTGTAGCGGTCCTCGGCGGCCGGCTCACGCGAGGTGACGGTGCCGAGCCAGCCGAAGAGGAAGCCGAGCGGGATCGACACGATGCCCGGGTTCTCCAGAGGGAACCACGCGATGTCGATGCCGGCCGGCAGCAGCGACAGGCTCTGCCCGGTGACCGGGTCGACGCCCTTGCCGGACATCACCGGCGAGAAGACCACCAGCAGCAGCGCCGAGCCGAGGCCGCCGTAGATGCTCCACACCGCACCGCGGGTGTTGAAGCGCCGCCAGAACATGTTGTAGACGATCGCCGGCAGGTTGGCGGAGGCCGCCACCGCGAACGCCAGCGCCACCAGGAAGGCGATGTTGAGCGACTGGGCGGGGATGGCGAGCAGGATCGAGATGCCGCCGATGACGCCGGCCGCGATCCGGGTCATCCGGATCTCCTGCTGCTCGGTGGCCTGGCCCTTCTTGATGACGCTGTTGTAGATGTCGTGCGCCACCGAGGCGGACGACGTGAGCGTCAGTCCCGCGACCACCGCGAGGATCGTCGCGAAGGCGACCGCCGCGATCAGGGCGAGCAGGATCGCGCCCCCGGTGGAGCCGGCGCCGCCGCCGATCGCCTCGGCCAGCTTCGGCGAGGCCAGGTTGCCGGACTTGTCGAGCGTGCTGGTGTCGAGCAGCGCGGCGGCACCGAAGCCGAGGACCAGCGTGAACAGGTAGAAGGTGCCGATGAGGCCGATGGCCCAGAGCACCGACTTCCGGGCGTCCCGCGAGGTGGGGACCGTGTAGAAGCGGATCAGGATGTGCGGCAGTCCCGCGGTGCCGAGCACCAGCGCGACCGCGAGGCTCACGAAGTCGAGCTTGCTGGTCAGGCTGCCGCCGTACTTCAGGCCCGGCTCGAGGAACGCCTGGCCCTGGCCGGAGTTGGCGGCGGCGGTGCCGAGCAGGTCGGAGATGTTGAAGTCGAACTTCGCCAGCACCAGCACCACGATCAGCGCCGACCCGGCCATCAGCAGGACGGCCTTCACGATCTGCACCCAGGTGGTGCCCTTCATGCCACCGACGGTGACGTAGAAGATCATCAGCGCGCCGACGCAGACGATGACGATGTTCTTGATCGCCTGGCTGTCGACGCCGAGCAGCAGCGCGACGAGCGCGCCCGCGCCCACCATCTGTGCCAGCAGGTAGAAGATCGACACCGCGACCGTCGAGGTCGCCGCGGCCATCCGCACCGGCCGCTGCTTCATCCGGTACGCCAGCTGGTCGGCCATCGTGTAGCGGCCGGAGTTGCGCAGCATCTCCGCCACGAGCAGCAGCGCGACGAGCCAGGCGACCAGGAAGCCGATCGAGTAGAGGAAGCCGTCGTAGCCGCTGAGCGCGATCGCTCCCGAGATGCCGAGGAACGACGCGGCCGACATGTAGTCGCCGCCGATGGCGAGGCCGTTCTGCACGCCGGAGAAGGAGCGGCCGCCGGCGTAGAAGTCGTTGGTGCCGGACGTCTGCCGGCTCGCCCAGAAGGTGATGCCGACGGTGAGGGCGACGACGGAGAGGAAGAGGAGGGTGGTGAGTGCCTGGGTTCCCATGTCAGCGCTCCTCCCCGTCCGTCGAGGGGCCGGTGACCGACGGTCCGTCCAGGGCGAGGCCGTGGTGGCGCCGGCCGGCGTCACTCTCGCGGAACCGGTCGTCGAGGGTCCGGGCCAACGGGTCGAGCCGCGAGGTCGAGTAGCGGCTGTAGAGCCACGCGATGAGGAACGTCGTCACGAACTGCAGCAGCCCGAGGACGAGTGCGACGTTGATGTTGCCGAACAGCCGGACGTCCATGAGGTCCGACGCCCAGTTCGACATCACGACGTACAGCAGGTACCAGGCCAGGAAGGCGATGGTCGCGGGGAACACGAAGCCCCGGTACCGCCGGCGGAGCTCGGCGAACTCCTCGGACGCGTGCAGCTCGTCGTACACCGGATCGTGCCGGTGTGCCTGTGTCGTCTCTGGCACGGGGGACTCCTCTCGCCGGACCGCCGGGCGGACCCCGACTGCTCGTTGTGACCGGCGTCACCGTAGGAGCGCCGCGGTCCCCGGCGGCAGGGGTGCAGGACCCGCGGTCGCCCAGCGGAGGTGCTGCGTCGCCCAGCGGTCGGTGGGACGCGACGAACGGTCGGCGGCGGGGCTGTGGCTCGGCGTCAGCCGCGGTCGAGCGTCACTGACTCGGGGGCGTGGAGCCGGACCATGAACCGGTCCGTGTGGGCCGGCACGCGGTCAGCTGTCAGCCGGCTCACCGCCACCATCGTGGCCAGCGCCAGCGTGACGCTCCACGCCGCGGGCTGCGTCAGCGCCGCGTCGACCCACGGGTGCTCCGCCTGCGGCAGGAACGTGTAGCCGACGGCGATCCCGGCGCCGAGACCGCCGACCACCATCCCGGCCACCGCCCCGGGGGCGGTCAGCCCCCGCCACCAGATGCCGAGCAGCAGCAGCGGGCAGAACGTCGACGCGGCCACCGCGAACGCGAGACCGACGGTGCGGGCCACGCTCACGTCGGGGGTGAGCAGGGCGCCCCCGCAGGGGACCACCACGGCCAGCACCGCGCCGAGCCGGAAGGCCGTGACCCCGCGCAGCCGGGCTCCCCCCCAACGGCGTCCGGTGACGTCCTGGCTCAGCACCCCGGCCACCGCGATCGCCAGGCCGGAGGACGTCGACAGGAAGGCCGCGAACGCCCCGGCCGTCACCAGCCCGGTCAGGAGCTCGCCGCCCGCCCCGGGCAGCATCAGCCGCGGCAGCTCCAGCACCAGCGCGTCGCCGCGCCCGCTCTCCGCGAGCTCGGCGGCGTACAGCCGGCCGAGGGCGCCGTAGATCGGCGGCAGCAGGTAGAAGAGCCCCAGCAGGCCCAGCACGACGAGGGTGGTGCGGCGGGCGGCGCTGCCGTCGGGGTTGGTGTAGAAGCGGACCACCACGTGCGGCAGCCCCATGGTGCCGAGGAACGTCGCCAGGATCAGCGAGTAGGTGAGGTAGAGGCCGCGGGCCCCGTCGTCACCGACCGGCAGCGACCAGGCTCCCGAGGCGGCCGCCGCCTGGGACGCGCCGTCACCGGCCCAGACGACGAGCAGTACCGCCGCCGGGACGAGCAGCGCGGTGAGCTTCAGCCAGTACTGGAACGCCTGGACGAACGTGATGCTGCGCATGCCGCCCGACGAGACGTTGACCAGCACCACGGCGGCGACCACCACCCCGCCCAGCCACGGTGGCGCGCCGACGGTGGCGGTCAGCGTCACGCTCGCGCCCTGGAACTGCGGCAGCAGGTAGAGCCAGCCGATCCCGACGACCAGCGCCGAGCAGACGGCGCGGGCGCGGCTGGAGCCGAGGCGGGCCTCGGCGAAGTCGGGCAGCGTGTACGCCCCCGACCGACGCAGCGGCGCGGCGACCAGCACCAGCAGCACGAGGTAGCCCGCGGTCCAGCCGACGGGGTACCAGAGCATGTCGGCCCCGAAGACCAGCAGCAGCCCCGCGACGCCGAGGAACGACGCGGCGGAGAGGTACTCGCCGCCGATCGCGCTCGCGTTGAGCCCCGGTCGCACCGTGCGTGAGGCGACGAAGAAGTCGCTGGTCGTCCGGGAGAACCGCAGGCCCCACGTGCCGATGACCAGCGTCGCCAGGGTGACGAGGGTGATGGCGACGACGCCCGGCGCGGTCTCGAGGGTCACCGGGTCGGCCCCTCGTCGGGCGGCCCGGGCGGCTCGGGCTCGACGCGGGCACCGACCAGCTCGGCGAACGCCCGCTCGTTGGCCTCGGCCCGCCGGACGAACGCCCACCCGAGCAGCAGCAGATAGGGGTAGACGAGGGCGCCGAGCAGCAGCCACGGAAGGGTGACGCCGAGCAGTCGCACGGCGCCCAGCGACGGCACGAGGTGGAACAGCAGTGGCAGCGCCCCCACCGTGACGGCCAGCAGCCCGAGCACCCGCAGCGCGAGCCCCAGCTGCTCGCGCAGCAGCGAGCGCATGTAGACCGCACCCAGGCTGGTTCCGGCGTCGATCTCGCGTGCCCGCGGCCGCGACGTACGCCGGCGCGGCGGGCCGGTGACCCGCACCCGCTCGGGTGGCTGCCCGGTCACGGCCCCGGGGCCCGGCGGCCGGCACGGCCGGGACGGCCGGACGGATGGGTGAGCAGCTCGCGCAGCTCGCGGGTGTGGCGTCGGCTCACGCCCAGCTCGTGGCCGGCCACGACGACGGAGCAGCGCCCGCCGTCGGTGCGGACCTCCTCGACGTGGGCGAGGGACACCAGCAGCGAGCGGTGGATCCGTACGAACCCGGCGGGCCGCCACTGCTCCTCCAGCGCCGACAGGGGCGACCGCACGAGGTAGGAGTCGCCGGCGACGTGGAGCCGGGCGTAGTCACCCTGCGCCTCGACGTGGGTGATGTCGGAGCGGTTGACGAAGCGGGTGACGCCGCCGCGCTCCACCGGGATCTGCTCGTCGCCGCTGGTGGCCGGCGCGCGGCCGCCACCCTCGACCAGCCGGCGCACCGCCTCGGCGAGGCGCTCCTCGCGCACCGGCTTCAGCACGTAGTCGACGGCGTCGAGCTCGAACGCGTCGACGGCGTGCTCCTCGTGGGCGGTCACGAACACCACCGGGGGTGGCGTGCGGAACCGCGCCAGCACCTGGGCCAGGTCGAGGCCGGTCAGTCCCGGCATCTGGATGTCGAGGAAGACCGCGTCGACCTCGAGGTCCTGCAGCACCCGCAGCGCGTCGGTCGCCGAGTCGCAGGTGAGGACGCCGGCGACCCGGTCGTCGCGCTCGAGCAGCCACGCGAGCTCGTCGAGCGCGGGCCGCTCGTCGTCGATCACGAGCACCCGGAGCCCCTGCCCGCCCGCCCGCGCGTTCACCGGGCGTGCACCCCCGCCGCGAACTTGGGCACCCGCACCACGACCCGGGTGCCGGCGCCGGGCGCGGTCTCGACGACGAGGCCGTAGTCGTCGCCGTACGTCGCCCGCAGCCGGCCGTCGACGTTGCCGAGCCCGACGGAGTCCAGCCCGGTGTCGCCGGCCAGCGCCCGACGCACCCGCTCGGGGTCCTCGCCGACGCCGTCGTCCTCGACCTCGATGACGCACTCCTGGTCGAGGTCGCGGGCGACGATGGTGATGTGGCCGGCACCGCTCTGCTTCGCGGCGGCGCCCTCGATGCCGTGGCGGACGGCGTTCTCGACGAGCGGCTGGATGCACAGGAACGGCACCGCCACCGGCAGTACCTCCGGCGCGATCCGCAGCGTCACCCGGAGCCGGTCGCCGAACCTCGCCTGCTCGAGCAGCAGGTAGCGCTCGACCGAGCGCAGCTCGTCGGCGAGGGTGGTGAACTCGCCGTGCCGCCGGAAGGAGTAGCGGGTGAAGTCGGCGAACTCCAGCAGCAGCTCGCGGGCCCGGTCGGGGTCCGTCCGGACGAACGACGCGATGGCGCCCAGCGAGTTGTAGATGAAGTGGGGGCTGATCTGCGCGCGCAGTGCCCGCACCTCGGCCTCCATCAGCCGGGTCCGGGACGCGTCGAGCTCGGCGAGCTCGAGCTGGCCCGACACCCACTGCGCCACCTCGTCGGCGGCCCGGACCAGCCCGGCCGTGGGGGAGGGGGTGAACAGCTGCAGCGTCCCCACGACCCGCTCCTCGACCACCAGCGGGCTGGCGACGGCGTACCGGACCTGGCAGCCGGGGCGGTCGCACGGAAGGTCGCGCCGGTCGGCGACGCGGGTGCCGCCCTGCTCGACCGCGAGGGCGGCGAGCGCCGGGACCTGGTCGGCGTGGTGCTGGCCGGTGCCGTCCCACGCCAGCAGGGTCGAGGTGTCGGTGAGGGCGGCCGCCGGGGTGCCGAGCAGTGCCCGCAGGTGCCGGATGCTGCGCTCGGCGCTGGTCGAGGTGAGCCCCTCGCGCAGCGCGGGCGAGGCGAGGCTGGCGGTGTGGAGCGTGCGGAACGTGGCCCGGTCGGACTCCGAGCCGAGGTGGCCGAGGCGGCCGCGCCGGAACAGCCCCACACCGCTCACCCGGCCGTCACCGGAAGTCGATGAGGAGCATGTCGGTGTCCGGTCCGTCGCTCGGCGGCGGCGTCGGCCCGTCCGGCCGGTCTCCGGCGGGCTCGCGGTCCCCGGCGGTGCCGTCGGTCGCGGGCTCCTGTCCGGCGGGCTCCCGGCGGTCGTTGACCGCGGCGCGGTAGCAGCGGCAGTTGTAGGGCAGCTGCATGCCGTCCATGCCGCGGCCGTAGTCGTCGTACAGGTCGAGGACGTCACGCAGCAGGTCGGCGCGGGCGTCCTCGTCGAGCGTGGCGATGTTGGACCGGGAGGCCGCCAGGTCCTGGATGGAGTGGCGGTCCACCGTCTGCCAGAACGGGAACGTCGCCTCGTCGACGAAGCCGAACAGCGGCGACAGCACCAGCGGCTCGGCGGACCGCTCGACGTCCTGTTCCTGGCTGCCGATGATCCGGCCCAGTCGCCGCACCCACGGGATCCGCTCGTCCGTGACGTTCCACGTGAGCGCCACGCGGCCGCCGGGCCTGAGGATCCGGGCGATCTCGGGCAGCGCCCGCTCGTGGTCGAACCAGTGGAACGACTGGGCCGCCACCACCACGTCGACCGAGCGGTCCGCGGCCGGGATCTCCTCCGCGCCTGCCACGGACGTGCGGACGGCGGGAAGCTTGCGGCCGAGCACGCCGAGCATGTCGCCGTCGGGGTCGGTCGCGTGGACGTCGTGCCCCAGCGCCACCAGCTGCTCGGTGAGCTTGCCGGTGCCGGCACCGAGCTCGAGGACCGTCACCGGCGAGGTGCCGGCCAGCCAGGCGGCGGCCGCGGCGGGGAAGCCCGGCCGGCCGCGGTCGTAGGCGTCGGCCACGGGTCCGAAGGAGCGCGCCCGGCGCCGGAGCTCGTCGTCGTCCATCGGGTGCAGGCTACCGGTCGGCGCTCGACTAGCCTGACCGGCGATGACGATGTCTCCCGGCACCCCCGACACCCCCGACAGTGCAGCCCCCGCCGACCCGCTGGCCTGGCTGGTCGGCCTGGAGGGCGTCCCCTCCGCCTTCGCCGGGACCCGCGACGGCATCGACGCGTTGCTCCGCGACCGCGGCCTGCGCCGAACCACCCCCGGGACGACGGCCGAGTCGCTGCTGCGCGGGGCGCACGCAAGCGCGGTCCTCGAGGGGTCGGCGTCCTCCCTCGAGGACGTGCGGCCCGATGGCCCGGGCGGTGACCCCGTCGCGCGGGCGGCGCTCCGGGTGTCCACCGAGCTGCTCGGCCTGGTGCCGGCGCTGCGGCAGCAGCCCGCACAGGCGCTGGCCCGGCTGCACGCGCTGGCCGCTGTCGAGGACCTCGAGGAGGAGCGGCTGGGCCGGCCGCGGGACGCCGAGGCCGCCGGGCGGCTGCGCGGCCTGGCGGGCCTGCTGCTGTCGGAGACGCAGGTGCCGGCGCTGGTGGTCGCCGCGGTGGTCCACGCCGACCTGGCGACGGCGGCGCCGTTCCCCTCGCACAACGGGCTGGTCGCCCGCGCCGCGGAGCGGTTGGTGCTCGTCTCCCGCGGCGTCGACGAGAAGTCGCTGACCGTGCCGGAGGCCGGGCACCTCGCGCTGCAGGCGGCGTACGAGTCGAACCTGCGTGGCTACCGCGACGGCGGTCGGGCCGGCGTCCACGCCTGGCTGCTCTACGCCGCCGAGGCGTACGCCGCCGGGGCCGAGGCGAGCCCGCTGCGCGGCTGAGGCTGCCGGGCCACGCGGGGCTTGCCGGGCTCTCCGGACAAAATGCGAGCGGCACCCGATCCGTGAGGTTCGGATGCCGCCGCTGACACGTGAGACCGCTGGCTACCAGGCGTGCATCATGTGTGCTGCCCCGGGAATGTCCCGGTGGGTCAGCGCCCTGTAGGAAGGGTAGATCGCCGCGTGGGTACCCGGCTCACGTGCGGGTCCTTGGAGTTGTTGCTGTCGTTTCTACGCCGCAACTCGGGCGACTTCAAGGCTTGACTTTCCGGCCGGAACGGGGGGCACGAAAAGGTCACGCCGGTGCTGTGCGGGGAGTCACGCGGTGCCGCGGCGGCGGCGTGCCGAGGACCACAGCAGCGAGCCGACGGCGACCGCGCCGCCCACTGCCAGGGCGACCAGCGTCGGCCCGGCGGGCGGCAGCGGGACCCTGCTGCGCAGCGCCACCGGCTTGGTGAACACCAGCACCGGCCAGCCGCGCGAGGCCGCGAGCCGGCGCAGGTCGCGGTCGGGGTTGACGGCGTGCGGGTGACCGACCTCCTCCAGCATCGGCACGTCGGTGACCGAGTCGCTGTAGGCGTAGCAGGCGGCGAGGTCGTAACCCTCGGCGAGCGCGAGGTCGCGCACGGCGCGCGCCTTCTCCTCGGCGTAGGCGTAGTACTCGATGCCGCCGGTGTACTTGCCGTCCTCGATCTCCATCCGGGTCGCGACGACCCGGTCGGCGCCGAGCATCTCGCCGATCGGCCCGACGACCTCGGTGCCGGACGTGGAGACGATCACGATGTCGCGGCCGGCCAGCCGGTGCTCCTCGATGAGGCTGACGGCCTCGTCGTAGACGAGCGGGTCGACCACGTTGTGGAGGGTGTCGGCCACGATCTCGCGGACGGTCGCGACGTCCCAGCCCGCGCACAGCTGCGACATGAACTGCCGCATCTTCTCCATCTGGTCGTGGTCGGCGCCGCCGACGAGGTAGACGAACTGCGCGTACGCCGAGCGCAGCATGGCGCGACGCGAGATCAGGCCGCCCGCCTGGAACGGCTTGCTGAAGGCGAGCGTGCTCGACTTCGCGATGATCGTCTTGTCGAGGTCGAAGAAGGCTGCCGTGGGGCGTAGCGCCATGCGGCCATCGTAGGAGGGCCGCCGTCGGACCGGTCCGGCGCGGGGCGTGATCCGGGCCACGTGCCGTCCACAGCCTGGTTGGGCGGGTGCTTCGTCCACAGCCCGACCTCTGCCCCCGTGTCGCAGGGCGCCCCGCCGAGGACGCTCGGCTCATGACCTCGACCCTTCCGTCCCCGGTCTCGCCCGCTGTCGTGCCGCCACCGGGGTCCGCCCCGCTGTTCGTGACCCGCGACGAGGCGCTCCTCGACGAGCTGCTCCGGCTGGCCGCCGCCGCCGGCATCACGCCCGACGTCGCCGGCGACGCGGTCGGTGCGCTGGGGGCGTGGGCGTCGGCGCCGCTGGTGGTCGTGGGCGCCGACGCGGCCGCGGACCTCGCCCGGCTCCGGCCGGCCCGGCGCGCCGGCGTGCACGTCGTCGCGTGGGGCGAGGCGCCCGACCGGCTCTTCCGCACCGCCGTCGCCGTCGGCGCCGAGGACGTCTCCGGCCTGCCGGGCTCGGCCGAGTGGCTCGTCGAGCAGCTCACTGACCTCGGCGACCGCCGGCCCTCTCGGGCGCTCACCATCGGCGTCGTCGGTGGGTCCGGCGGGGCGGGGGCGACGACGCTCGCGTGCGCGCTCGGGCAGCTGGCGGCACGCGACGCCGACGCGGCGGTCGTCGACCTCGACCCCCGCGGGCCCGGGCTCGACCGGGTGCTCGGGGTGGAGGACCGCGACGGCGTGCGCTGGCGCGAGCTGTGCCAGACGACCGGACGGCTCAGCGCGCGCTCGCTGCGCGAGTCGCTGCCGCGCCGCGACCGGCTCGGCGTGCTCACCTGGGGCGGCGGCGGGTCCGCCGTGCTGCCGGCGTTCGCGGCCCGGGAGGCGGTCTCCGCCGCGCAGCGCGGCCACGCCGTCGTGGTCCTCGACCTGCCCCGCGCCCGCGACGAGCTGACGGCGGAGATGGCGGCGCGGTGCGACCGGGTGCTCGTGGTCGCGGTGCCGAGCGTCGTCGGCGTCGCCTCGACCGCCCGGGTGTGCAGCGGCGCCGACCGCAGCCGCTGGGGCCTGGTGGTCCGCGGCGGCGGCGGCGTCGACGAGCGCGCCCTGTCGCGGGTCTGCGGGCTGCCGGTGCTGGGTCGGATGGCCGACCAGCGGGGGCTCGCCGAGTCGATCGACCTCGGTCTGGGTCCGGTGCGCTCGCCGCGCGGGCCTCTCGGCCGCACCGGCCGAGAACTCCTCGCCGGGCTCGGAGCCGCCGGGCTCGCCCGCGGGGCGGCATGAACGACGACCTGCCCGAGGCGGCGCTCGAGGAGGTCCGGTCGCGACTGGCCCGCGACCCCGGGCTGCTGACTCCCCACCGGGTCGCCGAGGCACTGCGCGCGAGCGGCCGTCCCGTCGGGGACGCAACCGTGCTCGCCGTCCACGAACGCCTGCGGCGCGACTCGGTCGGGGCCGGACCGCTCGAGCCGCTGCTGGCCACGCCGGGCGTCACCGACGTCCTGGTCAACGGGCCCGACGAGGTCTACCTCGACCGGGGCGCCGGGCTGGAGCCGGCCGGGGTGCGGTTCCCCGACGAGGCCGCGGTCCGGCGGCTGGCCCAGCGGCTGGTGGCCGGCGGCGGCAGGCGGCTCGACGACGCCGCGCCGTGCGCCGACGTCAGGCTCGGCGACGGCACCCGGTGCCACGCCGTGCTCGCCCCGGTGGCCCGCAGCGGCACCGCGCTGTCGCTGCGGGTCCCGCGCAGCCGCGGCTTCACGGTGCCCGAGCTCGTGGAGACCGGGATGGTCACCAGCGAGGCGGCCCGACTGCTGCACGCCGTCGTCGCTGCCCGGCTGGCGTTCCTCGTCAGCGGCGGCACCGGCACCGGCAAGACGACGCTGCTCGCCTCGCTGCTGGGACTCGTCCCGGCCCGCGAGCGGCTCGTTCTCGTCGAGGACGCCGGGGAGCTGCGGCCCGATCACCCGCACGTCGTCGCGCTCGAGGGGCGGCCGCCCAACCTCGAGGGGGCCGGCGAGGTCACCGTCCGCGACCTGGTGCGGCAGGCGCTGCGGATGCGTCCCGACCGGCTGGTCGTCGGCGAGGTCCGGGGAGGGGAGGTGGTCGAGCTGCTCGCGGCCCTCAACACCGGCCATGAGGGCGGCTGCGGCACCATCCACGCCAACTCCGCGCCGGACGTCCCGGCCCGCGTCGAGGCGCTGGCGCTGGCTGCGGGGCTCGGTCGCGAGGCGACCCACAGCCAGCTCGCCGCCGCCGTCGACGTGGTGCTCCACCTCGCCCGCGACGACACCGGGCGTCGGGTCCTCGAGCAGGTCGGGGTGCCCCGTCGCGACGGGCACGGACTGGTGGAGGTGCTGCCTGCCGTCACCTTCGACCGCGGCAGTGCGGTCCCCGGCCCGGGCGCGGGCCTGCTCGAGCGGCGGCTCGCACGATGACCGTGCT
>NZ_JBHSSS010000020.1:38997-105452 GCF_042659625.1 Nocardioides sp. GCM10027114
GGGCCGTCGCCGTGGCGCTGGCCGTGCCACCCGCCCCGTTGCGGCTGCGCTCTCCGCCGCGAGGGTCCGCCGTCCTCCGGCCGGTGCTCCTCGCGGGCGTCCCGCTGGCCGCCTGGTTGACAGTCCTGACGCCCGCCGACGGCGCGCTCGTCGCCATCGCCGGCGGCGTTGCCCTCGGCATCGGCGCGCTCGCGCGGCGGCGACGCCGCCGACGACGGGCCCAGGCGGTAGCCGGGCGGGTCGCCGAGTGCTGCGAGGCCCTCGGTGCGGAGCTGCGCGCCGGCCAACCCCCCGGGCACGCGCTGCGCCACGCCGTACGGGTCTGGCCGCCGCTGCGGCCCGTCGCCGAGTGCTTCGACCTCGGCGGGGACGTGCCCGCCGCGCTGCGGGCGCTGGCCGGCCACCCCGGGGCCGAGGACCTCCGGCTGCTCGCCGGCGCGTGGTCGATCGCCCACCGCACCGGCCACGGCCTCGCCGGCGCCGTCGAGCGGTGCGCGGCGGCGCTCCGGGCGGACCGGGCGACCCGCCTCGTCGTGGCCGGCGAGCTGGCCTCGGCCCGGTCCACGGCCCGGCTGGTGGCCGGCCTGCCCTTGCTGGCCCTCGCGATGGGCGCGGGGTCCGGGGCGGACCCCTTCGGCTTCCTGCTGCGCAGCCCCGCCGGCCTCGTGTGCCTGGCCGCGGGGTGCGCCGTCGGCCTCGCCGGCCTGTGGTGGCTCGAGGCCATCGCCGACGGGGTGGAGGCCGGGGCGTGACGGCCGCCGTCCAGGTGACCGGGTTGCTCCCGGGGCCGGGGTCGTCGTCCGTGCTGTGCGGGGTAGCCGTCGGGGCCGTCGTCCTCCTGCTGGCCGCCGGAACACCCCGGCTCGCAGCTGCTCCGGGCGGTGGTCCCGACCCTGCGGGAGTGCCTCGGCCGGATCAGGGGAGAGGAGACCGTCGCCGGGGGTGGTCGGCCGGACTCGCCGGGCTCGGTGCAGCGCTCTTCGTGGGCGGTCCGCTCGCCCCCGTCGTCGGACTGCTCGCGGCCGCGGCCGCGTGGTGGTGGCTGGGCCGGGTCGAGCCCGCCGCGGTGCGGCGCGAGCGGGCCGCGGTTCGGCGCGACCTACCGCACCTCGTCCACCTGCTCGGGGCGTCGCTGCGGTCGGGTGCAGCTCCGGCGTCCGCCCTGCGGCTCGTGTGTGCGGCCCTGCCCGGGCCCGCCGCGACGCGGCTGCGCCCCCTCGCCGAGCAGCTCGCGCTGGGCGCGGACCCGGCCCTCGTCTGGGGCTCGCTCGCCCGCGACGAGGTCCTCGGCCCGCTGGGCCGGGCACTGGCCCGCTCGCACCAGACGGGAGCGTCGGTGGTGGCCGCGGTCGACCGGCTCGGCGAGGACCTCGCCGCGTCGGCCCGGGCCGAGGTCGAGCACCGGGCGAGGGCTGTGGGCGTGCGGGCCGCGCTCCCGCTGGGGCTCTGCCTGCTCCCGAGCTTCCTGCTGCTCGGGATCGTCCCGCTGGTCGCGGGGCTGGTCTCGGGGCTCGCGGAGTGAGCCCACCGGGCCCGGACGGGCCAGTGGCCGTCCACCGGCGGCGGTGTCACTGCCCGGGTCCACAGTCGGCCGACCTGCGCCGGCGCGCGGGCGGTCGGCTCGGCGAGGGTCGGTGCCGAGCGGCCGCACCAGGCGGCCCGTCGAGGAGGACCCGATGGCGGACCAGCACCACGACCAGCACCCCGACCAGCACCCCGACCAGCACCCCGACCAGCACCCCGCCCACTCGTCCCGTCGGGGCGAGCGGGGCATCACCACCGCCGAGTACGCCGTCGGCACCGCGGCGGGCGCCGGCCTCGCCGGGCTGCTCTACAAGATGCTCACCGGGGGCTTCGGCGACCAGCTCCTCACGTCCCTGTTCGACCACGTGCTCGGCCTGCTGGGCATCGGATGACCCGGCACCGGGACGAGCGGGGCGCGGCGACGGCGGAGCTCGCCTTGACGCTGCCCCTGCTCGTCGCGGTGACGGCCTCGCTCGCCTGGCTGCTCGCCGTCGGTGCCGCCCAGGTCCGGGTCGTCGACGCGGCGCGGGAGACCGCCCGGGCCGTCGCCCGGGGGGACAGTCCGGCCGACGCCGTGGCCCACGGCCGGCGCGTAGCCCCGGCGGGCGTGACCGTCGAGGTCACCGCGGTGACCTCCTCCGAGGTCCGGGTCGTCGCCAGCGGCGAGGTCGCCGGTCCGGGCGGCCTGCTCGTGGCGCTGCCCGGCGCCACGCTCCGCGCGGAGGCGGTCGCAGCCGTCGAGGACCCCGGGTGAGTCGGGAGCGCCGTCACCCGGAGCACGGCTCGGCGACGCTGGCCGCCACCACCTTCCTGGCGGTGCTGCTCCTGCTCGGCGTCGCCCTCGGGACGGTCGCCGCGATGGTGCGGGCGCACCACGTCGCCGAGTCCGCCGCCGACCTGAGTGCGCTGGCGGGGGCGGTGGCGCTGCGCGACGGCGGGGCTGCGTGCCCGGCAGCCGCCCGGGTCGCCGCCGCCAACGGCGCGGAGCTCACCGACTGCCGGTCGGCGGGGGCCGTGGTGGAGGTGACGGTGACCGTCACCGGGCCCTCCTGGCCGGGCGGGCTGGGTCCCGGTGCGGACCTCGCCGCCCGGGCTCGGGCCGGACCCGGCTGAGCCGTGCTGGCGCGCCCGGGCTCAGCCTCGGTCGTCGGCGCCGCTCGGCTCGCTCGGCTTCTGGTGACGGCCGTGCGCATCGTCGGCGTCGTCGCCCCCGTCGGAAGGGGCGGTCGTGCGACGGTGGCCGTCGCCGGACGGGGCGGCCTCGTCCGTGCTGCTGGTTCCGGCGCGCTTCTCCCCGGTCCGGCCGGGCTCCGCGTGGTCGAGCTTCTTCGACAGCTCCGCCAGCTGCTTGCGCTCGCGACGGCGCTGCATCGCGCGGCGTACGCCGAACTTCGCGAAGGACCAGCCCCAGAGGACGGCAGCGCCGGCGGCGACGCCGATCACGAACAGCACCGCCGCGCTGGTCTCGTAGCCCAGCAGCTCGACCGGGCCCTCGCTGCTCGTGACGCCAGCGAGGATCGCGAGCAGCCCGAGGACGATGAGGAGCAGACCGAGGACCACCATGCTTCGAATCTACTCCCGGGCGGGCTACCGCGGGGTCGCCGGCGCCGACTGCTCCGGCAGCGTGTCGGCGGTCGCGAGCAGGGCGTCGAGCAGCCTGACCGCGCCCTGCTTGTCGAGCGGGTTGTTCTGGTTGCCGCACTTGGGGGACTGGATGCAGGAGGGACACCCTTCTACGCACCCGCAGGACTCGATGGCCTCCCGGGTGGCGGTCAGCCAGGTCCTGGCGGTGCGGAAGCCGCGCTCGGAGAACCCGGCACCGCCCGCGTGTCCGTCGTAGACGAAGACGGTGAGCCGGCCGGTGTCGGGGTGCACCGCGGTGGAGACGCCACCGATGTCCCAACGGTCGCAGGTGGCGAAGAGCGGCAGCAGTCCGATCGAGCAGTGCTCCGCTGCGTGGGCGGCCCCCGGCAGGTCGGCCGGCAGCAGCGCGGCGTCGGCCAGCACCTCGTCGGGCACCGTCCACCAGACCGCGGTGGTGCGCAGCGAGCGGACCGGCAGTTCGAGCGGCTCCTCGGCGACGACCTCCCCTGACGGCTGGCGCCGCTTGAGGA
Organism: Nocardioides sp. GCM10027114; assembly: GCF_042659625.1. Classification (NCBI taxonomy): domain Bacteria; kingdom Bacillati; phylum Actinomycetota; class Actinomycetes; order Propionibacteriales; family Nocardioidaceae; genus Nocardioides; species Nocardioides sp. GCM10027114. The sequence continues at coordinate 42,636 of NZ_JBHSSS010000020.1, forward strand.
ACGACACGACCTGGTGGGAGACGTCGACCTCGCCGAGGGCGAGCCGGCAGGGACCCCACGTGCGGTGCTCCCGCTCGCCGACGACGGTGATGTCGGTGACCTCGCGGGCGGTCGTGGAGTAGTCGAGCTCCGCCGGGTTGATCACGGCGACGTGCTCTGTGAGGTCGAGTGACTCGACGAGCCAGGTCTCGCCCCGGTGTACGTAGACCGCGCCCGGGTGGGCCGTGGCGTGCGAGCTCGAGGCGTCGACGGTCCCGACGACGCGGCCGGTCACGGCCTCGACGAGCTGGACCGGCGACCCGCCGGTCGAGCGGATGTCGGCCAGGTCGGAGGGGCGGCGCCGGTCGGTCCAGAACCAGCCGCGCGGTCGACGCCGCAGCAGCCCGCTGTCGGTCAGCTGGTCGACGACCTCACGGGCGGTCGGGCCGAACAGCTCGAGGTCGGCCTCGGCGAGGGGGATCTCGTGGGCGGCGGCGCACAGGTGCGGGCCGAGGACGTAGGGGTTGCCGGGGTCGAAGACCGTGGCCTCGACCGGCCGTCCGAACAGCGCCTCGGGATGGTGGACCAGGTAGGTGTCGAGCGGGTCGTCTCGCGCCACCAGCACCGCGAGCGCGTCCTGCGCGCCGCGGCCGGCCCGGCCGACCTGCTGCCACAGCGCCGCGCGGGTGCCGGGGAAGCCGGCCATCAGCACGGCGTCGAGGCCGCTGACGTCGATACCGAGCTCGAGCGCGTTGGTGGCCGCGAGACCGGTGAGCTCGCCGCGACGCAACGCCTCCTCGAGCGCGCGTCGCTCCTCGGGCAGGTAGCCGCCGCGGTACGCCGCCACGCGCGGCGGCAGCGACGGGTCGACCTCGGCCAGCAGCTGACGGGCGCTGAGCGCGATCTGCTCGGCCCCGCGGCGGGAGCGGACGAAGGCGAGGGTGCGGACGTCCTCGGCGACCAGGTCGGCCAGCAGGTCGGCCGACTCGGACGAGGCTGCCCTGCGGACGGGGGCGCCGTTCTCCCCGACGAACGAGGTGAAGGGGGGCTCCCACAGCGCGAGTGCGACCTGCCCGCGCGGGGAGCCGTCGTCGGTCACGGCGACGCAGTCGAGTCCCGTGAGCCGGTCGGCGGTGGTCGCCGGGTCGGCCACCGTCGCGGAGGCGAGGACGAAGGTGGGGGAGGCGCCGTACCTCGCGCAGATCCGGCGTAGCCGGCGCAGCACCTGTGCCACGTGCGCACCGAAGACCCCGCGGTAGTGGTGGCACTCGTCGACGACGACGTAGCGCAGCGAGCCGAGGAAGCCCGCCCACCGGCTGTGGCCGGGCAGCAGCGACCGGTGAAGCATGTCGGGGTTGGTGAGGACGTACTCCGCGTGGTCGCGGGCCCAGTCCCGCTGCTCGCGCGGGCTGTCGCCGTCGTGGGTGGTGATGCGGGTGTCGAGCCCGAGCGAGGCGAGCGCCTGCAGCTGGTCGTGGGCGAGCGCCTTGGTCGGGGCGACGTAGAGGACGGTGGCCCCCCGCTCGCCTCGGCGACCGCGCGACTCGTGGACGGCGGTGAGCGCCGGCAGCTGGTAGGCCAGCGACTTGCCGGAGGCGGTGCCGGTGGCGACCACGACGTGGCGGCCGGCGTGGGCGGCCTCGGCCGCCTCGGCCTGGTGTCGCCACGGCCGCGACACGCCGCGACGCGCCCAGGCGTCGACGAGGATCTCCGGGGTCCACGCCGGCCAGTCGACGGACGACGCCTCCCGGGGCGGCAGCACCTCGAGGTGCGTGAGCCGGTCCTCCCGGCCCGGCACCGCGGCCAGGCGGTCCACGAGGTCGCGCAGCGGCGGCACCGACAGCGCTGGCCGGTGCGCTGGTCGGGGACGGGCTGGCTCCACGGGGCGAAGTCTGGCAAAGCCTGGGGACACCCCGGCCGCCGTGCCCGGACTGGCGGGGGTATGGTCGACGAACACGCTCGAGGCCAAGTAGAGGCGCCGGGGCCTCTCATCTGGTTTGATATTCCCGGTAGAGCATCCGGCGCTGATGCCACGGTGGTTTCGGCACCTGCATCACCAGCGCCCCAAGGGGAGAGACAGTGGACCTGACGCTTGCGACTCGCGAGGTCGATGGCAAGACGATCGTTGCCGTCGGCGGCGAGATCGACGTCTACACCGCCCCCAAGCTCCGCGACAAGATCACCGAGCTTGTGGCCGCAGGTGTCTATGACCTCGTCGTCGACATGGGTGAGGTCGAGTTCCTCGACTCGACCGGTCTCGGGGTCCTCGTCGGCGGCCTGAAGAAGGTGCGTGCCCATGACGGGTCGCTCCAGCTCGTGTGCAGCCAGGACCGGCTGCTCAAGATCTTCCGCATCACCGGCCTCGCGAAGGTGTTCGTGATCCACGAGTCGGCGGACGAGGCGCTCGCGGCCCACTGAGGCCGCCGCCCTCCCCCAGGTCGACCCCTGGTCGGTCTCGCCTGCCCGCGACCCGTGGCAGAAGGTCACGGGTCGCTTCCTCCGTCCCCGGACTCCGGTGCGGGGCGTGCTCGCGTCGCCGATTTCCGGGAAGACGTGTGGCGCGCCTCACACCTACGTGTCCCCGGGGGTGGGCCCGTGCGTAGACTCCGCGACGTTCGCTCGTGATCTGAGTCACTCCCAGGAGGAAGCACATGACCGGGATCCATCCCGCCGTCGTGGACGTCTCCGGAGGCAACCTCGTCCTGGTCATCGTCGTCACCCTGATCGCGCTGGGCGCGCTCGGGATGGCGTGGATGTTCCGCCAGGAGGTACTTGCCGCCGGCGAGGGCACCGACAACATGAAGAACATCGCCCATGCGGTCCAGGAGGGCGCCAACGCCTACCTGACCCGGCAGTTCCGGACGCTCGGCATCTTCGCCGCGGTGGCGTTCTTCCTGCTGCTGGCGCTCCCAGCCGACGATGCCGTGATCCGGATCTTCCGGTCCATCGCGTTCCTGTTCGGCGCCGGCTTCTCGGCCGCCATCGGCTACCTCGGCATGTGGCTGGCCGTGCGGGCCAACCTGCGCGTGGCTGCCGCCGCGGAGTCCGAGGGCCGCGACCCCGCCATGAACATCGGCTTCCGCACCGGCGCCGTGGTCGGCATGGCCACCGTCGGCCTGGGCCTCCTGGGCGCCAGCCTCGTGGTCCTCTTCTTCCAGGGCGACGCCCCGATCGTGCTCGAGGGCTTCGGCTTCGGTGCGGCGCTGCTCGCCATGTTCATGCGAGTCGGCGGCGGCATCTTCACCAAGGCCGCCGACGTCGGCGCCGACCTCGTCGGCAAGGTCGAGAACAACATCCCCGAGGACGACCCGCGCAACGCGGCGACGATCGCCGACAACGTCGGCGACAACGTCGGCGACTGCGCCGGCATGGCCGCCGACCTCTTCGAGTCGTACGCCGTCACCTTGGTCGCCGCGCTGATCCTCGGCTCGCAGGCCTTCGGCGACAAGGGCCTCGTCTTCCCGCTGCTGATCCCCGCCATCGGTGCGCTCACCGCGGTGGCCGGCGTCTACCTCTGCCGCCCCCGGGCCGGCGAGAACGGCCTGACCACCATCAACCGCGCGTTCTACCTGTCTGCGGGCATCGCTGCGATCGCCAGCCTCGTGCTGTCGTTCGTCTACCTGCCCACCAGCTTCGGTGAGCTCGAGGGTGCCGGCACCAGCGCGCTCGACCGGCTGACCCAGGCCCCCGACGGCAACCCGGCGCTGATCGCCGCGCTCGCGGTCGTGATCGGCATCGTGCTGGCAGCGGTCATCCTGAGCCTCACCGGCTACTTCACCGGCACCGACCACCGTCCCGTCAAGGACGTCGGCCGCACCTCGCTGACCGGTCCCGCGACGGTGATCCTGTCGGGTCTCTCGGTCGGCTTCGAGTCCGCCGTCTACACCACGCTCGTCATCGGCGCGGCCGTGTTCGGTGCGTTCCTGCTCGGCGGCGGCGCGCTCTCCGTGGCGCTGTTCGCGGTGGCCCTCGCCGGCTGCGGCCTGCTGACCACGGTCGGCGTCATCGTGGCCATGGACACCTTCGGCCCGGTCTCGGACAACGCGCAGGGCATCGCCGAGATGTCCGGCGACGTCAGCCCGGCGGGCGCGCAGATCCTGACCGAGCTGGACGCGGTCGGGAACACCACCAAGGCCATCACCAAGGGCATCGCGATCTCGACCGCCGTGCTCGCGGCGAGCGCGCTGTTCGGCTCCTACATCGGCTCGGCCATCGAGGCCGCCGAGGAGGCCGAGCTGAGCAACCAGGAGGGCAGCGACTTCTTCACCGGCTTCTTCGTCTTCGCACCCGAGGTGCTCGTCGGCGTGCTGATCGGTGTCGCGGTCGTGTTCCTCTTCTCGGGCCTGGCGATCAACGCCGTCGGCCGCGCCGCCGGTGCGGTCGTGTTCGAGGTGCGCCGCCAGTTCCGCGAGATCCCCGGGATCATGGAGGGCACCGGGCGGCCGGAGTACGGCCGGGTGGTCGACATCGTCACCAAGGACTCGCTGCGCGAGCTCGCCACGCCCGGGATCCTCGCGATCTTCGCGCCGATCGCCGTCGGCTTCGGTCTCGGCGTCGGTCCGCTGGCGGGATTCCTGGCCGGCGCGATCGGTGCCGGCACCCTGATGGCGGTCTTCCTCGCCAACGCCGGTGGCGCCTGGGACAACGCGAAGAAGCTGGTCGAGGACGGCCACCACGGCGGCAAGGGGTCCGAGGCCCACTCGGCCACGGTCATCGGCGACACCGTCGGCGACCCGTTCAAGGACACCGCCGGCCCGGCCATCAACCCGCTGCTCAAGGTCATGAACCTCGTGTCGCTGCTGATCGTCGGCGCCGTGGTGTCCATGACCCTGGGTGCCGACGCCAACCGCGGGCTGTCCATCGCCATCTCGCTGGTCGCGACCGCGCTGATCGTGGCGGCGGTCGTCGTCTCCAAGCGCCGCTCCGCGGTCATCGGTGACGACGAGCCGGGCCAGCCGGCGGCACCCGCCGGCCCGGCCTCGCCGGCGAGCGAGCAGGCGGTCCCCGCGGGCTCCGGCGCCGGTCACGCGACCGGCGCGCACGGTGACCCGGCCCCGACGCAGCAGTTCGAGCCGCCGCGCCACTGACGGCCGGGCTCCCGTCGGGAGCGCATGAGGAGTGAGGACCCGTCCCGGGTGACCGGGGCGGGTCCTCCCCGTCTCACTGCAGCACGGAGAGGACCGACGCGTAGTCGTCGGTCCAGCGGACCCGCTCCTCGCCGGCTGGTCGCCACTCGGCCTGTCCGCGCAGCATCCGGGTGACCTCGAAGTCCGGCGTGAGAGCCACCCACGTGCTGGGCTTGGCTCCCGGGGTGTCCGCCCGGCTGGTCCCGACGCTCGCCGTCCAGCCCAGCTCCGCGGCGGCCGAGGCCAGGACCGGCTCGAGGTCGAAGAACCGGTTGCTGATGTGGACCAGCAGCACACCGTCAGGTGCCATCGCCTCGGCGTACTCCTCGACCGCCTCGCGGGTCAGGAGATGGACGGGGATGGAGTCCGAGCTGAAGGCGTCCAGCACCAGGAGGTCGTAGGTGCCGCGCGGCTGGTCGGCGAGGGCGAGCCGCCCGTCGCCGATGACCACCTCCACGTCGGCGTCGCTGTCGGCGAGGAAGCTGAACTGCAAGGCGTCCTGCGCAGTCGCCGCCACCTCCGCGTCGATCTCGAAGAAGGTGAAGCGCTCGCCCGCCTCGCCGTACGAAGCCATCGTGCCCACGCCGAGGCCGACGATGCCGACCTCGTCGAGCCGGTCACCTGTCGCCCGCATCACCCGGAACAGGTCGGCGCACGACCCCCGCGAGGCGTAGTAGGTCGTCGGGAGGGCGCGTTCCGCCCGGTCGCCCCGGAACTGGAGCCCGTGCACCGTGGTGCCGTGGACGAGGGTCCGGGAGTCGGCGTCGTCGACCACCTTGTAGGCGCCGTAGAAGGAGCGCATCCGGTCGACCGCGCCGTCGAGCTGGAGCTGGCTGGTCCACGCGGCCAGCGCCACCATCAGCCCCGTCGCCGCGAGCGGGTGCAACAGTCGCAAGACGGGCAGCCGCACGCGGGTGCCGAGCAGCAGCAGCGGCAGCACGGCCAGGACGAGCGGATACTCCCAGACCTGATCGAACACGACCGGCGCGACCAGGCCGTTGAGGAGGCCGCCGGCAGCGCCGCCGGCGGCGACCACGACGTAGAACAACGTGAGGTGGTCGGCGGCCGGACGGTCCGCCGCGAGCCGGCCGTGGGCTGCATACCCGGCGGCTCCGACCAACGCGACGTTCACCACGGCCGCCACCGCCAGCGTGCCCGGTCCCGCGGTCAGCAGCGCGGCCCCGCCGAGTCCGACCGCGAGCCAGCCTGCCCACACCGGCTGGGTGCGCGACGACCGCGCGAACGCCGCCACGAAGGTCGCCAGGTAGATCGCCAGCGGCACCACCCACAGCAGCGGGACCGGGGACAGGTCGGTGGAGAGGTGGGCGGTGACGCCGAGCATGAGGGACGACGGGACGAAAGCCAGGAGCCCCCACGACAGGATGCGGCGACCGCCGGGTGCCGGCGTGACCTCCAGCCGGACCAGTTCGGGCTCGCGGCCGGCCCGGATGGTGACGAGGGCGCACACCGTCATCAGCACGGCGTACGCGGCGAAGCCCAGGGACCACGCGAGTCGTTGCGCGCCCAGGGACAGCCAGCGCTCGACGACCAGGGGATAGGCGAGCAGGCCGACGAAGCTGCCGAGGTTGCTGGCCGCGAAGAGGAAGTAGGGGTCCTCGCCGCGGTCGCCGACCCAGGCGTACCACCGCTGGATCACCGGGCCGGTGCACGCGACCACGGCGAACGGCAGCCCCACCATCAGTGCCAGCGTGCGCAGCAACCACAGCGCGGGCTCGGCGTCGGGGCCCGGTTGCGCGCCGGCGGGCAGGGCGAGCGGCAGCACCAGCACCGGCGCCAGCAGCAACGCGAGCTGGACGCCCGGCTGGCGGCGATGTCCCCAGCGTCTCGTGGACCAGTGCGCCCAGAGGTAGGCCGCGAGCAGGACCACCTGGAAGAACAAGGAGGCGGTGCTCCACACCGTGGCCGAGCCGCCGTAGGACGGCAGCAGCAGCTTGGCGACCAGGGGCTGGACCACGAAGAGGAGCGCGGCCCCGAGGAAGGCCGTGACGAGGAACAGCATGGTGGTGCCCCGCCCGGTCCGCATGCGAGGGAGCCTAGGCGTTGCGGTCGCCCCTCCGCGGCATCTCTCCGAGGTGCCCGGGTCGTAGGGTCGGCGGATGACCGGAACCGACCTGACCCAGCGGCTGCGAGGCGCCCTCGAGGACGCCGGTTTCACCTACGACGGTGTCGCCGAGGTGCTGGGGCCGCTTGCCCACGACGCGCTGGCCCGCAACGAGACCGTGCCGGGGCTGCGCCGGACCGCGGGCGGCTCACCGGTGGAGACGCTGGTGCGGCTGTTCCTGCTGCAGGCCCCGGTGGCGCTGGGCGAGGCGGAGCGGGCGCTGCCCGGTCTCGTCGACCCGCTCTGCGCCGAGGGCATCCTCGAGCGCACGGTCGGCGAGGTGGCGGCCCGGCTGGACGTCCGGCCGTACGCCACCGACGGTCTCGACCTCTGGGTCGTCAGCGACCTGACGCCCGGCCTCGACGGCAGCCCGAACCGGGTCGGGACCGACCACGTGCTCGGCATCAGCCCGGCGTCCACCTCGCTGGCGCAGCTCACCATCCGCGACCAGGTCGGCAGCGCGTTGGACCTCGGCACCGGGTGCGGGGTGCAGGCGCTCCACCTGGCGGCGCACAGCGGCCGGGTCGTCGCCACCGACGTCAACGAGCGGGCGCTGCGGATCGCCCGGCTCAATGCCGCCCTCAACGGCTTCGACCGGATCGACGTGCGGGCGGGCTCCTTCTTCGAGCCGGTGCGCGGCGAGCGGTTCGACCTCATCGCCACCAACCCGCCGTTCGTGATCTCGCCCGCGACGGGGGAGCGGCTCGTCTACCGCGACTCGGGCCTGCCCGGCGACGAGGCCGTCGAGCACATCGTCCGCACCGCCCCGGACCACCTGGACGACGGCGGCTGGTGCCAGGTGCTGGCCAACTGGGTGATCGCCCGCGACATGCCGTGGGACGAGCGGCTGGGCGGCTGGCTGACCGACGACGTCGACGCGTTCACCGTCCAGCGCGAGGTCATGGACCCCGCGGCGTACGTCGAGCTCTGGCTCAAGGACGCCGGCCTGCACGGCGCCGCCGACTACCTGGAGCGCTACGACACCTGGCTGTCGTGGCTGGAGGAGCAGGGCGTCGAGGGGGTCGGTTTCGGCTGGCTGAACCTGCGCCGACGCGGGGGTGCGCCCGGCGGTGTTCCTGGGGCGCCGAACCACACGTTCCTGGAGTGGCCGCACGCCGTCGAGCAGCCGGTGGCCCCGGCCATCGCGGCCTGGGGTGCGGCGGTCCGGACGCCGGTCGAGCTCTCGTCGACGCTGGTGCGCCGCGAGGACGTCGTGCAGGAGACGGTCGGCGTCCCGGGGGCCGAGGACCCCAGCACCGTGGTGCTGCGCCAGCAGCGCGGCCTGATGCGGGCCCGGCAGGCCGACACCGTCGAGGCCGCCCTGGTGGGCGCCTGCGACGGCGACCTCGCCGTCGGCCAGATCCTCGACGCGCTCGCGCAGATCCTCGACGGTGACGTCGACGAGCTGCGCACGACCTACCTGCCGGTCGTGCGCGAGCTCGTCGACGAGGGCTTCCTGCTCGCGGGCCAGGGGGGCTAGCGGACCTCGCCGGCGAGGTCGAGGGTGCCCTTGCCCTCCTCGCTGCCGAGCGTGGCATCGACGACCTCAAGCGCCAGCACCGGTGCCGGGTCGCAGCCCACCTCGAGCACCCGGACGGTGCCCGTGGCCTCCGGCTGGTTGCTGGAGACCTCGTTGCCGCCCTTCCCGGAGTCCGGGTCGTTGACGAAGAGCACGAACGGGACCCTCTCGGAGTCTCCGTCGACAGGCAGCCGGAACGTCCGCCCCGTCCCGTCCTCGTCGCGCAGCTTGTCGACGACGCCCTCGAAGTAGACGAACGTCGTGACCGCCTGGGCCGCGTCGTCACCGGGGTTGTCGGCGCCCTCGACGCGCAGCGGGCTCGTCAGCCAGATCCGCCCGGCAGCCTTGCCCTGGGCGTTCTCCTCGCCGAACGGCGCCTCGCAGCTGACGGTCACGTCGTCGAACGCGACCGTCGACCCGTCGGGCCGGGTCAGCAGCAGCGTGCTCGTGGGACCTGTCGGACCGGCCGGAGCGAAGCCGGCCGGGGCGTCCTCGACGGTCACGTTGCCGCCGTCCCCACCGGGTCCGCCGGCGGCCCAGACCGCCGCCGAGCCGACGACGCCGGCCGTGACAGCCGCCGCCGTGCCGGCCAGTGCCGTACGCCGTCGCCGACGCGCCGTCACCCGGCGCGCGACCCGCTCCGCGGCGTCAGCCGGCGGCAACAGAGCCGTGCCCAGCCGCTCGTAGGAGCCCTTGATCAGCTCGTCCTCGTGGTTCATTCCCTCAGTCCTCTCGTCCCCGTGCCACCCGCAGCGGACCGTGCTCGCGGGCGTGCGCCCGCAGCCGCTCGGTCGCGCGGGAGAGCTGGCTCTTGACCGTGCCCTCCGAGCACCCCATCCGCTCGGCGATGCCGCGCACGTCGAGGTCCTCGACGTACCGGAGTGCCACCGCCGTGCGCTGTCGCGGTGAGAGGGTGGCCAACGCCTCGACCAGCCAGGGGTCCACGTCGCCGACGACCGGGACCGCCTGCTCGTCCCGGACACTCCCGAAGGGGAGCTCGCGCCGCAGCCGCCGGATCCGGTCGACGTTGAGCCGGACCATGACCGTCCGGGCGTACGCCGCCGGGTCGTCCACCCGGGACCGGCCCCAGCGCTCGCCCATCCGGGCGAGGGTCTCCTGGGTCAGGTCCCATGCGTCGTGCGGGTTGGCCGTCAGGGCGTGGGCGAGGCCGAGCAGCGGTCGGGTGTGGATCGACACGAACTCCGCGAAGTCCCTGTCGCCCCGGTCGTCCCGGTCGCCCGGGGGCCGCGGCCCCGGTCTGTCAGTCGGTGCGGTCGTGCGTGTCACCCGAGTTCCCCCTGTCGGCCGGGCGCTCGTCGCCCGGCATCGCGTCCCGAGAGGCCGTTCCCTCTCACCTTCGCCCTAGAGACGGGGGCGGGTGCCGGAACGTTGAGAAGGTCGCACAGATTCTTGCGCGAAGTTCAGCCCGTCGGCTCAGCGGCGGCCCGGGCCTCCTCGGCGCGGTCGCGGATCGCGACGAGCAGCCGCCGGGTGGACGAGGTCAGCAGCTCGGGGTGCCCGAGGGGGAGCAGGTCCGGCAGCCCGTGGGGCCGGAAGCCGGTGAAGAGTGCGAACCCGCGGAGCTCGCGCTGCACGCCGGCGCCGAGCGACGACATCGACGACGACAGCCCGAGCCGGTGCTGGACCGCGGTCTGGGTGATCCCGCGCCGGGTGAACAGGTCGTTGGCCTTGCCGACGGCCCAGCAGATCCCGCCCGCGAGCGCGGCCGCGCTGCGGGCCCTGCGCACGGCGTCCGGGCTCGCAGCCCAGACCAGCAGCAGCGCCCGGCGCAGCGCGATGGCGGCCTCGGCGTCGAAGAGCTCGTCGGCGACCCGCGCCAGCAGCGTGGCCGTCGCCTCGAGTCGCTGCCGGTCGGCGGGCGCCGCGTCGGGGAGCGCGAGCCCGCCGGGCACCAGCGGCGCGTCGTCGAGCGCCGCCAGCGCCCCGACCCCGCCCGCCACGTCGGACAGCCACGCCAGCGCTGCGTCGTACGGCGGCTCCGACGCCGGGGCCGGCCGGCAGGGACGGCGGCGCAGGTCGAGCTCGTCGGCGTGCCGCTGCCAGGGGCCGGCCTCGACGGGCTCGGACCAGACGTCGACCAGCCGTCCGTCGAGCAGCACCAGGTGGGTGATCCGGTCCAGCGGCCGTCGGTCGGTCGGGCGGGGCTCGTCCCAGGGGTCGAACGGGTGCGGGTCAGCGCCGAGGAGCGGGAAGGGCAGGGTCATCCGGGCCTCCGAGGGGTCGTGGGCCCACCACGCTGGCAGGGATCCCGCGGCTCCGCCGGGGTCCTCCACAGGGAGTGCCCGGGAGGTCGAGGAAGGGCCGCCCGACCCGGGACGCGCTACCGTGTGCCCCGCGAAGCCCGGTGTGGCCCAGGCGTGGCCCGGGTATGACACCGTGGCCGCACCCCGGAACCCCAAGGAGAAGCAGTCTCGTGGCACACAAGCTGGTGATCGTCGAGTCCCCGGCCAAGGCCCGCACCATCGGCGGGTACCTCGGCAGCGGGTACGTCGTCGAGTCCTCCATCGGCCACATCCGCGACCTGCCCAACAGCGCGGCCGACACCCCGGCCAAGATCAAGGACAAGCCGTGGGGACGGCTCGCGGTCGACGTGGAGAACGGCTTCGAGCCCTACTACGTCGTGCCCCGCGACAAGAAGTCGCACATCACCAAGCTCAAGGGCCTGCTCAAGGAGGCCGACGAGCTCTTCCTCGCCACCGATGAGGACCGCGAGGGGGAGGCCATCGCCTGGCACCTCCTCGACGAGCTGAAGCCCAAGGTGCCGGTGCGACGGATGGTCTTCCACGAGATCACCAAGCCCGCGATCCTCGCCGCGGTCGAGAACCCCCGCGACATCAACGACGACCTCGTCGAGGCGCAGGAGGCGCGCCGCATCCTCGACCGGCTCTACGGCTACGAGGTCAGCCCCGTGCTGTGGAAGAAGGTCATGTCCGGCCTCTCCGCCGGCCGGGTGCAGTCCGTGGCGACCCGGCTCGTGGTCGACCGCGAGCGCGAGCGGATGAAGTTCAAGGTCGCCTCCTACTGGGACCTCGAGGGCACGTTCGACGCCGGCAGCAAGCACGAGCAGCGGATGTTCCCGGCCAAGGTCCACTCCGTCGACGGTGCCCGCGTCGCCCGCGGCGGCGACTTCGGCCCCGACGGTCGGCTCAAGGAGAAGGCCGAGGGGAAGACCGTCCACCTCGACCGGGCCCGCGCCGAGGCGCTGGTCGAGGGCCTGCGCGACACGACGTACGACGTCCGGTCGGTCGAGTCGAAGCCCTACCGCCGCTCGCCCTACGCGCCGTTCCGCACCACCACGCTGCAGCAGGAGGCGTCCCGCAAGCTCGGGTTCTCCGCCTCGGTGACGATGTCGGTCGCGCAGCGGCTGTACGAGAACGGCTTCATCACCTACATGCGTACCGACTCGACCACGCTGTCGGACGCGGCCGTCGGCGCCGCCCGCGCCCAGGTCCGCGAGCTGTACGGCGCCGAGTACCTCCCCGACGCGCCGCGCACCTACGCCAGCAAGGTCAAGAACGCCCAGGAGGCGCACGAGGCGATCCGCCCCGCGGGCGAGTCGTTCCGCACCCCCGCGCAGACCGGCCTGACAGGCGACCAGTTCCGGCTCTACGAGCTGATCTGGATGCGCACCGTCGCCTCCCAGATGAAGGACGCGGTCGGCCAGTCGGTGTCGGTCCGCATCGGCGGCGCCGCCGCCACCGGCGAGGACGTCGTCTTCGCCGCGACCGGCCGGGTCATCACCTTCCACGGCTTTCTCAAGGCCTACGTCGAGGGCACCGACGACGCCGCCGCGGCCCGCGACGACGCCGAGACCCGGCTGCCCGCGCTGGAGGAGGGCGACGCCGTCTCCGCCGCGTCGGTGTCCGCCGCCGGCCACGAGACCAAGCCGCCCGCGCGCTACACCGAGGCCACGCTCATCAAGGAGCTCGAGGACCGCGAGATCGGCCGCCCCTCGACGTACGCCTCGATCATCAAGACCATCATCGACCGCGGCTACGTCTACAAGAAGGGCACCGCGCTGGTGCCGGCCTGGCTGGCGTTCTCGGTGATCCGGCTGCTGGAGGAGCACTTCCCGCGGCAGGTCTCCTACGAGTTCACCGCCACGATGGAGGACATCCTCGACGACATCGCGGGCGGACGTCGCGACCGCGCGACCGAGCTCGCGGAGTTCTACTACGGCTCCGACTCCGTCCAGGGGCTGCACACCCTGGTCAGCGAGCTGGGCGACATCGACGCCCGCGAGCTGGCGACCTTCCCGATCGGCGACCCGGACTCCGGCATCAACCTCCGGGTCGGCCGCTACGGCCCCTACCTCGAGGGCCCGGGCGACGACGGCACCCCGGCCGGCAAGCGGGCCAACGTGCCCGACGACCTGCCGCCGGACGAGCTGACCCTGGAGAAGGCCAAGGAGCTGTTCGCCAACCCGGCGGGTGAGGAGACCGAGCTCGGCACCCACCCCGAGACCGGGCTGCAGGTCGTCGCGAAGAACGGCCGCTTCGGCCCCTACGTCACCGAGCTGCTGCCCGAGGACGCCCCGAAGTCCGCGAAGCCGCGCACCGGCTCGCTGTTCAAGTCGATGAGCCTCGAGACGGTCACGCTCGAGGACGCGGTGAAGCTGCTGTCGCTGCCGCGGGTGGTCGGCACGGACGCCGAGGGCGTCGAGATCACCGCCCAGAACGGCCGCTACGGGCCCTACCTGAAGAAGGGGACCGACTCCCGGTCGCTGCAGTCCGAGGAGCAGATCTTCTCGATCACCCTCGACGAGGCGCTGGCGATCTACGCACAGCCCAAGCAGCGCGGCCGGGCGGCCGCCGCGGCGCCGCTCAAGGAGCTCGGCAACGACCCGGTGTCCGGCAACCCGGTCGTCGTCAAGGCGGGCCGCTTCGGCGAGTACGTCACCGACGGCGAGTACAACGCCACCCTCCGCAAGGACGACACCGTCGAGGGCATCACCCTCGAGCGGGCGGCGGAGCTGCTGGAGGAGCGGCGCGCCAAGGGGCCGGCGAAGAAGGCGGCCAAGAAGGGCGCCAAGAAGACCGCCGCCAAGAAGTCGGCGACCAAGAAGACCGCCGCGAAGAAGACGACGAAGAAGGCCGCGGCCAAGAAGTCCTGACGCCGGCGGCCCCGCGCGTGGACAATCGCGCCGTGGGGAACGTCGGGGCCGTGGTCGCACTGGCGTACGCGTGCGCCGTCGCGGTCGGGCTGCACCTGCTGGCGGGGGTGTTCTTCGTCATCGGGGTGTGCGGGGTCAGCGACACCGCGATCTCGTTCCCGGCCGCTGCCTCGCCCCAGGGCCGGCTGTGCGCCGCCGGGCCGGACGACGCCGCGTGGTGGCTGGCGGTCGGCGCGCTCGCCCTGTCGGCGGTGCTGTCGGTGGCGGTCGCGGTGGTGCTGTGGCGGCGAGGTGGCCGCCCCCGCCTCGCGAGCCCTGCCCCGCTGGTCGTGGCGCCGGCCGTGGTGGTGCTGCTGCTCGCCCTCCCGGGCGACACCTGCAGTCCGGAGCAGCTGCGCGCCGAGTCGGCGTACGCCTGCCGGACCACACCGGACGGGGGCCGGACGGGTGACCCGCCGGTGGCGGACGTCGGTGCGACCTCGTAGCGTCACCCCCGTGCAGCGAGACTTCCCCGGCGTCCACGCGCCCACCGGCGTGTTCGTCTGCTTCGAGGGCGGCGACGGCTCCGGCAAGTCCACGCAGTCCCGGATGCTGGCCGAGTGGCTCCGCGACGAGGGGTACGCCGTCCGGCTGACCTTCGAGCCCGGAGACACGGAGGTCGGCCGGGAGCTGCGCCGCATCGTGCTGAGCCCGGAGACGGGTGAGCTCTCCGACCGTACCGAGGCGCTCGTCTACGCCGCCGACAAGGCCGAGCACGTCGACACGGTGGTGCGTCCGGCGCTCGAGCGGGGCGAGGTGGTCATCACCGACCGCTACGTCGACTCCACGCTGGCCTACCAGGGCGCCGGCCGCTCGCTCGACGTCGCCGAGGTCGAGGCCGTCGCCCGCTGGGCGACCGGCGACCTGCGGCCCCACCTCACCGTCGTGCTCGACCTCGAGCCGGCGCAGGGGCTCGGCCGGTTCGACGGCCGCGACCGGATCGAGGGCGAGTCGGAGGAGTTCCACCGCCGGGTCCGCGAGGCGTTCCTGCGGATGGCCGACGCCGACCCCGACCACTACCTCGTGCTCGACGCCCGCAAGGGGATCGACGACATCGCCGCGGCCGTCCGCGACCGGGTCGCGCCGCTGCTGGGGCAGGCCCGCCGATGACGGTCGGCCAGGGCACGACCGCGCAGGCCGGGACCGTCTGGGACAGCCTCGTCGGCCAGGCGGCGGCGATCGGCGCCCTGCGGACCGCCGCCGGCGGCCAGGGGATGAGCCATGCCTGGCTGTTCACCGGCCCGCCGGGGTCGGGCCGCTCCAACGCCGCCGTCGCGTTCGCGGCTGCGCTGCAGTGCGAGCGCGCCGGCTGCGGGCAGTGCCACGACTGCCACACCGTGCTGGCCGGCTCCCACGCCGACGTCTCCGTCATCCGCACCGAGAAGCTCTCGATCTCGGTGAAGGAGGTCCGTGACCTGGTGCGACGCTCGGCGCTCGCGCCCGTCGGCCGGCGCTGGCAGATCATCATCGTCGAGGACGCCGACCGGCTGACCGAGCAGGCCGTCAACGCCCTGCTCAAGGCGATCGAGGAGCCGTCCGACCGCACGGTCTGGATGCTGTGCACCCCCACCGTCGAGGACGTCCTGCCCACGATCCGCTCCCGCTGCCGGCTGGTCACGCTCACCACCCCCACCGCCCGCGAGGTCGCCGACTTCCTCGTCCGCGCCGACGCGGTGCCCGAGGGGCTGGCGTCGTACGCCGCCCGCGCCAGCCAGGGTCACATCGGTCGGGCCCGGGCGCTCGCCCGCGACGAGGACACCCGCAACCGCCGCAAGGAGGTCGTCTCCCTGCCGGCGAAGCTGCGCTCCCTCGGCGACTGCATGCGGGCGGCGAGCAACCTCGCCGAGGTCACCAAGCAGGAGGCCGACCTCATCACCAGCGAGCTCGACGCCCGCGAGAAGGCCGACCTCGACGCGTCGTACGGCGTCGTCGAGCGGGGCCGCCGGCCCCGCGAGTACGGCCCCGCCCTCGCCGAGCTGGAGCGGGAGCAGAAGAAGCGCGCGAAGCGGCGCCACCTCGACGTCGTCGACCGCGCACTGATGGACCTGATCTCCGTCTACCGCGACGCGATCGCGCTCGCGGTCGGGGCGCCCGGGCAGCTGGTCAACGAGGAGATCCGCGGCGACGTCGAGGACGTCGCGGCCGTCTCGAGCCCCGAGCTCAACCTGCGCCGGATCGGCTGGATCCTCGACGCGCGCGAGCAGATGCTCGAGTTCAACGTCCCGCCCCAGTTGGCGCTGGAGTCCATGATGGTGGCACTCAAGGCGCCGGACGGCGCGAGGCGGTGACGCAGGCATGAGGACTGGGCCATGAGGACTGGGGCATGAGGAACAAGACCGTCGTGGTCCTGGCGCTGCTGCTGGTGGTCGCGCTCGTCGCGAGCGGCGCGGTGTCGCTGTGGGCGGCGCTGAGCGCCGACAGCAGCGGGGACGACCCCCGGCCCGACGCCGCGGCCACCTCGTCGGCGCCGCCCACGCCGACGGAGGAGCCCTCCGCCGAGCCGGGCGCGACCGACCCGCCGTCCCCGGAGCTCGCCCGCTTCTACGAGCAGCAGCTCACCTGGTCGGAGTGCCGCGACGGCTTCCAGTGCGCCGAGCTGCGGGTGCCGCTCGACTACGCCGAGCCCGACGGCCGCACCATCGACGTCGCCCTGCTGCGGCGGCCGGCGACCGACCCGGCGGCCCGGGTCGGCTCGCTCGTGGTCAACCCCGGCGGCCCCGGCGTCCCCGGGACCGACTACGCCGCCCAGGCGAGCCTGGTCTTCCGCGACCCGCTGCTCGACGGCTTCGACATCGTGGGCTTCGACCCCCGCGGCACGGGCGGCAGTGCCCCGGTCGACTGCCTCACCGACGCCGAGCTCGACGAGTTCGTCGCCGGCGACCCCAGCCCTGACGACGCGGCCGAGCGCCGGGAGTTCCAGCGCGCAGTGGACGCGATGGGCGAGGGCTGCGCGGAGCGCTCGGGCGAGGTGGCCGCCCACGTCACCACCGTCGAGGCCGCCCGCGACATGGACGTGCTGCGAGCCGCGCTCGGCGAGGCCGAGATGGACTACTTCGGCGCTTCCTACGGCACCAAGCTCGGCGCGACGTACGCCGAGCTGTTCCCCGGCCGGGTCGGCCGGTTCGTCCTCGACGGCGCCGTCGACCTCTCGCTCGACTCGCGGCAGCTCGCGCTCGAGCAGGCCGCCGGCTTCGAGACCGCGCTGCGTGCCTACATCGAGGACTGCCTCGCGACCTCCGACTCCTGCTTCCTCGGCGACGACGTGGAGGAGGGGCTGGAGACGATCCAGGACCTGCTCGCCGACATCGAGGACGACCCGCTCCCGGCCCCGGGTGGCCGCGAGCTGCGGGTCGGCAACGCCTTCTACGGCATCGTGACGCCGCTGTACGTCGCGGACTACTGGTTCGTGCTCAGCACCGCGCTGCGGTCCGCGCTCAACGGCGACGGTGCCCCGCTGATGCAGCTGTCGGACCTGTACACCTCGCGCGGCGCCAACGGTTACACCGACAACTCGATGGAGGCGATCTACGCGATCAACTGCCTCGACGACCCGTACGCCGTCACGCCCCGGCAGGTGCCCGCCCAGCTCGACGACTTCGAGAAGGCGTCGCCGACCTTCGGCGAGGTGTTCGCGTGGGGCCTCGTCGGGTGCGGCGGCCTCGAGGTGGAGTCGTCCGTCGAGGTGCCCGAGGTGCGGGCCGAGGGCGCCGCGCCGATCGTCGTCATCGGCACCACCCGCGACCCGGCCACGCCGTACGCCTGGGCGGAGGCGCTCGCCGAACAGCTCGAGTCGGGCGTTCTGGTCAGCCGCGACGGCGACGGCCACACCGCCTACAACGCCGGCAACGACTGCATCGACGAGGCGGTCCACGACTACCTGCTCGACGGCGCCGTCCCTGACGACGGCCTCTCCTGCTGACCGCTGCCCGAGCTCGCGTCAGCGTGGGTGGACCGGGTCGGCGATGGCCTGGATCCGGGCGGTGGCTAGCTCGATCATCAGCTTCGCCGCGGGGGAGAGGGCGGCCCCGGCCCGGTGCACGATCGCCAGGGTGTCGAACTGGCGGGGCCGCAGCGAGACCATCCCGGCGTTGGGCGCCAGCCGGGGCAGCAGCTGCAGCGCTGCGCCCTTGGGGATGACCGAGTCGGCCAGGCCCATCCCGACCAGCTCGACAGCGGTCTCGACGTCCTCGACCTCGATCCGGGTCTGCGGGTTCCGGCCGGTCTCGTGGAGCATCTGGCGCAGCACGATCCGGGTGGAGTCGTCGGCGCGCCAGGTGGTCTCCGGCATCACCAGCGAGGCGCGGGAGAGTCGCTGCGCGGTCACCGGCGAGGCCACCTGCTCGGGGTCGGCACTGATGTAGACGAGCTCGTCGCGCGCCACCGGGGTGACGTGCATCCCTTCGCTGGTGACAGTCGGGACAGCGATCATCGCGGCCTCGATACGCCCGCGCCGCAGGTGCTCCTGCACGTCGGAGGAGTTCTGGCCGATCAGCTCCACCCGGACGCCAGGGTGGCGGGTCAGCACGTCGGCGACGAGGCCGGCGCCGGCGTACAACCGGGCGGTGCCGAACATGCCGAAGCGAATCGTGCCGGTCTCCAGCGCCACCACCCTCTGCACCGCCCGCCGAGCCTCCTCGGCGGCCCCGATCGCTGCCTCCGCGTGCGGACGCAGGTCGTCGGCGACGGTGGTCGGCACCACCCCGCGGCCGACCCGGCGGAAGAGCGGGACGCCGAGGGTCTTCTCCAGCGCCCTGATCTGCTCGGAGACCGACGGCTGGGCGTAGCCGAGCTCCTCGGCGGCCGCGGTGAGGGAGCCGTGCTCGTAGGTGGCGAGGAAGCAGCGCAGCTGATGGAGAGAAAGCATAGGGGACTCCTTGGGAACCTCTCGGAAAGAGAGGCTACCCCTATGGCTTGCGTTCTTTCAGACTGGTACGTGACAGACGTATCGATCCTCGAGGGAGGTCCCCCATGTTCGACAGCCACTGCACCGCCTGCGACAAGCGCCAGCTGATCTTCCCGAGCCAGATCAGCGGCCTCACCAACACCGACGAGGGCATCGTCGTGTCCTACACCTGCTGGTGCGGCGCCGAGCAGGCCATGGTCACCGGTCGCAACGCGCGCGCCGAGCGCACCGTCTCGCTCGCGGCCTGACGCACCGGTTTCGCTCCCGACCGGGGCGGTCCGTATACTTCCCCGGGTTGCCCGGCCGGTCATGACCATCAGCCGGGCAGCGCGCCGCCTTAGCTCAGTCGGTAGAGCGATTCACTCGTAATGAATAGGTCGTCGGTTCGATTCCGACAGGCGGCTCCGGCGAGGGCCTCCGATCTGCAGAGATGCAGTCGGGGGCCCTCAGTGCTTCTCGGAGTCGAATCCCAGTTCCGGTGAGAGCCCGTTACGACTGCCGCCGAGACGTAGTGGCGTGTGCGGCACAGGTCATACGGTGCAGGCATGGACGCTGCGTCGCTGGTGGGGCGGGAGCCGGAGATCGCTCGGCTCGACGTCCTGCTGGCGGGCGCCCGACAGGGCGAGGGGCGGGTCGTCCTCGTTCGCGGTGAGGCGGGGATCGGCAAGAGCGCCCTGGTCGACGCGTTCGTCACAGACGCCGCCGGGAGTGCGCTGGTGCACGTGGGGTGGTGCGACCCGCTGGGGACTCCGCAGCCGCTCGGTCCGGTCCGGGACGTGGCGAGGGGAAGCCCTGCCGTGGCGGCGGCCCTCCTGCTGGGGAAGCGCACGGCGGTGATGGAAGCGCTGCTGGACCTGTTGTCCCCGCCCGCGGAGCCTGCGGTGCTGGTGGTCGAGGACGCGCACTGGGCGGACGAGGCAACGCTGGACGTCATCGGATTCCTGGGGCGGCGGATCACGAGGACCCGGGGGCTGCTCGTGCTGACCTACCGCGATCACGATGTGGATGCCGACCATCCGTTGCGGCAGATCGTCGGGGAGCTGCCGCCGTCGAACGTCGAGCGGATCGCTCTCCCACCGCTCTCCCTGGCCGCCGTCACTGCGTTGGCGGCTGACGTTCCGGTCGAGCCGTCACAGCTGCTCGCCGTCACCGGCGGCAACGCGCTCTTCGTCACCGAGCTTCTGGCCTCCGAGACACTTGTGGCGCCGCGTTCTGTCGAGGACACCGTGCTCGCACGTCTGTCGCACCTGAGCCCACCGGCCCGCTGGCTGGCCGAGCTGGTGTCCATCCACCCGGGCGGCGCCGAGTGGCCGCTGGTGGAGGCGGTGCTGCCGCCGGCCGGGGCCGACGTCGAGGACGGCGTACGACGGGGCCTGCTGCGGGTGGACTCCGACGGGGTTCGCTTCCGGCACGAGATCCAGCGCCGGGTGGTCGAGTCCTCGCTGCCGGGCGACCGCCGGCGCCGGCTCCACCACCAGGTGCTGGCCTACCTCGGCGACGAGGGGGAGGCCGCTCGGGTCGTGCACCATGCCCGCGCAGTCGGTGACGACGCCACGCTCATCGCCTTCGGACCGCGGGCGGCCCGGGCCGCGATGGCGGCGTCCAGCCCTCGTGAAGCGATCACCCACTTCCGCGCGATCGCGCCGCTCCTCGACCGGATGCCTGTCGACGAGGCCGCCGGCCTGGCGGAGGACTGGTTGCGGACGGCGGCGCAGCACGGCTACCCCGACGACGCCATGGCTGCGCTGCCCCGGACGGTGGACCTGTGGCGGCAGGCTGGCTCCCCCGGTGCCGCAGCCAGGGCGGTGGCACGGGGTGTCATGGTGCTCGAGAACGCCGGGCGTCCGCGCGAGGCCGACGCCGCCGCCGAGGAGGCGGTCGCGGTCCTCGAAGAGCGGCCACCCGGAGCGGACCTCGCCTTCGCACTGACCGAGCGAGCCCGCCTGCACCTGCTCCGCCACGGTGACGAGCAGGCTGAACCGGCCATCGCCCTGGACCGGGCGATCGACCTCGCCGAGGCCGCCGGCGACGAGCGCAACGCCGCCAACGCCCTGACCCTGAAGGGGATCTTCCTGCACAACGCCGGCGACCCGCGGGGCATCCCGCTGATGGAACGTGCCCATGCCCGGGCTTCCGTCAGCGGTGACCACTTCGAGGAGACCGAGGCCCTGATGATCCTCGCCGGGAAGACCGCGGACGTGCGGGACCTGCGTCGCGCCCTCGACCTGGTCGAGCGGGGCCTGGCGGCCGCGGCCCGCTACGAGCTGCGGCCCCAGGAGTCGTTCGCGCGGGTCATGCGGGCCGAGCTGCTGATGTGGATCGGGGAGTGGACGGCTGCAGAGGAGGAGGCCTCGGAGCTGCTCGGCAGGGGAGCCGACGTGGAGCCGACAGCGGCGCGGATCCTCGCCACGATCGCGATGCGGCAACGGGGGTCGGCTGCGGCCGCCGCGGTGCGGCACGCGTGGACGCTGGCTCGGCAGTGGGACCAGCTCAGGCTCCTCGATCCTGCGGCGGGGGTCGTGGCGGAGTTCCTGTGGCTGACCGGCGAGGAGGACCCGGAATGGCTCGGCGAGCTCGACGGGGTCCTCGAGCGTGGGCGTCGCAGCGGTGCGCGCTGGCCGAGCGGGGCGTTCGCCTTCTGGATGTGGAAGCTCGGCCGCCTCACCACAGTGCCGACGTCGGTCCTGGACTGGTACGGCTGGACGATGCGCGGTCAACCGGAGCGCGCCGCGCACTTCTGGGCCGCGCAAGGGGCCGGCTACGACCAGGCGATGGCTCTGCTGCACGGCGACGACGCCCAGGCCGTCGGGGCGCTGCGCATCGTCGAGGATCTCGGCGCCGACGGCGCCGCGCGCCGGATCCGGCGCGAGCTGCAGCAGCGGGGTTTCCGCGCCCCGCGCGGGACCTCCCGGGCCGCGCGCACCCATGCTGCGGGGCTGACGACCCGGCAGTCCGAGGTGATGGCGCTTCTCGCCGAGGGCCTCAGCAACGCCGAAATCGCGGACCGGTTGTTCGTCTCCCCGCGCACAGCCGAGAACCACGTCACGGCCATCCTGCACAAGCTCGACGCCGGCAGTCGTGAGGCTGCGGTCCGGAAGGCGCGCGAGCAGGGCCTGCTGGACTGCGACAGACTCATTCCTGAGTAGCGCTTGCAAACTCTTGAGTGGTCTCCACGGACGTCACCCGCGGCCGGTGGCCCTAGCGTCGAAGGACCGACACGACGCGAGAAGGAGACCGGCCATGGCCCTCTTCATGGACATCCACACGATCGAGGGCGGCGTCGACGCGGCGGCAGCCGCGCAGGCACACCAGGCGGACCTTGCCGTCCAGGACAAGTACGGCGTGAGCTACCTGCGCTACTGGATCGACGAGACCGGCGAGAAGATCTTCTGCCTGGTCGAGGCCGACCGGGCCGAGGACGCTGCCGCCGTGCATCGCGAGGCACACGGGCTGGTCGCCGAGGAGATCTTCGCCGTCTCCGAGCACCGCTGAGCCGGGACCGTGCCATGTCGCAGGAGACCCAGGTAGGACACCGGGCGTCCGCGCCGCCGTCGGGAGGTCTGGTCCTCCTGCTGGGCGGGATGATCGTCCTCGGCGGAGTGACGGTCGACCTGTACCTTCCGTCGCTGCCGGCCGTGGCGCGGGACCTGGGAACATCGCCGGCTGCCGCTCAGGCCACGATCTCGGCAGGCCTGATCGGCGCCGCAGCCGGCCAGCTGGTCGTCGGCCCGCTCTCGGACCGGTACGGCCGGCGATTGCCGGCGCTGGTCGGCCTGGTCGTGCACGTGGTCACCTCCGTGGGATGCATGCTCGCCCCCACGGTCGGGGCGCTGGTGGGCCTCCGGCTCCTGCAGGGTGTTGCGGTGGCTGCCTGTGGCCTCACCGCCATGGCTGTCGTCCGCGACCGGTGCTCGGACAGCGCTGCAGCGCGGGTGATCTCGCGGTTGATGCTGGTGTTCGCGGTGACCCCGCTGATCGCACCGTGGCTGGGTGGCATGATCGCCGGCGCCGCAGGGTGGCGGGCGGTCTTCGGAGTGCTGGCTCTCGCCGGTGCGGCCGTCCTGGCCGTGGTCTGGCGCTGGCTGCCGGAGACGCTGCCGCGTGAGGCCCGCCGCGCCGGCGGCATCGGCCCGGCGCTGCGCGGCTACGCCGCGCTGGCCCGGGACCGTCGGTTCGTGGTGCTCGCCGTCCTCGGCGGTCTGGCCTGGGGCGTGATCATCAGCTGGATCGTCGGGTCGCCCTTCACCCTCCAGGTCGAGTACGGCCTGAGCCAGGAGCGCTTCGGCCTCGTCGTCGCGCTGATGAGCGCGGCTCTCATGAGCGGGTTCCAGGTCAACGCCGTCGTGGTCCGTACGGTCGAGCCTCTGCAGGTGGTGCGGGTCGCCACGCCGGCCGCGCTCGTCCTCGCGGTCCTGCTGATGGTGATCATGAGAAGCGGGGCGGGTGGGCTGGTCGGACTCCTCGGCGTGGTGTGGCTGTTGCTGGCGACGGTCAGCATGATCGCGCCGAACACCTTCGCGCTCGCGCTGACCAGGCACGGCGAGCGGGCCGGATCGGCGACCGCGCTGCTGGAGTTCCTGCAACAGGGAACGGCGGCCCTGGGGAGCCTGCTCGTCGGAGGCCTCGGTGGCGGCGGATCGGCCACCGCGACCGCCATCCTCGTCGCGGCAGGGGCGACGCTTCTTCTCCTGGCGCTCGGGACCCCCACCTATCGGCGCGGCTAGGGCGTTCCGGGGGGCGTGACCGTCCCGCACGGGGTCGACCAGCAGGGGGAGGCGTCTCGCCCGGTGGCTCTGCCTGTCCGGGACCGCCCTCCGTGCTCGAGCGGTACGCCGCCCTGGGCCGGAGCTCCGCGGACGTGGTCGTGCCGGGCGTGAAGAACCGTTCTGCTACCAGTCGCTGTCCTAGAGGGCGGCGCGCCGTGCGCGCGGAGCGGGCGCAGCCGCCCGCCGCCGGCGGAGGTAGAGCTCGACCTCCTCGTGCTCGAGGCGGCGGCGGGCCAGGTCGGTCGCGGCCGCACGGGCGTTCGCGACTGCGCCCTGCTGTCCGGCCCTGGCCGACAGCACTTGCGTGGTCCGGCGCAGGATCGCCTGGATGTCGAACCCCATCTGTCCCCCTGATCGTCGTGGCGACGACTCAGAATAGACAATCTAGAGTGAATTACTCAAGTTTTTCGCCCGGTGGTAGCGCGACGTCCGGCGCGCGAACTCACGCCGTCCAGAGCATCGGGGTCAGCACGACGGTCGCGCCGATGACCGTCACCGTCAGCACCCAGCCCAGCCGGGCGTAGTCGCCGAACCGGTAGCCGCCGGGGCCGTAGACCATCATGTTGGTCTGGTAGCCGATCGGTGACAGGAACGACGCCGACGCGGCGACCGCGATCGCGATGGCCGCGCCGCGCGGGTCGAGGCCGGCGGCGCCCGCCGCCTGCACGGCGATGGGCAGCATCAGCAGGGCGGCCGCGTTGTTGGTGATCAGCTCGGTGAGGACCACGGTCGCGAGGACCAGGCCGAGCAGCACGCCGCGGTCACCCATCCCGCCGAACGCGTCGACCAGCCCCGACGCGATGGTGTCGGCGAGCCCCGACTCGGCCATCGCGGCCGCCAGCCCGAACGCCGAGGCGATGACGACGATGACCTCGATGTCGATGGCCCGTCTCGCCTCCAGCGGTGACAGCACGCGGGCTCCGACGAGCACCAGGGCGGCGACCAGCGCGCCCTCGAGGATCGGGACGACCTCGGTGGCGGCGAGCACGACGACGCCGAGCAGCAGGCCGACCGGCAGCCACGCCTTCTTCGTCGCGACCGGCGGCGTCCCCTCCAGCTCGGCGACGACGAGGAAGTCGGCGCGGTCCCGCCACCGGTCCTTGAACCCGGGGTCCGAGACCAGGACGAGCGTGTCGCCCACCCGGATCGTGGTGGTGCCGAGCCGACCCTCGACCAGGTGGCCCGAGCGGTGGATGCCCAGCACCGCCGCCTGGTACGCCGACCGGAAGCCGACGTCGCGCAGGGTGCGGCCGACCAGCGGGGACCGCGAGCCCACGACGACCTCGAAGTAGCGCACGGACGGGTCGTCGAGGTCGAGGACGTGCTCGAGCTCCGCGGACCGCAGCCCGCGCATCTCCTGGAGGTCGACGATCCGGTCGACCTGCCCGACGAAGTGGAGCCGGTTCCCGCCGCGCAGCACGGTCTCGGGCCGCACCGGCGCGATGGTGGTGTCGCCGCGGTCGACGGAGGTCAGGAAGATCCCGGACAGGTGGCGCAGGTTCGCCTCGGCGACGGTCTTGCCGTCGACTGGGCCGCCGGGCTCGACGATCATCTCGACCGCGAACCGGCGTCCCTCCTCCTCCATCTCGGTCCGGACCGAGCGGCGGTCGGGCAGCACCCGCGGGCCGAGCGCGATCACGGCGGCGAGGCCGACCAGGGCGATCGGCAGGCCGAGCAGGCCGATCTCGAAGAAGCCGATCTCGCGGAGGCCCAGGCTTCCCATCTGCCCCGACACGACCAGGTTGGTCGAGGTGCCGATGACGGTGATCAGGCCGCCGAGGATCGCGGCGAACGAGACCGGCATCAGCAGCTTGGAGACGGCCACGCCGCGCCGCTGCGCCCACGTCGTCACCTGCGGGATCAGCATCGCGACGATCGGGGTGTTGTTGAGGAACGCCGACGCACCCGCCGTCGGCAGCAGCGTCCGCACCAGCGGCCGGCGGTAGAAGCCCCGCTCACCCAGCGTGCTCTGCATGACCGGGGTCAACGCTCCGGTCTTCTCGATCCCGGCCGCCACGACGTACAGGGCGGCGACCGTGATCGGCGCCGAGTTGGAGAACCCGGAGAACGCCGCGTCGGCCTCCACCACGCCGAGGATCAGCACGGCGACCGCGCCGCCGAAGACGACCACGGCCGGCGAGGTGCGGCCCCGGACAAGGAGGACGAGGACCGCGAGGATCACGGCCAGGGTGACCCAGGCATCGAGCGACACGGAGGCACTCCTTCGAGCCATAAGCGGGGACCGCTCAAGGTACAACGTCTGGCACGACGGACCGGGCATGCCTGTCGGTCGGGCATGACACCGATGCGGCACAGGTCTTGGACCGCACGAGGGCGCAGCCGCCACAGTGACTCGCATCCGGCGCGGTCATGCGGACAGCGCCGACTCCCCGGAGGAGCGCAGCATGCGAGCACGCCCCACGGCCAGGCTGGCGGCGGTCCCGCTGCTTGCTGCGACGGCCGCCACCCTGGCCGCCACCCTGACCGTCCTGACACCCGGCCCGGCCGCCCACGCGGTCGGCACGCCGGTCGCCGGAGACCCGCTCACCGGCACCGGCCAGGTCAGTCGCACCGTCCTCACCGCGTCCCAGCTCGCGTCCGGGGCGCCCACCGGGACCGTCGCCGACAGTGCCTTCGCGCTTCCAGCGAACGCCGCTCCGCCCGCCCACGAGTTCACCGGCACCCTGACGCTGCAGAACGTCGCGACATCGGGCGGCTACTCCCCGATCCGCGACCCCTACGGCTACGGCACGGTGGAGACGGTCAAGCACCTGCCGGCCATGTCGTTGCGCTTCGTCCAGAACGGCAGCCACCTCGTGCCCGCCGACCGCGGGTTGCGGATCACGGGCAACGCCAGCTGGAACTACGTCGTCAGCCCGGGCCGGGTCTGGAAGGAGAGCGGTGATGGTGGCAAGAGCCGCGCCGCCTTCCCGTTCGCGCTCGTCGAGCGCAACGCCAACTGCGTGCACAACGGCGTGATGACGTTCCTCTTCGATGCCAGCACCACCTCGCAGGTGCGCTACCAGGTAACGCAGGAGACCTGCGAGTACCACAAGTTCGACATGTGGGGCCAGGTCAGCGCCACCTGGAACAAGACCGCCATGCCCGGCGCAGCCGCGATCGGCGACGCCTACGCCGCCGAGGTCGCCGACCGGCTGCCGACGAAGCCGATCTCCTCGCTGGCCACCGACTACCCATCGGCCGGGCTCGACATGAGCAGGTTCGGGTCGGGCGTCACGCCGGCCCACATGACCGCATACGGCTTCTACTACAAGGGCGTCAACTACGTCTCCACCTGCGGCACCCGGCAGGGCAGCTACGCCTTCTGCGACCAGATGCTGCTCCCGTCGTACTCGACGGCGAAGTCGATGTTCGGCACCGTCGCGATGGCCCGGCTCGCCCACCTGTACGGCGACGCCGTGCCGCAGCAGGCCGTCAACGCCCACGTCGCCGAGGCGAGCGGCCCCCAGTGGAACGGGGTCACGCTCGACCACGCCGCCGACATGGCGACCGGCAGCTACACCTCTCCTGGCTACGAGGTCGACGAGGCCGGCCAGACCATGACCGACTTCTTCGTCGCCGAGCCGTACGCGACCAAGATGGACGTCGCGGCCAATGGCTTCCCGCGGAAGGTGGCGCCGGGGACGCAGTGGGTCTACCACACCTCCGACACGTTCATGCTCGGTCGCGCCCAGCACCAGTACCTCAGGAGCAAGCAGGGCACCTCCGCGGACATCTTCGCGATGCTCCGCGACGATGTCCTGAAGCCGATCAAGACCTCGGCCGAGAGCTGGAGCAGCCTGCGGACCGACAACTCGGCGACCGGTCAGGCGTTCGCCGGCTACGGCATGTTCTGGACCCAGGACAACATCGCCAAGGTCGCCCGTCTCCTCAACAACGACGACGGGAAGTCGCCCGCCGGCACCCGGCTGCTGTCCGAGGCGGTCGTCGACGCCGGCATGCAGCGCACGCCCACCGACCGCGGGCTCCCCACCGGCAACGGCTTCACCTACAACAACAGCGTCTGGGCCAAGCAGTACACGAGCGCCGACGACCCGTCGTACACCTCGCCGTTCCACGTGCCGTTCATGTCCGGCTTCGGCGGCATCACGGTCGCGATGATGCCCAACGGCGCCACCTACTACTACTTCAGCGACAACAACGAGTTCGCCTACAGTGCGGTGGTCAAGGAGGCCAGCAAGCTCGCCCCGATGACCGGCGGCGGTGGCGGCGGCTGCACCGCCGCGCAGCTGATCGGGAACGGGGGCTTCGAGACCGGGACGGCCGCGCCCTGGTCCGCGAGTCCGGGCGTGATCGACAACCGGCAGGCGCTGCAGCCCGCGCGCACCGGGACCTGGAAGGCGTGGCTCAACGGCTTCGGCTACACCAACACCGAGACCCTCAGCCAGACCGTGACCATCCCCGTGGGCTGCGCGTCGGCCGAGCTGGACCTGTACCTGCGGATCGACTCCGCCGAGACCGAGCCGGTCGCCTACGACACGCTGCGGCTCGAGGTCGTCACCTCGTCGGGGACGTTGACGCTCGCGACCTGGTCGAACCTCGACGAGTCCGGGTACCGGCTGCGCACCTTCGACCTGAAGGCGTACTCCGGCTCCGAGATCACGCTGCGGCTCACCGGGTCGGAGGACTACTCGCTCCAGACCTCTTTCGTGGTGGACGACGTGACGCTCGACGTGTCCTGAGCCCGGACCCCGGTACGGCCACGCGTGACCCCCCGCTCACGGGGACAAGCAGGTCACGCGTGGCCGTAGCGCTCCGCGGTGAACTCCCGGAGCCGGGCGACCGTCTCTCGGATGTGGCGCGCGGCGTAGTGGTCGCGGTCCCAGGCGGCGTAGAGGGTCACGGTCAGCGGCTCGCCGTCGACCATGATCTGCGGCGAGGCGAGGTCGTAGCGCGGGTCGTCGGAGGTGATGCAGACACCGCGGCCGGCCGCGGCCAGCGCCTGCCCGAGCCGGGGGGAGCGGGCCTGGGCGACGACGTCGTAGGTCAGGCCGTCGCGGGTGGTGGCCGCGTCGAAGGCGCGGCGCACGGCGTGGCTCGTGTCGAGGTGGACGAGCGGGTGGGTGACGATCTCGGCGAGGTCGACCTGCCCGCGGTCGCCGAGCGGGTGGTCCTGCGGGACCTGCGCCCAGACCTCGACCCGGACCAGCACCTCGGCCTCGAGCGACCGCGAGGGCACCGAGCTGCCGAGGCCGAAGTCGGCCTGCCCGCGGGCGACCACCTCGTAGACGTCCTGGGGCGAGGTCTCGACGACGTTGGCGAGCGACGCCGGCCCGCCGGAGGCGATGAACGGGGCCACGATGTCGCTGATGGTGGTCGTCGGGCCGGCGACGACGAGATCCGGCGTCGAGCTGGCCGCGATGGCGCCCACCATCGTCCGGGCGTGCGCGGCCCGCGCCAGCAGGTCCCGGGCGATGGGCACGAACTGCCGGCCGACGTCGGTGAGCACCAGCCGACGGTCGACGCGGGCGAAGAGCTGGAGCTGCAGGTCGTGCTCGAGCCGCCGGAGCTGGCGGGACAGCGACGGCTGCGCGACGAAGAGCTCCTTCGACGCCGCGGTCACCGACCCGGTGTCCACGATCGCGAGGAAGTACCGCAGCAGACGCAGGTCCATCATGCCTCCGAGGTATGAGAACACGCCATCCTGAGTATTGGACGGTATGTGATGTGGCTCCCAGAATGGCGTCACGTCAGTTCCTCCACAAGGAGAAAGTCCAATGAAGAGCCGCCAGTTCGTCGCAGCCCTCCTCTCGGCCGTGGGTCTGTCAGCAGTCGCCGCCTGCTCGGGGGAGAGCTCCGCAGGCGGTGCGGGTCCCGCCGCCGACACCAGCGTCCTGACCGTCGCCTCGTCGGCCTCCGTGACCACCTGGGACCCGGTCAAGTCCTTCTCCACCGAGGCGATGTACCTCGGGAACCTCTACGAGCCGCTGCTGTGGAAGAACCCCGCGGGCAGCGCCGAGGAGTACACCCCCGCCATCGCCACCGGCTGGGAGGTTTCCGAGGACGGCCTCACCTGGACGTTCGACATCCGCGAGGGCGTCACCTTCCACACCGGTGAGACCGTCGACGCCGCTGCCGTGAAGGCGAGCCTCGACGCAGCCCGCGAGCGCGCGGGCGCCTCGTTCATCTGGGCGCCGGTCGAGAAGATCAGCACCCCCGACGAGATGACCGTCGAGCTCCAGCTCGGCTACGCCGCCCCGGTCGACCTGATCGCCTCGTCGACGTACGGCGCCTGGATCGTTGCCCCCTCGATGCTCGAGAAGGCCGAGAAGGACGAGAAGTTCTTCGAGTCCGGCGTCGACGGCGGCACCGGTCCCTACACCCTCGCCTCCTACACCGCCGGCGAGAAGGTCGTCCTCGAGCGCTACGAGGACTACTGGAACGAGGAGCGGATGCCGACGTACGAGACCGTCGACATCGCCATCACCTCCGACGCGGTCACCGCGCAGCAGATGCTGACCACCGGGGAGGTCGACTACTCCACGCAGGTGCCGCTGGAGAACGTGTCGACGTTCGAGAGCAACGACGACTACAACGTGAAGGTCTCGAAGTCGCCGTTCAACTTCCTCGCGCTCTTCAACACGACGCGCCCGCCGCTCGACGACCCGCAGGTGCGCCAGGCACTGTCCTGGGCGATCCCCTACGAGGACATCATCCAGGTCGGCGGCCAGGGCTACGGCACGCAGGCGCACGGACCCGTGCCGGACGGCATCTTCCCGTTCTCCGAGGAGGTCCCGCAGTACAGCCAGGACCTCGACAAGGCCAAGGACCTGCTCGCCGAGGCCGGCCACGCCGACGGCTTCGACCTGACGCTGACCTACGCCTCCGAGAACGCTGCCGAGGACCGGTTCGTCCCGCTCATCAAGGACGCCTTCGCACAGATCGGCGTCGACGTGACGGTCAAGGCGCAGCTCTTCAACCAGCAGTGGGAGGAGGCGAAGGCCGACCCGGCCAAGGCCCAGGACATCTTCGTCCTCTACTACTGGCCGACCTACTCCGACGCCGGCTCGGACAACCTCTACTCGCTGTTCCACAGCTCCGACGTGCCGTTCTTCAACCTGAGCTACTGGAAGAACGAGAAGTACGACGCCCTGATCGACGAGGCCGCGACCCTCACCGCGACCGACCGTGACCAGGCGCAGGCGCTCTACGTCGAGGCGATGGAGCTGCTCCACGAGGAGGCGCCGGGCGCGTTCCTGTACGACGCCCAGGCGGTGTCGGTGGTCCCGAGCGGCCTGGAGACCCAGGAGTTCAACGAGAACTACCCGTTCACGACGTTCTTCGCCGGGTTCCGCCCGGCCTGACGTCCGGCGGCGGGGCGTCGGCGCATCATCGTCGTCGACGCCCCCGCCAACCGACCGGCCCTGACCGGCCCCGACCCGCCTCGAGCAGCCGGTGAGTGGAAGGACCCCATGACCCTCTACGTCGCGAAGCGGATCGCCACCTCGGCGGCGGTCCTCGCCACGCTGACCCTGCTGACCTTCGTGCTGTCGAGGGTCGTCCCCTCCGACCCGGCGGTCGTCTACGCCGGACCCAAGGCCACCCCCGAGACGCTGGACCGGATCCGCGAGGAGCTCGGCCTCGACCGGTCGCTTCCCGTGCAGTTCGTCGACTACGTCGCCTCGCTGCTCACCGGCGACCTCGGGGTCTCGCTGGCCACCAAGCAGCCGGTGCTCCCCGACATTCTGCAGCGGCTCCCCTCGACGCTCGAGCTGATCTTCGCCGCCATGACGCTGGCCGCCGTCCTCGGCGTCGCGCTCGGCGTCGTCGCCGCCCGCCGCCAGGGCGGGGTCCTCGACGGGCTGATCCGCTTCCTGTGCATCGGCGGCATCTCGATGCCGGCGTTCTGGCTCGGCCTGCTGCTCCAGGTCCTCGTCGTCGGCCAGCTCGGCCTGCTCCACGCGACCGGCCAGTTCAGCACCACCATCGCCTACAGCAGCCCGATCGCCACGGTGACCCACTTCCCGCTGCTCGACAGCCTGCTCACCGGCAACTGGGTCGCCTTCCGCGACGGCCTCGAGCACCTCGTCCTGCCCGCGCTCACGCTCGCGGCGTACCCGCTCGGCCTGATCGCGCGGATGACCCGGGCGTCGATGCTCGAGGCGCTGGACCAGGACTTCACGCTCACGGCCCGTGCCTACGGCCTCAGCGACCGGCTGATCACCTGGAAGCTCACCCTCAAGAACGCCGTGTCGCCGACGCTCACCGTGCTCGGCCTCTCGATCGCCTATGCACTCACCGGCACGTTCTTCGTCGAGGTCGTCTACAACTGGCCCGGCATCGGCGCCTACGCCACGCAGGCCATGCTCGCGGTCGACTACCCGGTGATCATGGCGATCACGCTGCTCGGCGCGGCTGGCTACCTCGTGACCAACCTCGTCGTGGACCTCCTGCAGGCGCGGCTCGACCCCCGGATGAGGAGCTGACATGGCCGCCCAGGTCGCGATTGAGCCGTCCCCCGCTCTCGACGCCCAGCCCACCCGCGTCCGCAACCTGCTCCGCGCGCTCGCGCGGGACCGGCTGGCGATGCTGGGCACGCTGCTGATCCTGCTGCTCGTCGTCGTCGCGGCGCTCGCCCCGTGGCTGGCGCCGTACCCCGACCAGGGCCGCGGCGTCACCAACGTCGCCACCGCCAGCCTCCCGCCCAGCGCCCAGCACTGGTTCGGCACCGACGACCTCGGCCGCGACATGCTCAGCCGGGTCATCATGGGCACCCGGCCGGCGCTGATGGTCTCGGTGGCCGTCGTCCTCGTCGCCGCCCTCATCGGCGTGCCGCTCGGTGCCGTCGCCGGCTACCGCGGCGGCTGGCTGGACGAGGTGCTGATGCGGGTGACCGAGCTGTTCCAGTCGTTCCCGCCGCTGCTGCTCGCGATGATCGTGGTCGCCCTGCTCGGCCCCGGGCTCCTCAACGCCGGCATCGCGCTCGCGGTGTCGTGGTGGCCCTGGTACGCCCGGCTCGTCCGGGCCGAGGCGCGCTCGCTGCGCGAGCGGCCGTTCGTCACCGCGGCCGAGGCGATCGGCGTTCCGTCGCGGACCATCCTGCGGCGCCACATCGTCCGCAACTCGATGACGCCGGTCCTCGTGCAGGCCACCGTCGACATCGGCACCGTCGTGCTCGCGGCCGGGTCGCTCGCCTTCATCGGCCTCGGCGCCCAGCCGCCGTCCCCCGACTGGGGCCTGATGGTCGCCGACGGCCGGGGTCAGCTGTTCACGGCGTGGTGGATCTCGACCTTCGCGGGCCTCGCGATCTTCGTGACCGTGCTGGCGTTCAACCTGCTCGGCGACGCCCTGCGCGACGTCCTCGACCCGAGGAAGGTGAAGCGGTGAGCACCCCTGCCCGGCACCGGGGGCTCCCGGAGGCCCGCACGGGCGCGCTCCTCGAGGTCAAGGACCTCCAGGTCGAGTTCCACGACCGCGGCGCCGTCACGAACCGGCCGGTCCGCGGGATCGAGCTCCAGGTCGGCCGCGGCGAGGTCCTCGGCATCGTCGGGGAGACCGGCTGCGGCAAGTCGATCACCGCGCAGGCCGTCCTCGGCGTGCTCCCTGCCCAAGGCTGCCGTACCACCGGCCAGATCGTGTTCGACGGCGTCGACCAGCTCGCCCTCCCCGAGGCGGAGCGGGCGCGCAACCGGGGCGACGCGGTCAGCATCGTGTTCCAGAACCCCGGCACGGCGTTCAACCCGCTCTTCACGCTGGGCGACCAGATGCGGATGGTGCTGCGGCGCCACCGCAACCTCCGCGGCGCCGCTGCCCGCGACCTCATCGCGCAGCGGCTGCACGACGTCGGGCTGACCGACACCGACCGGGTGATGCGGGCCTACCCGCACGAGCTGTCCGGCGGCATGCTGCAGCGGGCGATGATCGCCATGGCGCTGCTGTGCGAGCCCCAGCTGCTGATCCTCGACGAGCCGACCACCGCGCTCGACGTGACCGTCTCGCGCCAGATCCTGCTGCTGATCCTCGAGCTCCAGCGCTCGCTGGGCTTCAGCGTCCTGCTCATCACCCACGACCTCGGCGTGGTGCGCACGACCTGCGACCGGGTCGCGGTGCTGTACGCCGGCCGCGTGGTCGAGACGGGACCGACCGACGTCGTGCTCGCCGCCCCGGGCCACCCTTACACCCGGGGCCTGATCGGGGCGCTGCCGACGGCCACCGACGAGCGGCTCAGCTCCATCCCCGGCCAGGTCCCCGGCAACCTGCTGGCCGTGCAGGGCTGCGCGTTCGCCGACCGCTGCTTCGCCGTGGTCGAGGAGTGCCGGCGTACCGACCCGCCGCTGGCGCCGCTGAGCCCGTCCCACGAGACGGCGTGCCTGAGGAGCGCAGAGCTGTGACCGACCCCGTGACAGGCACCGCCCTGATCTCGACCCACGAGCTGGTCCACGAGTTCCGCACCCGCCGGTCCTCCCACACCGCCCTCGACCACGTCTCGGTCAGCGTCAACCGAGGCACCTCGCTCGGTGTGGTGGGGGAGTCCGGCTCGGGCAAGACGACACTGGTGCGCTGCATGCTCGGACTGCTGCGCCCCACCTCGGGGACCGTCACCTTCGACGACACCGAGCTGGGCACGATGAACGGCCGGGAGCGGCGGCGGATGCGCAGCCGGATCGGCATGGTCTTCCAGACCCCGGTACAGGCGCTCAACCCGCGGATGACCGTCGCCGACTCCGTGTCCGAGCCGCTGCAGCTGCACGGTCGGATGCGCGCGCCCGATCGGCAGCGCCGCGTCGAGGAGCTGCTCGAGCAGGTCGGCCTCGCCGCGTCCCACCGGGACCGGCTGCCGCACCAGCTCTCCGGCGGCCAGTGCCAGCGCGTCGGCATCGCCCGGGCGCTCGCCACCTCACCCGAGCTGCTCATCCTCGACGAGCCGACGTCGGCGCTCGATGTGTCCGTGCAGGCGCAGATCCTCAACCTGCTGCGCGACCTGCGGGCCGAGCACGGCCTCACCTTCATCATGATCTCCCACGACCTCGACGTCGTCCGCTATCTCGCGGAGTCGGTGGTCGTGATGCTGCGCGGGCGCGTCGTCGAGCGGGGGCTCGCTGAGCAGGTGCTCACCGATCCCCGGCACGACTACACGCGCGAGCTCGTCGCAGCCAGCCCGTCCGTCGACAGCGAGAACCTGCGTTCCCTGCTTCCCAGCCGAGAGGACTCCCTCACGTGAACAGCCGACCCGGCTACGCCCTGGCCCACCCCCCGGCTCCCGGCGAGGTCAACCTCACCAACTGGCAGGACAGCCCGTGGAACGCGTGGGGCTTCAGCCACCTGACCGAGCTCGTCCCGACCGCGGTCGTCTCCCGCGGCGAGCGGACCGGAGGTGGCGCGGTCGGGCTCGGGGACCTCGACCGGTCCCGGTTCGACGGCTTCGTCGAGGCCACCGGCAGCCGCGCGGTCGTGGTGCTGCGCGACGGTGTACCGGTGCGTGAGTGGTACGGCGAGGACATGACCGTCGACACCAGGCACACGCTGATGTCGATCTCGAAGAGCCTCTGCGGACTGCTCTACGGTCGGCTCATCGGGCAGGGCGTGGTCACGGAGGAGACGACCATCGGCAGCGTCGTGCCCGACCTGGCAGGGTCGGCGTTCGGCGACGCCACCATCCGCCAGGCGCTCGACATGCAGGTCTCCGTCGACTACGTCGAGGCCTACCACGACCCCGCCGCCCACGTCGCGCAGCAGGACCGCGTCGCCGGCTGGCGGCCCCGGCTCCCGGACGACCCGGCGGACACCTACGAGTTCCTGACGACGCTGAAGCGGCTGGGCGAGCACGGCCGGCACCTGCAGTACTGCTCGGCCACGACGGACTCGCTAGCGTGGGTGGTCGAGCGCGCCACCGGCCGCCGCTACCACGAGGTGCTCTCCGACGAGCTGTGGTCGCTGGTGCCGACGGAGAACGACGCCGTCATCACCGTCGACCCGGGCGGCTTCGCCTTCGCCAACGGCGGCGTCGCCTGCACCGCCCGTGACCTCGCCCGCTTCGGCCAGCTGGTGCTCGACGGCGGCGCGGTCGACGGCCGGCAGGTCGTGCCCGAGGCGTGGATCCAGCAGCTGCTGGCGGGCGGCAGCCTGGAGGCGGCTGCGGGGAGCCCGTTCCAGGAGGTCCACCCGAACGGCAGCTACCTCGGCCAGTGGTGGGTCACCGGCGACGACCACGGCGTGGTCTACGGCGCGGGCATCCACGGCCAGTACCTCTGGGTCGACCCGACCGCGCGGGTGGTCGTGGCGAAGTTCGCCGCCCACCGCGACGCGGTCTCGCTCGACGCGCTGCGCGCGAACAGCGAGTTCATGCGCTGGCTCGTTGCCTCAGTCGCCGGCTGACGGCCGCGCCTGCAGCGCCACCCACGCGTCGACCCGCGCCTGCGGGTCGGCGAGCGACCTGCCCAGCACCTCCTCGACCTGGGCCACGCGGTGGCGCACGGTGTTGCGGTGCACCCCGAGGTCGGCGGCCACCTTCAGCAGCGACCCGTGGTGGACGAGGAAGGACCGCAGCGTCTCGACCAGGTGGTCGCCCCGCTCGGCGAGGTCGCCGAGGAACGCCTGCCCGAACGCCGCCGCCCGGTCCGGGTCGACCAGCGAGAGCACGCCCTCGTGGACCGTCTCTGCCCACGAGGCCACCGGCGAGTCGGTGGTCGTGAGCTCGAGAGCATGACCCGCGGTCTCGTGGCCGTACGCCGCCCGGTCGGCCGGCACGGTCTCGCCCAGGCCCACCCGTAGCCCTGCTGCGACGAGCGCCTCGGCGAGGGGCCGTGCCCGGGCCGGCCCGACTACCGTGACGAGCTCGCCGGCCACGACGCCCGCGAGGGCGCCGGCCACCTCCACCGCGCCGAGCGCGTCCTCCAGGTCCTCGTCGGACCCGGCGGCGCGCAGCACGACGAGCGACCCCGGCACGCGGGGCCGGGGCGGTGAGACCAGGTCCAGGACCAGGGCGCAGGTCCGTCGGTCGCCGGTCACGAGCAGCTCGGTCGCGCGAGCCCGCAACCGCCGGTCCGACTCCCGGGCGGTCCGGTGGCGCTCCTCGGCCAGCCCGGCCAGGGCGACTGCGGTCGCGACGGCGGCGCGCTGCTGCTCGGTGACGTGGCCGGCGAAGCCGACGACGAGGTAGCGCGAGGGGCGGCCCCGGACCCCGAGCGGGTGGACCAGCAACGTCCCCGCCGGGGTGCTGTGGCTCGCCGCCGCCCGCAGTCCCCGGCGGCGGATGCCGGCCACCGACTCGCGGACCGCCACCGGGTCGAGGACCTCGGGACGGTCGCCGAACGGCCCGAGGTCGCTCCCGCCGTCGGTGGTGACCGTGCAGGCGGCCACGCCGACCTGCGCCACCCGGCGCACGAGGGCGCCCGGGTCGTCCTCGCGCAGCGCCGCCTGCACCAGCAGCCGCTGCTGCTCCAGGCCCCGCGCGGTCGCCGACTCCTCCTCGGCCTGCAGCAGCGAGGCGGCGGTCCGGCTCACCGCCACGAAGGAGGTCGACAGTGGCACCTCGAAGAGCGTGAGCCGGTGCCGGCGGCAGGCCTCGACCAGCTCCTCCGGGGTGACGGCGTGGGTCAGCTCCAGGCCGAGCCCGAGGGCGACCACACCGCGCCCGGCCAGCCGTGCGGCGTACGGCTCCCACTCCTCGGCCCAGGCGGCGGTCTCGATGCCGGTGGTGAGCAGCACCTCCCCGCCCTCGAGGAACGGGGAGGGGTCGACGAGCTCGCTGGTGGCCACCCAGCGCAGGGTCGCCCCGGTGTCGGCGGCGTGCCGCAGGGTGAGGCCGAGCCCCTCGACGGCGAGCAGGTCGGCCACGGTCACCACGGGTGACAGTTTTGCACAGGCAGCCTGTGCAAATTGTGCACAACCGACATCGTGCCGGTTCCGACGGCCGCCCTACGGTGCGCGTACCCGATCCGCACGCACGAGGAGCAGCCATGACCGCGACCGCCCAGCCGACCGCACCCAGCGCGCCGCGCACCGCCGGCGGGCCCGCCCTGCCGCAGGAGCGCCGCCTGGTCACCGAGATCCCGGGGCCCGCGTCGCGGGAGCTCCAGGACCGCAAGGGTGCCGCGGTCGCCGCCGGCGTCGGCACCACGCTGCCGGTCTACGTCACCGCGGCGGGCGGTGGTGTGCTCGTCGACGTCGACGGCAACTCGCTCATCGACCTCGGCTCCGGCATCGCCGTCACCACGGTCGGCAACAGTGCGCCGCGTGTGG
The DNA here is from genome assembly GCF_042659625.1 of Nocardioides sp. GCM10027114. NCBI lineage: Bacteria > Bacillati > Actinomycetota > Actinomycetes > Propionibacteriales > Nocardioidaceae > Nocardioides > Nocardioides sp. GCM10027114. Next base: position 80,426 of record NZ_JBHSSS010000020.1, read on the forward strand.
TGGAGGCGGTGACCGAGCAGGCCGCCGCCTTCACCCACACCTGCTTCATGGTCACGCCCTACGAGGGCTACGTGGAGGTCGCCGAGGCGCTGAACCGGCTCACTCCGGGCGACCACGAGAAGCGCACCGCCCTCTTCAACTCCGGCGCCGAGGCCGTGGAGAACGCCGTCAAGGTCGCTCGCGCGTACACCGGCCGCACCGCGGTGGTCGTCTTCGACCACGCCTACCACGGCCGCACCAACCTCACGATGGCGATGACGGCCAAGAACATGCCGTACAAGCACGGCTTCGGGCCGTTCGCCTCCGACGTCCACCGGGCGCCGCTGTCCTACCCGTTCCGCGACGGCGGGCTCGAGGGCCACACCGCCGCGCAGCGCGCCATCGACGTGATCGAGAGCCAGGTCGGCGCGACCAACCTCGCGGCCGTGGTCATCGAGCCGATCCAGGGCGAGGGCGGCTTCATCGTGCCCGCCCCCGGCTTCCTGTCGGCGCTGGCAAGCTGGTGCCGTGCCAACGGTGTCGTCTTCGTCGCCGACGAGGTGCAGACCGGGTTCGCCCGCACCGGGAAGATGTTCGCCGTCGAGCACGACGCCGTGGTGCCGGACCTCGTCGTGTCGGCCAAGGGGATCGCGGGTGGTCTGCCGCTCAGCGCCGTGACCGGCCGCGCCGAGATGATGGACGCCGTCCACTCCGGTGGCCTCGGCGGCACCTACGGCGGCAACCCGCTCGCCTGCGCGGCCGCGCTCGCCACGATCGACACCATCGAGTCCGAGGGGCTGCTCGGGCGTGCCGAGGAGATCGGCCGGCTCCTGGGCGGGCGGCTCCGCGCGCTGCAGCAGCGCGACCCGCGGGTCGGCGAGGTCCGCGGCCGCGGGGCGATGCTGGCCGTCGAGCTGGTCGTGCCCGGCACCACCGAGCCGGACGCCGACCTGACCAAGCGTGTCGCTGCGGCCGCGCACGCCCGAGGCGTCGTCGTCCTGACCTGCGGCACCCACGGCAACGTGCTGCGCTTCCTGCCGCCGCTGGCCATCACCGACGCGCTGCTTGCCGAGGCCTGCGACGTGCTCGACGAGGTCTTCGGGGAGGTCCGGTGACGGCCGCGCCGGTCGCCGACGCCCTGGCCGGGGCGCCGGTCGAGCAGACGCCGCTCGCCGACGCGCTCACCCAGCTCGCGGGCGCGGTCGAGGTCCTCGGCTACGACGAGGGCCTCCACCGGATGCTGGCCTCCCCGCGCCGCGAGGTCACCGTCAGCATCCCGCTGCGCCGCGACGACGGGCGGATCGAGGTGCTCACCGGCCACCGCGTGCAGCACAACTTCTCCCGCGGCCCGGCCAAGGGCGGCCTGCGCTACAGCCCGGACGTCACCCTCGACGAGGTCCGCGCGCTGGCGATGTGGATGACCTGGAAGTGCGCCCTGCTCGACGTGCCGTACGGCGGCGCGAAGGGCGGCGTACGCATCGACCCGCGGCAGTACTCCCTCGCCGAGCTCGAGCGGGTGACGCGCCGCTACACCAGTGAGATCAGCCCGGTGATCGGCCCGGCCCACGACATCCCGGCGCCCGACATCGGCACCGACGAGCGCGCCATGGCCTGGCTGATGGACACCTACTCCGTCCAGCGCGGCCACACCGTCCTCGGCGTGACCACCGGCAAGCCGCTGGAGCTCGGCGGCTCGCTCGGCCGCCCGAGCGCCACCTCGCGCGGCGTCGTCCACGTCGCCCTGGCCGCGCTGCGCCACGTCGGCATCGAGCCGGCCGGCGCGACCGCGTCCGTGCAGGGCTTCGGCAAGGTCGGCCGCGGCGCCGCCCGCTTCCTCGCCGACGCCGGCGTCCGGGTCGTCGCGGTCAGCGACGTCGACGGTGCCGTCGCCGACCCGCGCGGACTCGACGTCGCGGCGCTCGAGGCGCACGTCGACGCCACCGGCACCGTCGCCGGCTTCGCCGGCGGCGACGCGATCCCGGCCGCGGAGGTGCTGGAGCTCGACGTCGACCTGCTGGTCCCGGCAGCGGTCGAGGGCGTGATCCACCGCGAGAACGCGGGCCGGGTCCGCGCCCGCGTCGTGGTCGAGGGTGCCAACGGCCCGACCACCCCGGAGGCCGACGCCGTCCTGGAGGCCGCCGGCGTGCTGGTGGTCCCGGACATCCTCGCCAACGCGGGCGGCGTGATCGTGTCCTACTTCGAGTGGGTCCAGGCCAACCAGGCCTACTGGTGGAGCGAGGACGAGGTCGAGCTGCGGCTCGCCGACCGGATGGGCCGCGCGTGGGAGCGGGTGACCGCCCACGCCCGCAGGCTCGGCGTCCCGTTGCGGACCGCCGCCACCACGCTCGCCGTCGAGCGGGTCGCGCTCGCCCACCAGGCGCGCGGGCTCTACCCGTGACCGGCCGCCCCGGCTGACCCGAACCTGAACCGCCCCCGAGGAGACCCGATGACCGACACCACGCTGGACCGTCCGGCACCCGACACCCGTGTCCCCGCGGACGTGCGCGACACCGTGGCCGCGCTCGACGCCGCGAGCGGGCTGCTGATCGGCGGCCACCACGTGGCCGCCGTCGACGGACGGACCTTCCCCGTCGACGACCCGGCGACGCTGGTCCACCTGGCCGACGTCGCCGACGGCGGCGCCTCCGAGGCCACGGCCGCGGTCGACGCCGCCGCGGCCGCCCAGGCTGCGTGGGCGGCGACGCCGCCCCGGCGCCGGTCCGAGGTACTGCGTCGCGCCTTCGAGCTGATGACCGAGCGGGCCGACGCGTTCGCCGCCCTGATCAGCGCCGAGAACGGCAAGTCGCTCGCGGACGCGCGCGCCGAGGCGACGTACGCCGCGGAGTTCTTCCGCTGGTTCGCCGAGGAGACGGTGCGGCTCGACGGTGGTTACCAGGAGGCGCCGGCGGGCGGCACCCGCACGATCGTCACCTCCCGGCCGGTCGGCGTCGCCGCCCTGGTCACGCCGTGGAACTTCCCCGCGGCGATGGCCACCCGGAAGATCGCGCCGGCGCTCGGCGCCGGCTGCGCCGTGGTCCTCAAGCCCGCCGCCGAGACGCCGCTGACCGCGATCCTGCTGGGCAGGTTGCTCGAGGAGGCCGGTGTGCCGGCGGGCGTGGTCAACATCGTCCACACCACCGACCCGGCCGCCGTGGTCGGCGGCTGGCTGGCCGACCCGCGGGTCCGCAAGATCTCCTTCACCGGCTCCACCGGCGTCGGCCGGCACCTGCTGGCGCAGGCCGCCGACCGCGTCGTCAGCTCCTCGATGGAGCTCGGCGGCAACGCGCCGTTCGTGGTCGCGGCCGACGCCGACGTGGCGGCCGCGGTGCAGGGCGCGATGATCGCGAAGTTCCGCAACGGCGGCCAGGCCTGCACCGCCGCGAACCGGTTCTACGTCCACGACGCGGTCCACGACGAGTTCGTGGCGCAGTTCGGCGCCGCTGTGGAGGCGCTCACGGTCGGCAGCGCCTTCGACGAGGCGGCGATCGGCCCGGTCATCAGCGCGCGGGCGAAGGACGGCGTCGAGGCGCTCGTCGCCGAGGCGCTGGACCGGGGCGCCCGGGTGGCGCACCGCGCCGAGGTGCCCGGCCTTCCCGGCCATTTCGTCGCGCCGGCGGTGCTCGTCGACGTTCCCGGCGATGCCGACGTCGTCCGCCAGGAGGCCTTCGGCCCGGTCGCGCCCGTCGTGCGCTGGCACGACGAGGCGGACCTGCTCGCCCAGGCCAACGACTCGGAGCTCGGCCTCGCCGCCTACGTCTACTCCCGCGACCTGCGCTGGGCGCTGCAGCTCTCCGAGCGGCTCGAGGCGGGCATGGTCGGCGTCAACCGCGGCCTCGTCAGCGACCCCGCGGCGCCCTTCGGCGGCGTCAAGCAGTCCGGCCTCGGTCGCGAGGGCGCCAGCGAGGGCATCCGCGCCTTCCGCGAGACCAGCTACTTCTCCGTCGACTGGAGCTGACCCGCTCCGGCGCACGGAAGCAGGGCGGTGGCCCCGTCGGTCGAGCTCGTCGAGACCTCGGTACGCCGGGTGGTTGCTGCCCTGCGCCGGCGTCGGGGTCTCGAGGCTCGCTGCGCTCGCACCTCGACCACCGGTGCCACCCGAGACGGCACACTTCTCGCACCTGACGAGTGAGGAGTGGGCGTGGAGCGTGGTGCGGTGGGTCCCGAGGTGGTGGTCTGCGGGCCGGCGTCGTGGAACCAGATGGTCGACCTCGACGTGCTGCCGAGGCCGGAGCCGCACATGGTCTTCGCGCGCGGTGCCCACGAGACGGTGGGTGGCACGTCGGCCGGGAAGGCGCTGCACCTCGTCGACCTCGGCCGCAGCGTCCTGCTGCACACCGTCGTCGGTGACGACGAGCGCGGTCGCCTCGTCCTCGACGCCCTGGGCAAGGCGGGGGTCGCGGTCGACGCTGTCGTCGCCGACGGTCCCACCGAGCGCCACCTCAACCTGATGGACGCCCACGGCGGCCGGGTGTCGCTCTACCTCGACGTCCCGCCGGCCGACGCCTCCCCGCCGGGCCCGGAGCTCACGTCAGCACTGGCCGGCGCGAGGGTGGCGGTGATGGACCTGTCCGACCGGTCCCGGGCGCTGCTGCCCGCGGTCGCCGAGACCGGGCTGCCGGTGTGGACCGACGTCCACGACTACAACGGCACCGACGACTACCACCGACCGTTCCTCGCGGCCGCCTCCCACGTCTTCATGAACGCCGACCGGCAGCCGGATCCGGTCGGCTTCCTGCACCGGCTCGTGGACGAGGGCGCAATGCTCGCGGTGTGCACGCTCGGCGCCTCGGGCGCGGTCGCGGTGTCGGCCGGTCACGCCGAGCACCGCGTGGCCGCGGTACCGGTCGCCGAGGTCGTCGACACCAACGGCGCGGGTGACGCGTTCATGGCGGGCGTCCTGGCCGCGACGCTCGACGGGTGCGACGTGGACGACGCGCTGCGCGCGGGCGCCCGTCAGGCGGCCCGGGCGCTCGGCACCCGCCACCTCAGCCCGCTCCTCGACGCCGCGACCTGACCGAACGGCACCCGATCCGCTGCCCCGGAACCGCTGACAGCAGGGCCGCACCCGGGGCAAGGTGAAGGGGTGACGGCCGGAGGGGCCCGGCCGATCGATCTCGGGAGGAAGTCCATGCCCAGCACCACTTCCAGCCCGGCCTCCCGCCGCGCGCGGTGCCGCCTGGTGGCGGCGACGTTGCTGCTCACCGGTCTCGGTGGCCTCGCCGTGCCCGCGGGCGGCTCGCCCGCGGAGCCGCAGCCTGCGCCCACGGCCCACGCGCCCGAAGCGGCGGGAGCGGCCTCCGACAACCCGCTGGCCGGCCGCCGGATGGGGGTCTACAAGGGGCCCGGCGAGCTCGCGTGGGCGCCGTACGTCAACGCCACCGGCCGCAAGAAGAAGCTGCTCGGCAAGATCGCGCTGCGGCCCAAGGCGCGGTGGTTCGGCGCCTGGACCGGCAGCCCCAAAGAGATCGGCGCCAAGGTGCGCGACCACATCCAGAACTCCACCGGCGGCGACCCCGAGGTGCTGTCGCAGATGACGGTGTATCGGATGGTGCCCTGGCAGCAGGAGGCCAAGGAACGGCTGCCCACGAGGAAGGAGCGACGTCAGTACAAGCGGTGGATCCGCAACTTCGCCGCGGCCACCGGCGACGCGCACGCCGCGATCATCCTCCAGCCCGACGGGCCGTTCGCGCTCATGGCGCCCGGCGGCTCGCGTGTCTACTCACGCCTCATCGCGTACGCCGCCCGGATGTTCGCCGAGCTTCCCAACGCCGCCACCTACATCGACGCCGGCGCCTCGGACTGGCCGAAGGACGACCCCGAGACCGCCGCGGAGCTCCTGGTCCGGGCCGGGGTCGAGCACGTGCGGGGCTTCGCGCTCAACGTCACCCACTACACCTCGACCGACGAGAACATCGCCCACGGCACCAAGGTGGTGGCCGAGCTCGAGCGCCGCGGCATCCCCGACCGGCACTTCGTGGTGAGCACGTCGGAGAACGGCCAGCCGTTCAACTTCAACGACTACCGCGGCTCCCACCCCAACAACGCCAAGGTGTGCGAGACCAGGGACGAGCGGGTGTGCGTCACGCTCGGCATCCCGCCGACCACGAAGGTGGCCGACGAGCGCTGGGGGCTCACCGACGCCAACCGGACTCGCGCCCGCCGCCACGTCGACGCCTACCTCTGGATCGGCCGGCCGTGGCTGGTGATGCAGAGCGCGCCGTTCTCGAGGAAGCGGGCGCTGGCGATGGCGCGGACGACACCGTACTGACCGGACTGACCAGAACGGCCCGTCCGGGCGGTTCCCTCACCCCGCCGGTGGCGGAATACTCCGGGTATGGGTGGCTGCTGCGATCCGTCGGGGTACCGCGACATGTTCGGCTCGCGGTTCTCGCGCTCGCTGGCGCGCCGCTACCGCCGCCGCGGCCTCGACCGCACCGCCCGCCGGATGGTCGACTTCCTCGTCGAGCACGGGGGCGTCCAGGGCGCGTCGGTGCTCGAGATCGGCGGGGGGGTCGGTGACATCCAGGTCGAGCTGCTGCGACGCGGCGCGACCCGGGCGACCAACCTCGAGCTCGTGGACTCCTACGAGGAGGACGCCCGGGCGCTGGCCGGGGAGGCGGGCTTCGCCGAGCGGATGACCCGCAAGCAGGTCGACCTCGCCCAGGATCCTGGCGCCGTCGAGCCGCACGACATCGTGGTGCTGCACCGGGTGGTCTGCTGCTACCCCGACCACCAGCGGCTGCTCGGCGTGGCGGCCGGGCACGCGCGCCGGCTGCTGGTCTTCAGCCACCCGCCGCGCAACCCGGTCACCCGGGTGCTGTTCCCGGTGGCCAACCTGTTCTTCAGGGTGCGGGGCTGGACCTTCCGCACCTACCTCCACGACCCCGAGGCGCTCCGTGAGTCGGCCGCAGCCGGCCCGCTGCGGGAGCGCTACCGCCACCGGGGCCTGACCTGGCACGTCGTCGGGCTCGCCGTGCCGGGCTGACCTGCCCCGGGGGACAGCAACGAGGGGTCGCCATGGACGCCATGGACCAGGGAGAGCGAGCGAGCATCGACCAGCTGCTGGAGGTCGCCCGCGAGGGTCTCGACCGTGTCCTCCCCGAGGACCTCGACGCCGAGATCGCCGCGGGGGCGGTCGTCGTGGACACCCGGCCGTGGGAGCAGCGCGAGCGCGACGGCGCGCTGCCGGGCGCCCTGGTCGTCGACCGCAACGTGCTGGAGTGGCGGCTCGACCCGAGCTGCCCGTTCCACCTGCATGTCGCCGTCGACACCGACATCCGGGTGATCGTGGTCTGCAACGAGGGCTTCAGCTCCAGCCTCGCCGCGGCGACGCTGCGCCGGCTGGGCCTTGCGCGCGCCACCGACCTCGCCGGCGGCTTCCAGGCCTGGCTGCGCTGGTCACGCGGGGAGGCGTAGGCGGGGTCAGCGGCTGCGGGCGGTCAGTCCGGGACGGTGAACCAGAAGACCGCACCGCCGCCGGGGTTCTCCTCGACCCCGAGGTCGCCGCCGTGGGCGTCGATGATGCGGGTGACCGTGGCCAGTCCCAGGCCGATCCCCTCGACGCGCTCGTCGAGCCGGGCCAGCGGCTCGAAGATCCGGTGACGCTGCCCCTTGGGCACGCCCGGCCCCCGGTCGGCGACGGCCACCCGCCAGCCACTCTCGCAGCGCTCCGCCGAGACCCGGATGACCGGCGCGTGGCCGGGCAGCGTGAACTTGGCCGCGTTGGCGACGAGGTTCTGCAGCGCCGCCCGGAGCTGGACGGGGTCGCCCGTGACCGTGGGCAGCTCGCCGTCGAAGAGCGTGGCGCCCCGCAGCAGCTCGGCGAGGTCCTCGCGGACCTCGGTCATCACCGTGCCGAGGTCGACGGGGACGTGCCGCGCCGAACCACCGAGCCGCGCGAAGGCCAGCATCCCGCCGATGAGCCCCTCCATCCGGGCGGCGGCGGCCGACCCGCGCTGCGCCAGCCAGAGCAGCTTCTCGGGGTCCTCCACGGTCCCCGCGCCGGCCGCCGACTCGAGGCGGTACTCGATGTCCGACAGCGCGAAGGTCAGCGCCGCCAGCGGGTTGCGCAGGTCGTGGCTGGCCTGTCCGGCGAACCCGGCCAGCCGGCCGTTGGAGCGCTCGAGGTCGGCCTGCACCACCTCCAGCCGGTGCACCGTGGCCTCGAGCTCGCGGGTGCGCAGGTCGAGCTCCAGGAGGTCGACCACCCGGTCGGCGAGCGCCTGAAGCGCTGCCCGCGCCTCGGCGTCCAACGACCGGGGCTCGGTGTCGAAGACCGCCAGCGTCCCGATCGGCGCCCCCGACGGGGCGGTCAGCAGGTGGCTGGCGTAGAAGCGGACGGACCCGAGTGGGCCGCAGACGAAGGGGTTGTCGCGGAAGCGCGGGTCGTGCCGGGCGTCCTCGACGACGATCGCCTCGCGGGAGTCGACCACGTGCGCGCACATCGAGTCCTTGCGGTCGCACACGGCGGCGTCGAAGCCGGCGGTCGCCACCTGGTGCTGCTCGGAGTCGGTGAAGAGGTTCACCGTGGCCATCGGTGCGCCGGCGACCTGGGCCGCGATCTCCGCCAGCGCGACCAGGTCGCGGCGCGGCGGGCGGTGGAGGACGTCGTACCTCTCGACGTCGGGCGTGCCGGTGCGGGCGGCGGAGGGCATGCGCAATTCCTTCGGTCCGTCCCCCGGGATGAACGTAGACCGCGGTCGCAGATCATTTCCCCCGCGGCCTGACGCGAGGCTAGTCGATGACGGCGGCGGACTTGCCGGGAACGCGGAAAACGGCGGCAACACGTGGGGGCATCGCCACCTCCACGCCGGCCGAGGTCAGCGGTCGACGGCCATCTCCCCGAGCTCCGACCACTCGGTGCCGGGCACCTCGAAGTTCACGATGCGCGGGGTCTCCTGCAGGTACTGCGGCAGGTCCGCCTGGGCCTGCTTGAAGTGCGGCGAGCCGACGTGGGCGGCGCCGGCGTCGCCGTCGGCGAACGCCTCCACCAGCACGTACTCGTTCGGGTCGTCGATGCTGCGCGACCAGTCGAACCACAGGCAGCCCGGCTCGGCGCGGGTCGCCTCGGTGAAGTCGCGCGAGATCTCGGGCCACGCCTCGGCGTGCTCGGGCAGGACGCGGAACTTGGCGGTGATGAAGATCAAGGGGGGCTCCTTCGTGTGGGGGGCTCGCCGGTCGATGCTGCCACCGGCCCGGTGGTCGGGCAGGCCGGGGTCCGCGCCGGTGCCGACGTCAGTGGCGCGGCCCACGTGATGGAGTGACCGCATGAAGCGACAGCTGCCTCGCCGGCGCGACCTCGCACCGCTGCTGAAGTTCAAGGAGCCGACCTGGTCGGCGAAGGAGCGGCGGCTGGCGAAGGCGCTGACCGTCGAGGACCTGCGGCGCATCGCGAAGCGGCGGACGCCGCGGGCGGCGTTCGACTACACCGACGGCGCCGCCGACGGCGAGGTCTCGCTGGTGCGCGCCCGGGAGGCCTTCGCCGACGTGGAGTTCCGCCCGGCGGTCCTGCGGGACGTCTCCGAGGTGGACACGTCGCGCGAGGTGCTGGGCAAGCGGGTGTCGCTGCCCTTCGGGATCGCTCCGACCGGGTTCACCCGGATGATGCAGGCGGAGGGGGAGATCGCCGGCGCCACGGCCGCGGCCGCGGCCGGCATCCCGTTCTCGCTGTCGACGATGGGGACCACCTCGATCGAGGACGTGGCCGCCGCTGCACCCGCCTCGTCGGGGGCGCGGAACTGGTTCCAGCTCTACATGTGGAAGGACCGCGACCGGTCGATGGCGCTGGTCGACCGGGCCGCGAGGGCCGGCTACGACACGCTGCTGGTCACCGTCGACGTGCCGGTGGCCGGGGCCCGGCTGCGGGACGTGCGCAACGGGATGACGATCCCGCCGACGCTGACGCCGCGGACCGTCGCCAACGCCGTCCCGCGCCCGGCCTGGTGGATCAACTTCCTCACCACCGAGCCGCTCGCCTTCGCCTCGCTCGACGCGTGGTCGGGCACGGTCGCCGACCTGCTCGACACGATGTTCGACCCGACCGTGACCTTCGACGACCTCGCGTGGATCAAGGAGCAGTGGCCAGGCAAGGTCGTGGTCAAGGGCGTGCAGACCGTCGACGACGCCCGCCGCTGCGCGGACGTCGGCGTCGACGCCGTACTGCTGTCCAACCACGGCGGCCGCCAGCTCGACCGCGCCCCGGTCCCGTTCCACCTGCTGCCCGAGGTCGTGGCGGCGCTCGGCGCCCACCATCCGGAGGTCGAGGTCCACCTCGACACCGGGATCATGTCCGGCCAGGACGTGGTGGCGGCCGTCGCGCACGGCGCCCGCTTCACGCTGGTCGGTCGGGCCTACCTCTACGGCCTGATGGCCGGCGGGCGCGAGGGCGTCGACCGGGTCATCGAGATCCTCGCGGGCCAGGTCGAGCGGACCATGAAGCTGCTCGGTGTCCGCACCCTCGACGAGCTGACCCCCGACCACGTCGTACAGCTGCGGCGGCTCGCCCCGCGTCGCTGATCGGCGTCGCTGAGCCATCCGTCAAGTCGGGTCGGGAGGACCCCGCCGGACGTCCCGACGCCCCGAAATCCGGGCCACGTGCACCATTCGGGGGGTCGAGGCGCTTAGGGTGTGCGGTCGTGTGCCCCTGTGGGCACCGGCCGGGCGCGTCCCGGCCACCCCAGGCCCGCGGGCGAGGTCCGCAGGCACGTGCACCGGAGGCGGTGCACGACCCCAGACGAAAGGTTGAACACATGAACAAGCGCGAGCTCGTCGAGCACGTTGCCGAGGCCGCTGAGCTGACCAAGGCCCAGGCCGAGCGCGTCGTCGACGCCGTGGTGGACGGCATCTCCTCCACCCTGGTCAAGGGCGACAGCGTCACCCTGCCGGGCTTCGGCACCTTCGAGGTGCGCGAGCGCTCCGCCCGCACCGGCCGCAACCCGCAGACCGGCGAGGAGATCAAGATCGCCGCGAGCAAGGCCCCCGCGTTCAAGGCCGGCGCCGCGCTCAAGCGCTCCGTCAACGAGGGCTGAACCTCCCTCAGCGCTGCGCGGGCGTCCCACCGGTCGGTGGGGCGCCCGCGCGCCATTTCAGGCGGGTGCGGCGGCCTCGGTCTCCGGGGTGGCGGCCGGCTCCTCACGTGCGTCGTACTCGACCAGCAGCAGGGCGAGGTCGTCGTCCATCTGCGGGGCCGCCGAGTGGAGCCGCAGCAGCAGGCTCGGCAGCACCCGGTCGAAGTCGGCGGTGCCGAGGTCGGCGGCCAGCTCCATCACGTCGATGAAGCGGCCCTGGCGGTCGCGGGCCTCGACCAGTCCGTCGGTGAAGAACAGCAGCCGGTCTCCGGCCTCGAGGGCGATCTGCTCGGTCCCGGGGCCGAGACCCTCGAGGCCGAGCCCCAGCGGGAGGCCGGGGTTCTCGACCTCCACCGGCGCCACCGAGTCCGCGCGGGCCAGCAGCGGGGCCGGGTGGCCGTGGCTGACGTACTCGACGCAGCCGTCGTCGCCGATGGAGGCGAAGATCGCGGTCACGAAGTCCTCGTCGGCCAGCTGCGGCCGCAGCTGCTCGTCGCAGTGGCGGGCGATCCCCTCCGGGGAGTCGAAGCGGTGGGCGGCCTCGCGGAACAGCGCCAGCGCGAGCGCCGCGGTCTTCACCGCGTCCAGCCCCTTGCCGCGGACGTCGCCGACCAGCAGGCGCGTGGCGTCGTCGGTGCGGACTGCCGCGAAGAGGTCGCCGCCGAGCTGCGCCTCCCGGCTGGCGGACTCGTACGCCGTGGCGAGTCGCAGCACCCCGGCCGACGGCGGCACGGGCGTCAGGATCGCCTCCTGCGCGACCCGCGCCACCCGGGCGAGGTCGCGGACCTGACGCTCACGGCGTTCCCGGGTGCGGGCCACGAGAGGTCCGAGGACGGCAGCGAGCAGCAGCACCACCACGCGGGTGGTGTCGGACAGCGCGTCCTCACGGTTGGTCACCACCAGGGCGAGGCCGGCGCCGAGCGAGGCCAGGGCCACCAGGAGCGCGCGACCGGCGTTGCAGGTGGCCGCGGCGAGGAACGGGGCCGCGGCGCACGCGACGGACAGGTTGTTCCGCGGCGTCACCAGGTCGACGACCGTCACGACGGCGAGCAGCAGGAGCGAGAGGGCGAACCACCCCTCGTCCCTGGTCATCGCGCGTTCGGTCCCGGTCCCGGCCACCCGACGACCCTAGGGCACCCGGACCCCCGGGATGCCATCCCTCGCACAGCCCCGGGGCCGTAGAGTCCCGCGAATGACCGCGACGAGCGACACCGCCCACGCGGTGTCACCGGACTCCGGACGCCACTGGTCGGATCCCGGCGCGTGGCCGGTCTCACCCGGCGTCCACCGGATCCCGCTGCCGCTGCCGAACGACGGGCTGCGCGCCGTCAACGTCTACGCGCTCGAGACCGACGCGGGGCTCACGCTCGTGGACGGCGGCTGGGCGCTGGCGGAGAGCCGCCGGCTCCTGGAGGAGGCGCTCGACAGCATCGGGTACGCCGTGCACGACATCACCCGCTTCCTGGTCACCCACGTGCACCGCGACCACTACACGCAGGCGTCGGTGATCGCCCGCGAGTGCGGCGCCCACGTCAGCCTCGGCCTGGGGGACAAGCCCACCCTGGACCTGCTGCACGGCGCCCATCGGGAGGACGGGAGCGACCCGACCGTCGACCTGCTGGTCGCCGCGGGCGCGGTCGACGTGGCCCGTCAGTGGCAGAAGTTCACCGACGGCCGCCGCCCGGACCTCGGCCAGTGGGGGTACCCCGACGCCTGGCTCGAGGGGGACCGCGAGCTCACGGTCGGCTCGCGCACGATCGGCGCGGTCCACACGCCCGGCCACACCCAGGGCCACTACGTCTTCGCGGACCGGCCCTCGGGGCTGCTGTTCGCGGGCGACCACGTGCTGCCCACGATCACCCCGTCGATCGGCTTCGAGCCGGTCCCCGCCGCCCAGCCGCTCGGCGACTTCCTCGCCTCGCTCACCAAGGTGCGCGGTCTGCCTGACCTGCGGCTGCTCCCGGCCCACGGCCCGGTCGCGGCCTCGACCCACGCCCGGGTCGACGAGCTGCTCGCCCACCACGACGCCCGGCTCGACCTGTGCGCGGAGGCTCTGGCCGCCGGCCCCGCCGGCGACCGTGCCCTCAGCGCCGTCGAGGTCGCCGGAGCGCTGCCGTGGACCCGCCACGCCCGCAGCCTCGCCGAGCTCGACGTCTTCAACACCGCGCTCGCCGCCCTGGAGACCAAGGCGCACCTCGAGCTGCTCGTCACCCGCGGCCGGGCGACCCGCGAGACCGGGCCCGACGGGGTCGTGGTGTTCGGGCCGGTCGCCGACCCGGGCGTCAGGACTGCCTGAGCCGCATCGGCACGTGCGGGATGCCGTCCTCGAGGAACTCCGACCCGGCCACCTCGAAGCCGTGCCCGGCGTACCAGCCCACGAGCCCCGACTGCGCGTCGAGCACCACGTCGCGGCCGACGCAGTCGGCGAGCGCGGTCGTCACCAGGCCGTCGGCGAGGCCGCGGCCGCGCGCCTCGCGGGCCAGCACGACCCGGCCGATGCGCCACACGTCGCCGTCGTCGAGCACCCGCGCGTAGCCCACCAGCCGGTCGCCGTCGCGCAGCAGGACGTGGCGGGTGCCGGGCTCGTGGTCACGGCCGTCGAGGTCGGGGTAGGGGCACTCCTGCTCGACCACGAAGACGTCCTGCCGCAGCCGCCACGCGTCGTACGCCGTGTGCGCGTCGAGGGCGTCGAAGGACAGGCTCGTGAGACTCATCGGGGGCTCGTGCGGGATGTCATCGCAGGAACTCCAGCGTGTGCCGCCAGGCGCGCCGCGCCTCGGGGATGAAGGGCAGCAGCGGGAAGACGTGGATCAGGTCGGGCGCCTCGAGGTAGCGCAGGTCCCAGCCGGCGGCGGCGGCCCGGTCGGCCAGCAGCCGGCAGCCGGGCACGAGCAGGTCGCGGGTGCCGCAGAACATCAGCGCCGGCGGCAGGCCGCGCAGGTCGCCGAGCGCCGGGCTCACCTCGGGCCGGGCCAGGTCCTCCTCGGACCCCGCCCACCACGCGGCGTAGGCGTGCATCTTGCCGAGGAAGAGCCACGGGTCGTGGTCGGCGACGTGGACCGTCTCCGGGGTGCTGGCGGTGAGGTCGACCCAGGGCGCGTGCAGCAGCAGCTGCGCCGGCTGCGGGCCGCCCCGGTCGCGCAGCGCCAGCGCCAGGGCCAGGGCGTAGCCGCCGCCGGCCGAGTCGCCGGCGAGCACCGTGCCCGCGCCGCCGCCGTTGTGGGGCTCCGACCAGCGTGCCGCGAGGTCGGTCATCGCGTCGAACGAGTCGCGCCAGGTGTGCTCGGGCGCGAGCGGGTAGTCGGGCAGCACCACCCGCGCCTGCAGCCCGCGGGCGAGGCGGGCGGCGTACCTGACGTGAAAGGGGTCGATCGGCGCCATGAAGCCGCCGCCGTGGACGTAGACGACGGTGCGCCGGACGGCGACGCCGCGCGGCTCCATCACGTACGACGGGAACCCGCCGGCGTCCTCCTCGCGGAGCGTGAACCGGCGGTCGAAGCGCCGCACCAGCCGGGTCGGGAACGTCCGGTCGAGGCCGGCGTGCCAGCGCATCACCCGGGCCCGCTCGCGCTCCTCGGTGTCGAGGTCGCGGGCCTTGCGCAGCCGCGGGACGGCGTAGGCGAGGAGGTCGTGGCGGCGGCTGGGCACGGGCCCAGCCTAGGGCTGGGGACGGGCCCCGGATCCGGCCGACCGCCGGCGTCGTAGGCTGGACGCCACAGACAGGGGAGCACGCCCGGGCGTGCTGAGAGTGCGGGAACCGCCGCAGACCCTCCGAACCTGATCCGGTTAGCACCGGCGATAGGGAGTCCGATGAAGTCCGTCCGTTCCGTGCCGCGCGCGCTCGCGCTCACCGCCACCACCTCCGCTATGGGTGCGCTGGCATTGTCGTCCTGCACCGTCGTCGCCCAGGACGACCCGGCGCCCGCCCCCGAGGAGGGCGGCCAGACCGCCGGCGGGCCGGTCGTGCTGGTCACGCACGAGTCGTTCAGCCTGCCGAAGAAGCTGGTCCGTGCCTTCGAGCGCGAGACCGGCCACGACCTCGAGGTGCGCGCCGCCGGCGACGCCGGCACCCTCACCACCAAGCTGGTCCTCACCGCCGGCAACCCGACCGGCGACGTCGCCTTCGGCGTCGACAACACCTTCGCCTCGCGGGCCCTCGACGAGGGGGTCTTCGCGACCGCCGACGTGACGCTGCCCGCCGGCGCCGACGAGTACGCCCTCGACGGCGAGGCCGCCGACCGGCTGTTCCCCGTCGACAACGGCAACGTGTGCGTCAACGTCGACGAGGCCTGGTTCGCGGAGCGCGACCTCGAGCCGCCGACGTCGCTCGAGGACCTCACCGACCCGGCGTACGAGGGGCTGTTCGTGACGTCGTCGGCGCTGTCGAGCTCGCCGGGCCTTGCCTTCCTGATGGCGACCGTCGCTGAGTACGGCGACGCGTGGCCGGACTACTGGGAGCGGCTGCTCGACAACGACACCCTCGTCGTCGACGGCTGGACCGACGCCTACTTCGGCGAGTTCACGCAGGGCAGCGAGAAGGGCACCCGCCCGGTCGTGCTGTCCTACGACTCCTCGCCAGCCTTCACCGTGCCGAAGGGGGCCGACGAGTCGACCACCAGCGCGCTCCTCGACACCTGCTTCCGCCAGGTCGAGTACGCCGGCGTCCTCGAGGGCGCCGACAACCCCGAGGGCGGCCGGGCGCTGGTGGAGTTCCTGCTCTCCGACGACGTGCAGGCCGCGCTGCCGGAGAGCATGTACGTCTTCCCCGTCGCCGACGGGGTCGACCTCCCCGCCGACTGGGCCCGGTACGCCGAGCAGCCGGAGTCGCCGTACACCCTCGAGCCGTCGGAGATCGCCGCGAACCGCGACGCGTGGCTCGAGGAGTGGCGCGACCTCGTCACCCGCTGAGCGTCCGGCGGGACCACCCATGACCCGGCGGCTGCTCACCCTCGCCGCGCTGGCCCTGGTGCCGGTCGCGGCCGTCGGGGTGTTCTTCGTGCTGCCGGTCACCGGGATGGTGGCGCAGGGCTTCTTCGACGAGGGCCGGTTCGCGCCGGGCGAGGTGCTCGACGTCCTCGCCCGGGACCGGGTCCACCGGGTGCTGTGGTTCACCGTCTGGTCGGCGGCGGCCGGGACCCTGCTGTCGGTGGCGCTCGGGCTGCCGGCGGCGTTCGCGCTGCACCGGCTCGACCTGCCCGGCCGCAGGGCGGTGCGGGCGGCGCTGCTGGTGCCGTTCGTGCTGCCGACGGTCGTCGTCGGGGTCGCCTTCCGCCAGCTGCTGCGCGAGTCGGGCCCGCTCGGCTTCCTGGGCCTGGACCAGACGCCCGCCGCGATCGTCGCGGGGATGGTGTTCTTCAACGTCGCGGTGGTCATCCGGGCGGTGGGCGCGAGCTGGGAGTCGCTGGACCCCCGGCCCGCCGAGGCGGCGGCCAGCCTCGGGGCGTCGCCGTGGCAGGTGCTGCGCACCGTCACACTCCCGGCGCTGCGGCCGGCGATCGTCTCCGCCGCCAGCGTCGTCTTCCTGTTCTGCGCGACGGCCTTCGGCATCGTGCTCACCCTGGGCGGAGTCCGGTACGCGACCGTCGAGACCGAGATCTACCTGCTCACCACCAGCGTCTTCGACCTGCAGGCCGCCGCCGCGCTCTCGGTGCTGCAGATCCTCGTGGTCGCCGCGCTGCTGCTGGTGGCGCAGCGGCTGCGGGCGGTGCCGGACCCCGGGGTGGCCCGGTCGGCGCCGCGGCCGCGGCGGCCCGGGCGGGGCGACCTGCCGGCCCTGGCCGCCACGGTCGCGCTGCTGGCGTTCGTGGCCACCCCGATCGTGGCGCTGGTCGCCGGCTCGCTGCGGGTGGCGGGCGGCTGGGGGACCGCCAACTACCGTGCCCTGACGACGTCCGGCGAGCAGCAGGCGCTGGTCGCGCCGGTCACCGAGGCGCTGACGACGTCGCTGCGCACCGCCGTCGACGCGACCTGGATGGCACTGGCGACGGGCCTGCTCGTCGCTGTCGTCGTCACCCGCCGGTCGCGGTCGCGCGCCGAGCGCCGGATCCGCGGCGGCCTGGACGCCTTCTTCATGCTGCCGCTCGGCGTCTCCGCGGTGACGCTGGGCTTCGGCTTCCTCATCACCCTCGACGAGCCCCCGCTGGACCTGCGCGACTCGCCGCTGCTGGTGCCGATCGCCCAGGCCCTGGTGGCACTGCCGCTCGTGGTCCGCACCATCGTCCCGGTGCTGGCCGGCATCGACGACCGGCAGCGGCAGGCCGCCGCGTCGCTGGGGGCCTCCCCGTGGCGGACGTTCTGGACGGTCGACCTGCCGGTGGTGTGGCGGCCGCTGCTCGCCGCGAGCGGCTTCGCCTTCGCGGTCTCGCTCGGCGAGTTCGGCGCGACCTCGTTCCTCGCCCGCGACGAGTCGCCGACCCTGCCGGTCGTGATCTTCCGGCTGCTGAGCCGGCCGGGTGAGCTGAACTACGGGATGGCGCTGGCCGCCTCGGTGGTGCTGGCCGCCGTCACCGCGGTCGTGGTGCTGACCGTCGAGCGGCTGCGGGTGCCGAGTCTGGGAGCCTTCTGACGTGCTCCAGCTCCGCGAGGTCTCCGTGGCGTACGACGGCGCGCCGGCCGTCGTCGACGTCTCGCTCGACCTGCCCACCGGAGAGGTGCTGGCGGTGCTCGGCCCGTCCGGCTGCGGCAAGTCCAGCCTGCTGCGCGCCGTGGCGGGGCTCGAGCCGACCGGCGGCGGCCGCACCTGCTGGGACGGCGAGGACGTGACCGGCGTACCGACCCACCGGCGCGGGTTCGCGCTGATGTTCCAGGACGGGCAGCTGTTCAACCACCTGACCGTCGGGCGCAACGTCGCCTACCCGCTGCGGCTGCGACGGGCCCGCGGGACCGACGCGCGGGTGGCCGAGCTGCTCGACCTGGTCGGGCTCGCCGGGTACGCCGACCGGCTGCCGTCGACCCTCTCGGGCGGCGAGCGGCAGCGGGTCGCGTTGGCGCGGTCGCTGGCCGGGGAGCCGCGGCTGCTGCTGCTCGACGAGCCGCTGTCGGCGCTCGATGCCGGGCTGCGGCAGCGGCTGGCCGCGGACCTGCGCCGGATCCTCCGGGAGGCCGGCAGCACTGCGCTCATGGTGACCCACGACCACGAGGAGGCGTTCACCGTCGCCGACCGGCTCGCGGTGATGCGCGCGGGCCGGGTCGTGCAGGAGGGGCCGATCGACACCGTGTGGCGCCGTCCGGTCGACACCGAGACGGCGCTGTTCCTCGGCTACGCCCGGGTGCTGGAGGGGGACGCCGGCGCCCGGGTGTCCACGGCGGCGGGCCTGCCCGCGACGGAGGCCGTCGCCCTGCGCCGCTCCGCGCTGCGAGTCGCCCCGGAGGGTCCGCTCGCCGCGACCGTGCTCTCGTCGCGCACGACGCCGGAGCAGGTCCGGCTCGAGGTCGACCTCGACGCGGTGGGCCGGGTCGAGGCCGTGGCGCCGCTCGACGCCCACCCGGGGCCGGGGGAGAGGGTGCGGCTCGCGGTCGACCCGACCCGGCTGGCCGCGGTCGGCCCTTCCTGATGCCCGCCTGACACCGGCCGAGCCCGGGCGGCGCTCCGTCCGCGCGGAGTCCCTACACTGGGCTCTTGTGTACCGCCGCGCCTACGCACTCCTCGTCGGGAATGCAGCCCTCATGGGCGGGCTGGCGATCATCTCGGCGCTGATCCTCGACAAGGGGCTCGCCGACCCGGAGGGATCGTTCCTCGGCCCGTCGTGGCTCCGGCTGCCGCTGCTGCTGCTCGGCGCGCTGCTGCTCGACATGCTGCCGCGCACGCTGTGGTACTCGAAGCTGGACCCCCGCAAGATGCCGCCCATCATCGCGGCGCGGTGGCGCTCCCACTGGACGAAGGAGCGGCTCACCCTGGTGGCGCTCGGCGTCGTCTGCTTCTACATCGTCTACGTCAGCTACCGGAACCTGAAGTCCTTCCTGCCCTTCATCATGGGCGACACGAAGTACGACCGGGAGCTGCACCTCGTCGACACCGCGCTGTTCTTCGGCAATGAGCCGGCCAACGTGCTGCACGCGGTCCTCGGCACCACCTTCACCGCGCACTTCCTCTCGACCATCTACCTGTGGTTCCTGCCGCTGGTGCCGCTGGCGCTCACCGCCTGGCTGATCTGGTCGCGCAACATCTCCTTCGGCTACTGGTTCGCGACCTCGCAGTGCCTGGCGTGGACGCTCGGCACTGCGTCGTACTACGCGCTGCCGACGCTCGGCCCCGGCTTCCGCTACCCGTGGCTGTACGCCGACCTCACCCACACGCCGACCTCCGACCTGATGGAGGCGCTGTTCTACGCCCGGCAGGGCGTGATGCGCACGGGCATCGAGGGCGCCGTGCAGTCGGTCGCGGGCTTCGCGAGCCTGCACACCGCGATCACGCTGCTGGTCGCGCTGATGGTGCAGTACACCCTGCGCTCGCGGATCCTCCACTGGGTCGCCTGGGCGAACTTCTTCGTCACCATCGTCGCCACCCTCTACTTCGGCTGGCACTACGTCGCCGACGACGTCGCCGGCATCCTCATCGCCCTGGTCTCCTTCTACCTCGGCGGCCTCGCCAGCGGGCAGAGGTTCGACCGGCACGGGTTGTCCTCGCATCCCACGACCACGACCTCCGCGGTGCCGGTCGGCTCGCGGGGCAGCAGCGACGACCCCTCCTGACCCCGCACGGCCCCGGGCGACCCAGTCGGGCGGAGTCCGGCGCGTCACATTCGGAGGTGCCCGGCTGGTACGGGCGAGTAGGTTCGCCGACATGGCCACCGACACGCTCGCCCCGGCCGAGGGGGACCAGTACGCCCAGCCGACCGTCGACGTCGCGGAGCTGACCAGGCTCCTCGACGGCCGGTACGCCGAGGTCCGCGACCTCGTCCGCCGCAACCTCGCCGAGCACGCCGCGGTCCTCGAGGACGCCGAGACCATGGGCACCGACGAGTTCCGCGACCGGGTCCGCGACCTCGTGGTGGCGATGGCCGCCACCGGGCAGACCGGGATGGGCTTCCCCGAGGAGTACGGCGGCGGCGGTGACGTCGGCGCGTCGGTGGCGGCGTTCGAGACGCTCGCGTATGGCGACTTGTCGGTGCTCGTCAAGGTCGGCGTGCAGTTCGGGCTCTTCGGCGGCGCGATCCTCCAGCTCGGCACGAAGAAGCACCACGACGCCTACCTGCGCGGGCTGATCACCGGCGAGCTGATGGGCTGCTTCGCCATGACCGAGGTGGGCCACGGCTCCAACGTGCAGGCCCTCGGCACGGTCGCGTCGTACGACCCGGAGACGCAGGAGTTCGTGGTCACCACGCCCGACCCCGGCGCCCGCAAGGACTGGATCGGCAACGCCGCCCGCCACGCCGAGCTCGCGGTCGTCTTCGCCCAGCTCGAGGTCGCCGGCGAGCGGCACGGCGTCCACGCGCTCGTCGTGCCGCTGCGCAAGGACGGCGAGCTGCTCCCCGGCGTCACCATCGAGGACGACGGGCTCAAGATGGGCCTCAACGGCGTCGACAACGGCCGCATCACCTTCGACCAGGTGCGGGTGCCGCGCGAGAACCTGCTCGACCAGTTCGCCTCGGTCACCGAGGACGGCCGCTACGAGAGCCCCATCGACAACGCCGACAAGCGGTTCTTCACCATGCTCGGCACCCTCGTGCAGGGCCGGGTCTGCGTCGGCGGCGCCGGCATCAACGCCGCCAAGGTCGCGCTGACGATCGCGGTCCGGTACGCCGACCGCCGCCGCCAGTTCGACGCCACCTCCGACGGGGAGGAGGAGCTGCTGCTCGACTACGGCATCCACCAGCGCCGGCTGCTGCCGCTGCTGGCCCGTACCTACGCGCTCCACTTCGCCCAGGAGGAGGTCGCGGCCGCCCTGCACGACGTGTTCTCGCCGACCGACGCGCCGACCCAGGGCGAGGAGGAGCACCGCCGCCGCGAGCTCGAGTCGGACGCCGCCGGGCTCAAGGCCCTCGGCACCTGGCACGCCACCCGCACCATCCAGGAGTGCCGCGAGGCCTGTGGCGGCCAGGGCTACCGGGCCGAGAACCGGTTCGCCGCGCTGAAGGCCGACACCGACGTCTTCACCACCTTCGAGGGCGACAACCACGTGCTGCTGCAGCTCGTCGCCAAGGGGCTGCTCACCGACTACGCCAGCGAGTTCGAGGACGTCGACCAGCTCGGCATGGTGCGGCTCGTCGCCGGCCTCGCCGTCGAGACGGTGCTCGAGCGCAGCAATGTCCACAAGCTGATCGAGCGGGTCCGCGACCTGCTGCCTGGCGGCGACGAGTGGGACCAGGAGGCCGGCCTCCTCGACCCGGAGTACCAGCTGATGATGCTGCGCTACCGGGAGGAGCACATGCTCGCCGGCGTGGCGCGCCGGCTCAAGCGCGGCATCGACAACGGCATGAACGCCGGCGAGGTGTTCTCCCGGGTCCAGGACCACGTGATCGCCACCGCCCGCGCCCACGTCGAGCGCATCGTGCTCGAGGCGTTCGTGGCCAAGGTCCGCGCGCTGCCGCCGGGCGACCTGCGGGTCGCGCTCACCCTGCTCAGCGACCTGCACGCGCTCTCCACGATCGAGGCCGACCGGGCGTGGTTCATGGAGCACGGCCGGATGACCGCGCAGCGGTCCCGGGCCATCACCCGCGAGGTCAACGGGCTGTGCCGCAAGGTGCGTCCGCTGGCGGTCGACCTGGTCGACGCCTTCGGGGTGCCGCGCGAGATGCTCCGCTCGCCCGAGCTGCTCGACTGAGGTCCGGGGGAACCGGCGTGCGGCTCCCGCGCGTGGGCCGGCTGCTCGGCGGCTGGCACGAGGACCCGCTGTGGGCGACGGTCTACGACTGGACCGTCAGCCATCCCCGCGCAGGGACGCCGCTGTGGCGGCTCGGGCTGGGCAGCGACCTCGGCCTGCTGTACGCCGCCGCGGGCCTGCTCGGCGACCTGCCGGCGGGGGCGCGCGTGCTCGACCGCCGTGCGGCGGCGGGGTCGCCCTCCACGGGGTGCGGCCGGGACAGGGACTGACCTACGTCGCCGCCGACATCGCGCCGACGATGCTGGAGCGGTCGGCGGCCGTCGCCCGGGCACGGGGCGTCGCCGACCAGGTGACGACCTGTGTCGCGGACGCGGGGGCGCTCCCCTTCGACGACGGGAGCTTCGACCGGGTCGTCTCGTTCACGGGGCTGCACTGCTTCCCGGACCCGGAGCGCGCCGTGGCCGAGATGGCCAGGGTGCTGGCGCCGGACGGCCGGCTCACGGGCAGCACCCTGGTGACCGACGCGGGCCTGCGCTACGCGCCGCTGCTGCGGCTCGGCCGCGCCGCGAACGTGCTCGGCCCCGGCTGCACGACCTCCGGGCTGGAGGCGTGGCTGGCCGGGGCCGGGCTCACGGAGGTGGCGGTCGAGCCGGACGGCGCGGTGTGCTGGTTCACCGCGGTCCGGCCGACCTGACCGGTCCTGGGACCGATCGGGTGAGAAGTCTCAGTGACCGTTCTTCTTGAAGCGCTCGAACGAGGCTCGCACCTCGGCCTCGGCGGCGTCGCGACCGACCCACTCGGCGCCCTCGACGGACTTGCCGGGCTCGAGGTCCTTGTAGACCTCGAAGAAGTGCTGGATCTCGAGGCGGTCGTACTTCGAGACGTGGTTGATGTCGCGCAGGTGCTCGAGGCGCGGGTCGTGCGTCGGGACGCAGAGGACCTTGTCGTCACCGCCGGCCTCGTCGGTCATGCGGAACATTCCGATGGCGCGGCAGGCGATGAGGCAGCCCGGGAAGGTGGGCTGCTGCAGGATCACCAGGGCGTCGAGCGGGTCGCCGTCCTGACCGAGGGTGTCCTCGATGAAGCCGTAGTCGGCCGGGTAGGCCGTCGAGGTGAAGAGCATCCGGTCGAGGCGGATGCGCCCGGTCTCGTGGTCGACCTCGTACTTGTTGCGCTCTCCCTTGGGGATCTCCACCAGTACGTCGAACTCGAGCACGTCTTTCCTCCACCGTCGTATCAGAATGGGCACCCGCCGCACCGTCGGGGCCGCGCGGGTCGTGGGGCCCGGCAGGGGCGCCGGGCACAGTGTCGCGCACAATGTGCCCCGACACACAGCCGGAAGGGGCCGAGGGTGGGCAGACGTGACCGACGCCACGACGGCGGCGGGTCCCTGCGGCGGCTCTGGCGGTGGCTGCCGGTGGTCCTCGTGCTGGCCCTGATCGGTGCCGCAGCCGCGTCGTACCGCTTCGACCTCGGGCCCCGCTGGTTCGGGACCGGCGTCGAGCCGGTCTCGCCGGCCGCGGTCCCGCCGCCCCCCGGACTGGACCTCCCGGAGGTCGAGGCGCCCGAGGCGCTGGACCCGGCCGCCGGTGCGGTCCTCGACCCCACCGGGCCACAGCTCCGCCCGGCCGCCGTACGCCGCGTGCTCGAGCAGTACCTCGGCGACGAGGACCTCGGACCCCGGGTTTCGGCCGCGGTGGCGACGCTGGGCGGCGACGAGGCACCGGTGACCGCCGGCCGCGCCGCGGCCGTCCCCGCGTCCACGACCAAGCTGCTCACCACCACCGCCGCGCTCGAGGTGCTCGGCCCCGACCACGTCTTCGAGACGACCGTCGTCGCCGACGGCCCCGGAGGGGTGGTGCTGGTGGGCGGCGGCGACCCGCTGCTCGCCCGGGCGCCTGAGCCCGGTGCCTGGCCGGAGCAGGCCGACGTGCGGGCCCTGGCCCGGGCCACCGCGCAGGCGCTGGGGGGCCGGAAGAAGGTGCGCGTCGGCTACGACGACTCGCTGTTCCGCGGTCCGGCGGTGAACCCCCGCTGGCCGGCGAGCTACGTGCCGGACGGGGTGGTCTCGCCGATCACCGCGCTGTGGGTCGACCAGGGCCGCGACCCCAGCGGGTTCGGCCGGGTGGCCGACCCGGCACGGTCCGCGGCCGACGCGTTCGCCGCGGCGCTCGCCGACGCCGGCGTCCGCGTCGTGGGGGAGCCCGCCGCCCGGCGCGCTGCGCCAGACGCGGAGGTCCTCGCCTCGGTCGCCAGCGCGCCGCTCGCCCGGATCGCCGAGCACGTCGTCGAGACCAGTGACAACGAGGCCTCCGAGGTGCTGGCCCGGCACGTCGGCCTCGCGGTCGAGGGGCGGGGCAGCTCGACGGCCGGCACGGCCGCCGTCGTGGCGACCCTCGAGGGGCTGGGCGTCGACACCACCGGCGCGCGGGTCCTCGACGGCAGCGGCCTGTCCCGCGAGAACGTGCTGACCGCGCGCACCCTCGTCGACGTTCTCCGCGTCGCCGCCGACGACGACGAGCCCGACCTGCGCGCCACGCTGACGGGGCTGCCCGTTGCCGGCTTCACGGGCTCGCTGGCCGCCCGGTTCGAGGACGCGCCGCCGGTGCCGCGGTCGCGGGTCCGCGCCAAGACCGGCACCCTCAGCGGCGTCTCGGGCCTGGCCGGCGTCCTCGTCGACGCCCGTGGCACCCCGCTCGCCTTCGCCGTGCTGGCCGACCGGATCGACCTGCCAGACACCCTCGACGCCCGCGAGGCCCTCGACGACCTCGCCGCCGCCCTCGCCGCCTGCCGCTGCTCCACCCCCTCCTGATGTGAGGCAGGGCGGCGACCACACGGAGGTCGAGCCCGTCGAGCCCCCCGCAGCCGGTGCAGGGCGGTGATTGACGGCGGTCGAGCTCGTCGAGACCCGGTGAGTGGCGTAGGGCGGTGTCCAGACGCCGGTCGAGCCCGTCGAGACCCGGCGAGGTAGGCAGGGCGGCGATCACACGGTGGTCGAGCTCGTCGAGACCCGGCGAGGTAGGCAGGGCGGCGATCACACGGTGGTCGAGCTCGTCGAGACCCAGCAAGGTAGGCAGGGCGGCGACCACACGGAGGTCGAGCCCGTCGAGACCCTTGGAACCGGGTCGGTGACATGCCCCTGCCCCCGCCGAGCGTGGCCTGGCGGGGTGTGGGGCGGGGCAGCTACTGCTCGGGCGGATCCGTGGACCGGTGCGCCTCG